>JBQCEG010000025.1:0-95442 GCA_051960475.1 Ginsengibacter sp.
CGGCATAAATGAAGGCACTTCGCGGTCGCAATATGCAAGAGCCAGGACGCTGTTGATCGAGTGGATTGAAAAAAAATCAATAAAAGAAGAAAGTGGGAATTATGGAACCAAATAAATTTGAAAGGCAGGTGCAACAGAAGCTGGAAGAATTTAAAATTCCTCCGGCAGAAGAAGTATGGAGCAAGGTCGAAAAAGGAATCAACAGAAAAAGAAAAGACCGGCGTCTTCTGCTACTTGTTACATTTTTGATCGCTCTTTTGAGTGCCGGATTTTGGTATTTCAATGCTCAAAAAAATACTTCCATAGTGGTGAACAAACAAATTGTGCCCAATTTTAATCCCGCTAAAAATGAAGCCGCCAAAATCAAAAAACAAGATGTATCCTCTGAAACCATTAATGAGGAAAAGAAGAATACAAACGCTTTTAGCCGGGAAGAAATAGGCACCAATAAAAGCAGTTCAAAATCTTATTCTTCAAAAAAGGTTTTTCAAAATACCGGGAATAGTAAAATAAATTCGCCACAGAAAAACCCTTACCTTAATGCAGAAAACATTTCCGAATTACCTGATGATAACCATCTATTTGTAACCCCAAAAAAATTAACTTTCGCGTGGCTGCCTGATCATCAAAATATTGATCTTCAAAATCCAGACACTTTAAATTCAAGATCATCACTCTTTTTCTCAGGAAAGAAAAAAACAATTCGTGTCCACCATTCCTGGAAATTCGGCATTTCGGCTTCTACCGGTGAATCGTGGATCAAAAATTCGGCTTCTCCTCATTATTATGCACCAACGCTTTATTCCCCTTCGGCAAATTTTGCGCAACCTCTTTTTTATAACAGGTTTTATAACTCCAATCCACCGCCATTTAAAAATTCATTTTCCTGGAGTGCAGGCGTATATGCAGAAAGAGATATTTCCAAAAGATTTGATGTAAATCTCGGGCTATCCTTTCATCATTTATCACTGAAAAATAATGCGCAGAATGATTTTGATTTTATTGAACTGCCCCTGCAAATTTTTTTTCAGTTTATAAGAAACAGGAATTTACCTGTGACTCTTGATGCCGGAATTACTCCTGCTTATCTTGTAGGAAGCAATGCACTCCAATACAATTCTCTGGGAAATAATTGGTATCATCAAAATGATCTTTTCAACAAATTCCAGGCAAATCTGCAAACAGGTTTTTCAGTTGCTGTTTTCAATCGCCACCAACATCCGGTTCGTATTGGTCCGCAGTTTTCTTATAGCTTAGCGAAGTTGGCTCATAAAGGATTGTATGCTGGAAAACATGTTCACGTTATTGGCATTCATGCAGAAGTGTTGTTGAAGAAAAGATAATTCTAATGCAACGCTTTTCTTCGACGCGTTGTCAGGTGAGAAAATGCGGTTGTTATGAAAAAAATAATTCCCTTGTTCTTCGCGCTGCCCGTTTTTTCCGTACTCTTTCTTTTGAATAGTTGCGTAAAAGATACTTGTCGAAACACTTATAACTATACTATTTATAAACCTGTTTATGAAACCACGGCGCAACTGAAGGCAAATATAAAAAGCGGCGCTCCGGAGCAAGTTGAGAATGCGGGAAAGATCGTTTTGCTTGGCCAATTTATTTTCCTGAACGAGGTAGAAAAAGGAATTCATATCATTGACAACAGTAATCCGGCGGCTCCTCAAAATATTGCGTTTGTAAAAATTCCCGGCAATTTTGACCTGGCGGTAAAAGGGAATACGCTTTATGCAGATTCTTACGCTGACCTTGTTACACTCGACATCAGCGACCCTCGAAACGTTGTTTTAAAAAAGTATTCGGAAAATGTTTTTCCATTTCCTTATTACAGTTCTGCTATCGCCTACAATCCACAATATAAAATTGCAAGTTGGGATAAAAAGGACACAACCATCAACGAAAATTGTGGCGACGACAGGTTGGTTTATTTTGATGGCAGACTGGCCTATCAAACAAACGGCGTTGCAAGTTCAGTACCATCGGCCAATTCTTCCCAGGTTGGAACGGCCGGTTCCATGTCGCGCTTTGCGATCATCAGCGATTATCTCTACACAGTGGATGAATCAGATCTGAACATTTTTAAAATCAGTACACCAGATGATCCTGAATATGTAAAACAGCTTCCGGTTGATTTTCATATCGAAACTGTTTACGCTTTTGAAAATAAATTATTCATTGGTTCCAACAATGGCGTCTTTATTTATGGAGTGGGTGGTTTTCCTGAAAATCCGGTGAAGCTTGGACAATTTACGCATGCCCGCGCCTGTGATCCTGTGATCACTGATGGCGAATATGCTTACATCACTTTGCACTCCGGCACAAGCTGTCTTGGTTATAACAATGAACTGGATATCGTGCGACTCAACATGCTGGTGAATGCGTCGCTTGTTCAAATGTATAATTTCGAAAGCCCGCGTGGCCTTTCAAAAGATGGAGACCTTTTATTTATTTGTGACGGAAATAACGGACTAAAAGTTTTTGACGCTACAGATGTTTTAAATTTAAAAATACTGAAACATATTTCACTTCCCGAAACTTATGATGTGATCGCGAAAAACCACATTGCACTTGTGGTTGCCGCGGATGGATTGTATCAATATGATTACAGCGATCCAAATAATATTCATTTCCTCAGCAAAGTTTCTATTTCAAAAAAACAGTGACATGAAAAGCCTTTTCCTGTCTTTGACAATAATACTTATTGCTTCAACTGGTTTTGCGCAGCATAAGAAAATCTATTTTCAATCCATTAATACCATTTCATTCATTGGTGGCGATAGTCCCGAAAAAACCGGTTTCGGTTCTACAAACGGAATTGTTTTCTATTCATGGTTTGCGGGAATTGGTGCTGAACTGGATAATTACCATTTTAAAACTATTCCTGTTTTTTTGGATCGCCGCAAATATTTTGGAAGTGAAAACCGTCTTTTCATTTATGGGGATTTGGGAGCCAATCTTCCTGCTCAAAAAAAGGCAGGCAAGGAATTTTATGATTATTCACGATTCTATTATTCAGCCGGAATGTATTGGGCCTCAGGAATTGGTTATCTTTTTCCTTTCATAAAAAAGTCTTCCTTACTTTTCACGATTGGGAACAGTTACAAATCGATGGCCGCCAAAACCGTGGCAAATGTCTATTGTCCTACCGGCAATTGTGCTCCTTCTTACCGTGATTATCAATTCAAATTTTATAGGCTGGTTGTAAAAGCAGGATTGGTTTTTTGATCCATGATTTACTTCTTTCTTCTTTCTCCTGGACCATTTATCTTTATATGTGTAGAAAAGTTTTGAATCCGTCCGGAAAGGAAATTTTTTACCAAGGCAACCCTTTTTGAGTTATTTACGATTCCTAATCAGAAAGCTTTTACGTTGTTGACAGCAAAGGAATTAAATAAATACATCATGGGGTGCGCCCGAAATGAAAGGGAGAGCCAGAAAAAGATCTATAATTCTTTTTACAGCTATGGAATGTCCATTTGTCTGCGTTATACCAATCGTCATGATGACGCACTTGAAATCTACAATGACAGTTTCCTCAAAATTTTTAAAGAGATCTATCACTACAAGCCTTTATATGCTGATGAAGTAGGTTCTTTTAAGGGTTGGATCAGGAAGATCATGATCTATACAGCCATTGATCATTCAAGAAAAAATAACAAACATTCGTTCACTACAGATTTTGAAACTTCAGTTATATATTTAAAAGACAACGAGGAAGATGCTTTGGACAGGATGTCTTACGAAGAGATAATTGCAGCAATTAGCCAATTGTCACCGGCGTATAGAACCGTACTGAATTTATACATTGTTGATGGCTTTACGCACGAAGAGATTGCGAAGCAATTGAATATTTCTGTGGGTACTTCAAAATCAAATTTATTTAAGGCCCGTCAACAATTGAAACAAATTTTAAAAAACGAAAATAAAATTCAAATAGCCAAAAATGTGGGATGATGAAAACGATAAAAGAATAAGAGACGCGGCAGAAAATTTTCAGCCTCCTTTTGATGAAAAGGCCTGGGAGAAAATGGAAAAGTTGCTCGACGAAAATCTTCCACTCGAGAGGGACAGGAAGAGGCTTTTATTTTTTATTCCGTTTGTCCTGATCCTTGGGGTATTGGTTTTCTTTTTCATTTATAGAAACAATAGAACTGGTAATCCAAAACAAAATATAACAACTGAAAATGTGGCTTCTGATCAAAACCGCTCAATTAAAAAATCATTGGCAGAGCCAAATGAAATTTCAAAAACGGCTTCGAAAAATAATTCAGAAGTTATCACAACAAACAAAAGAAATATTTCCGCAGAGAATGCAAAAATTAATGGCCAAACATCACGGTCAAACTCTTTTGTTGCCAATGAAAAGGTTGAAAAGAAAAATTTTAATCAGATAAAACCTGTTGCAGAAGCCAAGAATAATCTGCCGCCAAAAGATCAGCGTTCTTATGATAGTAAACCAACAAATCAAAAGAATTTTTATTCTGAACAGGAGAAAAAAGATTCAGCGACAAATGAAAAAAATATTGTTCAAGATAAAACAATAGATTCTTCTGAAACTGCTGTTGCAACTGAAAGAAAAGATGCTGCAAAAAAATTGAAATCCGCTCAACAAAAACAAAAGAACAAAAGCTCAAATTCTTTTGCTGATCACTTTAGTTTTGGATTATCTGCAGGCCCGGGAATTAGTTTTATAGGAAATGAAAATGGAAAAGTAACGCTTGATGTGGGTGTAGTTGCCGGTTACAGGTTTTTAAATCATTTTGGTTTGCATACAGGAATTTTCTTCTCAAAAAAGATATATTCTGCTGCTCCTTCTGATTATTATTTTCCTCCTGGTTCCACTTATAATTACCTTGAAAAAGTCAATGCGAATTGTAATGTTGTAGCAATTCCATTAAACCTGGATTATTTCTTCAAGGAAAAAAATGATCATCTTTGGTTTGTTTCAGCGGGGCTTTCATCTTACCTGATGAAGAAGGAAAGTTATGATTATGTTTATAAAGTTCCCGGTGGTTCGACCTATGTAAAGAACCGGACGTACACCAATCAGAACAAACATTATTTATCAGTAATTGATCTTTCTGCCGGCTACCAATTTAAGATCAGCAACCATTTTTCTCTCGCTGCCCAACCTTATGTTGATTTGCCTTTAACGGGCATTGGTGCGGGAAAAGTAAAACTGAATACAGCGGGTATCCACTTCACTTTAAAAGCTAATAAGTTTAAGAAGAGTAAATGAATTCAACGAGATCATTACATAAAAATGTAAACGTTCAATTCCTTTGAGTTCGTTCTTGTCCGAAAATTAAAACCGGCAAATCTTTCCGATCATTTTTTCTACCTGATAATTTAAAGTAAAATCTTGAGCGTTTCTTTTCTCTTGATTAGAATGGATGACAATTAGTTCAGAAATAAAGAAGGGGAATTAAGAAGAAGACAGAAGCGCCGCCGCCACCGGTTTCCAGGAATATTACCTGCTCCTTTCCTTCATTTTATTCTACCTGTTTTACCTTCCCTGAAACGGTAAAAACATTATTTACGTAACCCTGCTTTTTGTTTAAACTGTCCATTGAAAGCTCCTGGTAAAGTGAGACGGCGTCTGCCTTTATAGAATTTGATTTTTCTAAGTTTTGATCTTGGTTGTTGCAGATGATTAATAAAATAAGCGCGATTGTGGAAAAGGCCATGATCAATAACAGCAAGATATTTATGGTTGTCCATCTTCTCATTGAAATCATTTTAAAAGCCGGGCAGCTTCAGCTACCCGGCAGTTTTCCAATCGTTAAAATTGAGGATACGGTGAATAATCAGCAAAGGGTTTCTGCAAAAATTATTGGGTAACTACAAGTGTGGCGGTCATGTATGAATGATAATTGCAATGGTAAGCAAACGAACCGGCCGTCGTTGGCGTGTATGAAAAAGATTTTCCGTAATCGATTGAACCACTGTTGAAACTTGTACCGTCATCCGATGTAACAGTGTGTGCCATCGGGTCGGCATTGGTCCACGTAACAGTAGAACCTAATTTCACTGTAGTTTTAGACGGAAAGGCCATGCCTGAAATAGTGATATTGTTTGGATTATTATTGTTGTTGTTGTTTCCCGGAGTTCCATAACTACTTTTTGATTTGGAACAGGAAACAAAAGCAATTGATAAAACAACAGCAACCGGAATTGCGAAATATTTTGTTTTCATAATTTGATTTTGTTTTGTGAATGGTTGATCTTTTTACAATAAAATTTTTACGCGTAATTGTTAGACTAATCGTTCACTTTTCAAAAATGGTTGCCTGGATTTTGAAATGACGAACCACCAAATAATTGAAATGAATGCGAGGAAACAAAACTGTTCTTAATTTCTATGTTCATTAAAACTATGGCCCCCTCAGCGATTGAGGAATTTCAAACAAATCTCCTCAACGCCGCAAAATCTGAAAGCGATGAAATTAAAAATAACGTTAGCGACATTTCTGCTGCAGCGCTTGGCGATAAAAAACTTTTCTTCTTAAGTGAAAATAATTTCAGAAAAGTGTACCTTGTTGATCCTTTTAAGTATTGCGCAACCTGGTAGTAATCAGGTTGGTAAAAAATAAAAATTTCATCCTTTTTAAAAACACAAACATGACAACAAGACGCTCTTTTTTGAAGAACTCTGCGCTTCTTTCGGCTGGGTTGATGGTGGCTCCTTCAGCATTTAAGCCTAAAAAACAATTGATTGGTTTACAATTATACACAGTTCGTGATGCGATGGCAAAAGATCCCAAAGGCACACTTGCGCGTGTGGCAAAAATTGGTTACACATCAGTGGAAGGTGCCACTTATACTGGTGACGAAAAGTTTTATGGAATGAGTCCGAAAGAATTTAAAGAAGTTTTGAAAGACAATGGACTGGTGATGCCGAGCAGCCACTACAGGCTTGGTGAAGATAAAATGAACGGCCATGTGATGCAGGGAACAATGCTTCATGATTGGGATAAAGCAATCGAAGATGCAAAAGAAGTTGGTTTGAAATATATGGTTTGCGCTTGGCTTTCACCTTCAGAGCGTGGTACACTAGATCATTATAAAAAAGTGGCAGACGATCTGAATGTGGCCGGTGAAAAATGTAAAAAAGCAGGAATTCAATTGTGCTACCACAATCACAATTTTGAATTTGAAAAACAAGATGGTAAATATCCTTATGATATTTTGATGGCGACTGATAAGAACCTGGTTAAAATGGAAATGGATATTTACTGGATCAGGAAAGCAGGACAAGACCCAATTGCTTTATTTAAAAAATATCCCGGTCGTTATCCTTTGTGGCATGTAAAGGATATGGACAATACTCCTCAACAGAATTTTACGGAAGTGGGAAACGGTGTTATTGATTTCAAAAAGATCTTTAAATACAAAGACCTTGCAGGCATGAAATATTTCTTCGTGGAGCAGGATGTTACACCGGGCGATCCCTTTAAAAGCATCAAAGAAAGCATTGATTATATAAAGAAGAATTTGGTGTAAAGAAAAGGACAACCGACAACGGACGACCGACCACTGAACATCAATTGACCATTGACCATTGATCATTCACCCTTCACCCTTTACTATTCACAATTGACAATTAACAATGAAAATAATTTGTATATTTTTTTCTTGCCTGGTAATATCACAAGGCATTTACAGTAAACCCACCAACAGTAAAACAACAAATAATTCAATTTTTCAAATTCGGCTGTACCATTTAAAAGATGACAACCAGGTTCAAATGACTGATGAGTTTTTGAAAGACGCTTATCTGCCGGCCTTGCATCGCATGGGTATTAAAAATATTGGCGTATTCAAACCAATAGCCAACGATACCGCAGCTGATAAACAAATTTATGTGTTGATTCCTTTTACCTCTTTAGACCAATGGATGAAAATAAATGAGCGCCTGAATTCAGACGCAACTTTTAAATCTGCAGGCGAAAAGTTTTTACATGCAGATGCCAAAAATCCTCCTTTTGTAAGATTGGAATCGATTTTACTCCAACCTTTTTCAGGACAAACATTCCTGAATATTCCAAAGACAAAAGATGCTAACCGTGTTTTTGAATTAAGAAGTTATGAAAGTCCTACATGGCATTTGGCCGATAAAAAAAGGGCGATGTTCAACAAAGACGAGATGAACATTTTTTCACGACTTAAATTTAATCCTGTTTTTTATGCAGAAGTCATTTCGGGAAGCCATATGCCAAACCTGATGTATATGCCCATTTTTAAAAGTGTCGAAGACCGTAATGACCAATGGAAAGTTTTTGGCAATGATCCAAAATGGAAAGAAATTTCTGCTGATCCGTTCAATGAAAACAATGTTTCTGTAAATCACATCGACAGTATCCTTATGCATTCTACTGATTATTCGGATTATTAATCTTAAATATTACATGCATGAATAACAAACGTTTTTATGGAGTTGCTTTAATCGCCATTTCAATGTTGTTTTCTTTAAATGGCTTTTCCCAAAAGGTTGGAATTTTTGACGGGCAAACGGATATTGGAAATGTACTTCACAAAGGAAATGCAATGTACAATGGCGACGCACAGGATTATTCGGTTTCCGGTTCGGGAAGTAATATTTGGTTTACCAAAGATGAGTTTCATTATGTGTACAAAAAAATGAGTGGCGATTTTATTTTGCGTGCGCGTGGAAAGTTTTCCGGAACGGGAGGAGAGGAGCATCGAAAATTCGGCTGGATGGTTCGTAAGAATTTGGATACGAGTTCGGCAATGGTTGCGGCAGCGATCCACGGCAATGGCCTTACATCGCTTCAATACAGGAGTGCTGCTCATCAAAATGTGGAAGAAAAACAATTTGATATTAATGCGCCCGATGTAATCCAGTTGGAAAGGAAGGGCGATACTTTTATAATGTCTGTTGCTCATTTTGGTGAAACATTTGTCTCAAAAGAGATAACTGAAAGCGGTTTGGGAAATGACGTTTATGTAGGCTTATTTGTTTGTGCCCACAACAAAGATCTGGTGGCAAAAGCAAATTTTGAAAACGTGAGAATTGTTATTCCTGCGCCAAAAGATTTGGTTCCTTACCGGAGTTATTTGGGAAGCAATATTGAATCAATGGATGTGATGACGGGCAAAAGAAGAATTTTATATTCAGAAAATGCATCGCTTCAGGCACCCAACTGGACGAAAGATGGCAAATATCTTATTTATAATTCCAAAGGATCTCTTTACAAATTTAATCTTAAAACATTGCGGCCGATTCCTTTTCCAACAGGAAATGTAAAAGACATTAATAACGATCATGTAATTTCTTTTGATGGAAAAATGTTGGGATTGAGCGCTGCAGGTCCTGATGGAAAAATAGGTTCTACTGTTTACACGGTTCCTATTTCTGGAGGCCAACCCAAATTGATAACTCCATTGTTAGGTTTGTCTTATTTTCATGGATGGTCACCGGATGGCAAGTGGCTAACGTACACGGCTAAACGAAATAACGATCCAACGCCTGCAGGATTCGATATTTATAAAATTCCATCTTCAGGAGGAAAGGAAATACAATTGACCAATATCACCGGTTTGGATGACGGACCAGAGTACAGTCCTGATGGGAAATACATTTATTTTAATTCGGTGAGGAGCGGATCAATGCAATTGTATCGTATGAAGCCTGATGGTTCTGACCAGGAGCAACTGACGAATGATGATTACAACAACTGGTTTCCACATATTTCTCCCGACGGAAAATGGATTGTTTGCATTTCATTTTTAAAAACTGAAGTGAAAGCCGATGATCATCCATTTTACAAACATGTTTATTTGCGGATGATGCCCGCTTCCGGCGGACCACTAAAAGTCATTGCTTATTTATATGGAGGACAGGGAACGATCAATACGCCATCATGGTCGCCGGATAGTAAAAGAATTGCTTTTGTAAGTAACAGTAAAATGTGAAGTAATTAATGTGAAAATGTGAAAATTCGAAAATGTGAAAATTGTTTGGATCAATAAAACAATAAAGCATTAAAACAATAGAACAATACAACACAAATTCATGAAAATTCAAAAAACATTATTTCTCCTTTTCAATTTGACATTAGTAAGCTTTGTTGCTTCGGCTGGCGCAACCAAAGAAATAAGCGTGAAGGTTGAAGCTAAAACGGGCAAGTATTCAATAAGTTCAAGCCAGACAGGATGGACTTTTAGCGGAAATATTGGGCAACCGTTACACAATGTGAAATATTCTGATGGCAATGATGCTGATGGAGCGTTTCATTCCGTTTCATTTTCCTGGAAAAGTAATAATGAATATAAAGGAATGATTCGTTGGTATGACGCATCTCCTGCAGTAATTTTTTCCTTATCAGTTCCCGAAGGTGCAAATGGACAGTCGCCTGTTGCATTTCCTGATTTTTCAAAGGTCCCCTCATCTTTGTTTCATTTCAGTTATCATGACGTGAATTTTTCAACTCCTGAATTTACGCTCAATCAAACTTCAACTCCATGGCTTTTTTTTGATAAAAAAGACAATGCTTGTGTGATTTCTCCGGCTTCGGATTTTATGGTGGCGAAAATGATTGGCGACGGGAATGCAAAAATTGCAAGTGAATTAAATGAAGAAGTAAAAGATCTGCCGAAAAATTTTACGCACACAACCATAATGGTTTTTGATAAAGGAATTGACAAAACATGGGACGATTGGGGAAGTTCATTACGGAAAATCTATCACCGTACAAGACCGGCGAATGATGCAGATGCGGTTCTTAAATATTACGGGTACTGGACAGACAATGGTGCTGATTATTATTACGATTACGATAGTTCGAAAGGATATGAAGGAACACTACTTGCGCTCAGGAAACACTATGAGCAGGAGGGAATACCAATGGGATACATGCAACTGGATAGCTGGTGGTATGAAAAGTCCATTACTGACCCGGATGGAAACGCAACAGCAGATCACAAAAATAAAAGGTTGCCTTCCGGTCCATGGAACCGTTATGGTGGCTTGATGGAATACCGCGCTGACCCTTATTTGTTTCCAAATGGATTGGCTTCATTTCAAAAAGAACTTGGTGTTCCTTTGGTGACGCACAACCGCTGGATCGATCCTTCGAGCCCTTATCATAAGTTGTACAAGATTTCCGGATTTGCGGGAATCGACCCTCGATATTGGAAGGATATTATGAATTATATCCATCGGGCAGGAGTGATTTGTTATGAGCAGGACTGGTTAAATTATATTTATTTAAAAAGTCCGCAGATGCATTCTGATATTTCCGTGGGCAATGCATTCATGGATGATATGGCGTCAGCAGCAAAATCCGATGGAATCGATTTGCAATATTGTATGGCAATGCCGAGGCATTTTTTACAAGGAGTAAAATACAATAATTTGACAACCATACGCACCAGTGACGACCGGTTTGAGATGAAGAAATGGAAATCTTTTCTGTTTACTTCCCAACTGGCATTTGAAATGGGCATTTGGCCATGGTGTGATGTTTTCAAAAGCCCTGAAACTGGCAATATGATTCTTGCTGATCTTTCCGCGGGGCCTGTTGGTACAGGTGATGCGATTGGCAAAGAAAGTAAAGAAAATATTTTAAAAACTTGTCGCCAGGATGGAATTCTCATTAAGCCGGATGTTCCTCTTCTTCCGCTTGACCAGGATTATGAGGAGATGGGGCAAAAACAGGTAAAGCCTATTCTTGCATACACTTACACAAAACACGGAAATATCACGACAGGTTATCTTTTTTCGTTTGCAGAAGAAAACGCAACAACAATGGATTTTGGTTTTTCGCCATCCGAAATGGGCTTCAAAGCAAATGTTGTTATCTATAATCCATCCAATGGAAATGTTTCACAAATTTCTGCAGACAAAAAGTTCACTTCAACCTTGCCGGATGAAAAATACACTTACTATATCATCGCTCCTGTAACCGCATCTGGAATTGCTTTTCTTGGAGATTCATCAAAGATCACATCAACAGGAAAACAGAGAATTGCCACAATTTATTCAGGTGATCGAGATTTAAAGGTAAAAGTACTTTTCGCCAAAGGTGAAAAGCAGGTAGTATTGCAGGGATATTCTGAAAATAATATTTCGTGTGATAAAGGGAAGGTTCAGATGAATCCGTCCAATCACTTGTTTGCAGTAACGGTACCTGCACCCGAAAAAGGAAACAGTGTTGAAGTTACTTTTCGGAAGGAAAATAAAAAATAGTTTAATGAGAAAATTCGGAAATGAGCAAATGAGAAAAAGGGAAGCACCAACAATTCAACAATAATTAAATAATTCACTAATTAAATAATGCAACTATCATGCATCCCTTATTCAGAATCATCAAAAACGGCTTTTTCTGCTTAATCATTTTCTCATGTTTAAAAAGCCACGCACAAACCACTGAAGCGGCTATTAATGCCAAAGTAAATGCACTCGTAAAACAAATGACGCTCGAAGAAAAAGTGGGTCAAATGGCTCAGGTTTCCATTGAATCACTTGGAAAAATTGAAGGCGAAAATTTTGTTTTGGATCCTTCCAAATTAAAAGATGCCGTAGATAATTATAAAATTGGATCAATCTTAAATGCGCCGGGAATTCCGCTGACAGCGGCTCAATGGAATGTTGTAATTGGACAGATTGAAAAGGCAGCAAACGAAACAAAACGGAAGATTCCTGTTTTGTATGGGCTAGATGATAACCATGGATGCAATTATGTAAGAGATGCGACTTTGTTTCCCCAAGAGATAGGACAAGCAGCCACATGGAACCCGGAACTGGTTTATAATGCAGGGGTTATTTCCGCTTATGAATCACGTGCTGCAAGCGTTCCATGGACTTTTTCCCCTGTGCTTGATTTGGGTGTAAATCCACAATGGCCCCGCATTTGGGAAGATTATGGCGAAGATCCTTACCTGACTTCTCAACTTGGTGTGGCTTTTATAAAAGGCGTTCAAAACCCGTTGGGAAGTAAAGATAAATTGGCGGTAAGCGTAAAACATTACATGGCTTATTCTGATCCCAAATCAGGCCACGACAGGAGTGATGCATGGATCCCCGAAAATTATTTGCGGGAATATCATCTGCCACCATTTGCTGCGGCAATAAAGGCGGGCGCAAGAACTGTGATGGTAAATTCAGCTTTGATCAATGGCATTCCAACTCATATTAATAAGCACCTGCTAACTGATATTATGAAAAATGAATTAGGCTTTACCGGTTTTATTGTTACCGATTGGCAGGATATTGAAAATGTTTACCGGCGCGATCACATCACCAGCAACATTAAGGACGCTACGATGCTGGCGATCAATGCAGGAATTGATATGTCGATGATCCCTTACAATTATAAAGAATTTTGCACCGATTTGATCTCTTTGGTAAAAGAAGGAAAAGTTTCCATGAGCAGGATTGATGATGCGGTAACAAGAATTTTGCGTGTAAAAGAAGAATTGGATCTCTTTAAAACTCCAATGACTTATTTAAAGGATTATCCAAAATTTGCCAGTGACGAATTTCATAAAGCCTCATATAATACCGCTGCCGAATCGATCACACTTTTAAAAAATGAGAACAACGTTTTGCCCATCTCAAAAACAGCCAAAGTATTGGTAACAGGGCCTAACGCCAATTCTATGCGTACTTTGAATGGTGGCTGGAGTTATACCTGGCAGGGCGACAAAACCGATTATTATGCGAAACAATACAACACAATCCTTGAGGCAATAACGAATAAATTTGGAAAAGAAAATGTGAAGTATGATGAAGGTGTTTCTTACAATATGAAAGGAAACTGGTCGCAGGATTCTGCGGTGGATATTGATGCAGCAGTGAAGGCGGCTAGTGATGTAGATTATATTTTGCTTTGTCTTGGTGAAAATAGTTACACCGAAACGCCGGGCAATATTAATGATGTTGATTTGTCTCCCAATCAAATTGAACTTGCGCAGGCAATGATCAAAACAGGAAAGCCGGTCATCCTGATTTTGAATGAAGGAAGGCCAAGAGTGATCAAAAAAATCGTTCCGGGTGTAGCAGCAGTTTTAGATATTTATCTTCCATCTAATTTTGGTGCAGATGCGCTTGCCGATATCCTTACCGGTGACGTAAATCCGAGTGGCAAATTACCGATCACTTATCCTCGTTATCCAAATGACCTGGTCAATTATATTCACAAGCCATCAGAAGGAGGAGGAAATCCACAGGGCGGTGATTTCAATCCTCAGTGGCCTTTTGGCTTTGGTTTGTCTTACACCACTTTTGCCTACAGTGATTTGAAGATCAATAAAAATTCTTTTTCCCCGGATGAAACCGCTGAAATTTCTGTTACCATAAAAAATACCGGAAGCCGCGAAGGAAAGGAAGTGGTGCAGTTATTTGTTTCTGATTTGGTTGCTTCGCTCACACCCGATGTAAAAAGATTGCGAAGGTTTGAAAAAGTTGATTTGCAAACCGGCGAATCAAAAACAGTTACTTTTCATTTGCCGATGAAAGACCTTGCTTACGTAAATCCGGCCAATAAAAAAATATTGGAAGCAGGTGATTTTAAAATTCAGGTCAATAATCTAAGCACAAAGTTCACAGTGAATAAAACAAAAACATTTTAGTTTATTACCTGTGCATTGTATAGCCGGTAAATACCAAATAGTTTAGAATGATGAAAAAATTATCATTAGTTTTTCTAGTCATTACGGCATCTTTTATTTCAGGCTTTGCATTAAAAACAATCCTTTCCAACAAAGACAAAACAACAACAATGAAAAAAGTAACAGGTATTGGTGGCATTTTTTTCAAATGCAAAGATCCTGGCAAAATGAAACAATGGTATCATGAAAATCTTGGCTTAAACACCAATGATTTTGGGGCAACCTTTAACTGGTTTGAAGGCGACAACAGCACTAAAAAGGGAAGCACACAATGGGCGCCGTTTCCTGAAAAGACAAAATATTTTGATCCTTCCACAAAAGATTTCATGATCAACTACAGGGTGGATAACCTGGAAGCGCTTGTTGAGGAATTAAAGAAGAACGGCGTAAGCATCGTAGACAACATTGAATCTTATGACTATGGAAAATTTGTTCACCTTCTTGATCCGGAGGGAAACAAAATTGAGCTGTGGGAACCCAAAGATTAATGTGAAAATTTGACAATGAGAAAATGCGAAAATGACTAGAGTGTTACATAAATTCTCACCGAACAGTAAACAAACTTTTAAGGCAGGATTTCATTTTCAATCTTTCATACAAAGAATTTGCAAAAAACGGAAGTAACGCAGATGAAGCAGGTACTGTTCATACAAGGTGGCGGTGAGCGAGGCTATGAAGTCGACAAAAAATTGGTTGCCTCACTTAAAGTAAAACTCGGAAATGAATATCACATCATCTATCCTGAGATTCAGTCGGACTTGCCAGCGCCGGATTTTGGTTGGACAAAAGAAATTGGTAGAAAAATTTCAGACATGAAAGGCAAATTGATTTTGGTGGGACATTCTTTTGGCGCTTCAATGATTTTAAAATTTCTTTCAGAACATCAGCCAATGAAAAATATCTCCGGCATTTTTCTGATTTCAACCCCGTTCTGGAGTGGAGATGAAGAATGGAAAAAAGGTTTGAAATTGAATGAAGATTTTGCTGATAAATTACCGATTGGGCCACCAATTTTCTTTTATCATTGCAAAGACGATGAAGAAGTTCCATTCTCACAATTTGAAGAATATAAGCAAAAAATACCTTTTGGGATTTTTCGTGAGATCAAAACAGGTGGACATCAATTGAACAATGACCTCTCTTTAGTAGCCAAGGACATGAAATCTTTATAAAATAATCAGATGGAAAATACACAGATAAAACTCAGGCAAACAGTATTATCAGACCTGGATATTTTGTTTGAGTTTCAACTCGACAGTGAGGCGAATTACTTAGCTGCCTTCACTCCAAAAGATCCTTCAAACAAAAAAGCATATATCGAAAATTATTCTAAACACGTAAATGATCCAACAATAAATATGCAGACAATTTTGGTTGACGGAAAGATTGTCGGAAGCGTTGCAAAATTCATCCTGGAAGGGGATACAGAAATCACTTATTGGATTGATAAAAGCTTTTGGGGCAAAGGAATTGCAACCACAGCGCTAAAAAATTTGCTTGTTATCGTAAATACAAGACCCATTTTTGGCCGGGTAGCTTTTGACAACTTTGGCTCTCAAAAAGTGCTGGAAAAATGTGGTTTTGTAAAGATCGGATCAGACAAAGGTTTTTCCAGTGCCCGTAAAAAAGAGATTGAAGAATTTATTTATAAGCTGGAGTAAAAAAGATTTTGCGTGAATAGAAAGAGCAAGAATGTATTTAGGATCTTCAAAGGTGATTTTGGAATGCTTGAATCAATACCATCATAATAACATTTAATGTATTTCCTAAGTTGGAAGGCTGGAAATACAGAAACAAAAAACGGGATAAAAATTGGTTTACTACCCAGATCAATTGTTTATCTTGTGGTTGATAAAAAATCATCTTAACGATTACGCTTAAACGAAAATTGATTGATATGAAAAACAGATTACTACTCATTATTACTACTCTCTTCTTTTTCTCAACCATCAACGCACAGAAATTTGCAGGACTTGCAATGACACCGCCGATGGGCTGGAACAGTTGGAACACCTTCCAGACAAACATTAATGAAAAACTGGTAAAAGAAACAGCGGATAAAATGGTTTCTTCAGGAATGAAAGATGCGGGTTATCAATACCTGGTTTTGGACGATGGTTGGATGGCGATGGAAAGGGATTCTGCCGGCAACCTCGTTCCTGATCCAAAAAAGTTTCCGCATGGAATGAAAGCACTCGTAGATTATGTTCATTCAAAAGGCTTGAAATTTGGTTTGTACAATTGTGCAGGAACCAAAACCTGCGCGGGTTATCCGGGCACCCGTGGATACGAATACCAGGATGCAAGATTTTATGCATCACTCGGCATTGATTACTTAAAGTTTGATTGGTGCAATACAGAGGGAATCAATGCAAAAGAAGCCTACACCACCATGAGCAAGGCTTTAAAAAAAGCAGGGCGACCAATTGTTTTTAGCTTGTGTGAATGGGGGACGAACAAGCCGTGGCTTTGGGCAGAAAATATAGGAGAATTGTGGCGCACAACAGGAGATATTTCTGCAGTGTTTGATGGATACATTGATCACAAAACGTGGAAACAGGCTGGTGTAATGCTGATTGCCGATCAGCAGAAAGATTTGAGAAAATATGCGGGTCCGGGACATTGGAATGATCCGGACATGTTGGAGGTAGGAAATGGAATGACGCAAAATGAAGACCGTGCGCATTTCTCTTTGTGGTGCATGTTTGCCGCTCCGTTGATTGCAGGAAATGATATTACCAAAATGACAAAAGCAACGGATGATATTCTTACAAATAA
Source organism: Ginsengibacter sp. (assembly GCA_051960475.1). Classification (GTDB taxonomy): domain Bacteria; phylum Bacteroidota; class Bacteroidia; order Chitinophagales; family Chitinophagaceae; genus Ginsengibacter. Next base: position 17,422 of record JBQCEG010000025.1, read on the forward strand.
AGAAGTGATCGCTGTTGACCAGGATAAGGCGGGGCACGAGGGATACAAATACAGTTCAACAGATAGTGTGGAAGTTTATGTAAAGCCTTTGAGCGATAATAATTGGGCTGTTTGTTTTTTAAACCGGTCACACGAACCAAAGAATTTTACGTTTAACTGGAAGGATCAAATTATTACCGACACGGTTTCGAATGAAACATTAGATGCAAAAAATAATAATTATCATCTTCGTGATCTTTGGAAAAAACAGGATGTAGGCGACACCCGAAAACCCTTCAAAGCAACGATAGGAGTGCATGATGTGGTGATGTTAAAACTAACGCGTTAATTCGCGTTTACCTACAACCGTTAGATGCGATAAAAATATTGGGTTTGATTATGAGAAATGCGAAAAGCTGAAAATTTTCAGCCTTTTTAATTTGGTTTTTCAATCAGGGATAATTTTCTCCTGGCAAAGAATTTTGCCAAAGAAATAAAGTCTAATGATGGTTGGAGAGGAAGAAAGAATAAAAAAACAGGGAATAAATATAGTCACAAATTTTAAATGAAAAATTATTTTTTTAAATAGTCTAACTCAATCATCCTTTAAAGGCCACAATCCTTAATCTTTTATAATCGGCAAACCAACCTGAATTTTTGTAATTGGTGCCCAAAAGTTGTTTTTCCGTTTCACTTAATACTTTTTTTTGCTGCTCTTCATTCAAACCTTCAAGAAAAGGCCGGCCAAACATTTTGAGCCAATTCTTTATTCCATTTTCATCTTTTAAGGGAGTTTCCCTGTCAAAGAAAGCGGCAAATGCAACTGAGAAACCTTGCTTTTCCAGTAATGAAGCATATTCCCCGACAGAGGGAAAATACCAAACCTCCTTATCCGCCTGCTCTGAAAAATGGTTCTTCAAAAGAGTCTCTTTAAGCGCTCTTACAATGTTGGCAACATTGCCTTTGCCACCAAATTCTGCCACAAATCTGCCAGCCGGTTTTAAGGATTTAAATATTTGTTCAGCAGCTTTTTCTTTCTCCAAAACCCAGTGCAAAACGGCATTAGAAAAGACAGCGTCACATGAATTTTCAAACGGAAGGTTAGAAAGAGAAGCAAGCTGAAAATTTATTAATGGATACTTTTTCTTTGCTTCTTCAATCATTTCAGCGGAATTATCAATTCCCATTACCATAGCACCTTTCTTGCGGATTAGTTCTGCCAGGTCACCTGTTCCGCAACCTGCATCTAATATTTTTTCACCTTCTTTTGGGTCAAGTAAGGTAATGAGTTCTTCTCCATATTTCGAAACAAAATCGTGATTGTTGTCATATAGTGTGGCATTCCATTTCATAGACAATTTTTCAATTTGCGTAAGATAGTAAACTAACAAAAAATCTAAATTTTTTTTCAACAAAAAAGCACCGGTTTGCCCGATGCTTTTAAAACTATTAGACTTAACTTCTGATTATTTTTCTAGTGCCTAATTGATCTTGTAGTTTGATTTTCCTGGTCTTTTTTTTCCTGCCCGTTATTTTGTGGTGCAGGTTGAGGATTTCTTGTAATTGTTCTGACAGGTTGCCTTACCGGCGCATTGTTTTGCACTCTTGGTTGCGGAGCCGGTTTCATTTGCTGGTTATTCATTTTACTCATTTCCTGTGGCGTTTCAGCTGGCCTGCTGCTTATCTTGTTCTCATTTTGTTTGAATTCATTTGGCCGTACAGCAGGACGAACATTTGAAGCAGCAGGACGATCATTTGAAAGGGTTCTCACGGGCTGATCGTTTCGCTTTTCATTATTCTGAGGTTGAACGTTTGGACGTGCATCATTTCTTGCTGGCTGTTCTGCCGGTTTATTATTCACTGACGGAGTTGGATTAGCCGGGAAACGCCTTACAGGAGCAGGGTTCACAGGTTTGTTTTCCTTCTGTTGGTCATTGGAAGGAACAGAACGCGAAGGTTCAACCGGTTTATTTTCAGCGGGCTGATTCTCCTTTGCTCGAGGGAAAACCCTTGCCGGTGGATTGTTCCTGTTCTCCGGTGTCAATGCAGGTTGATTATTTCTTACCGGAGGTTCATTTTTCAAAACCTGGGGTGTTTGATCTTTTGGAAATTCTCTAACGGGTGGATTATTCTTTTGTTCCTCTGTGCTTCTGATTTTTTGCGGCCGAGGATTACCATTTGAAGGAGCCTGGTTAACACTTGGCCTGAAAACCCGGATTGTAGAACCAGCAACTCTTGTTGGTTCGGGATTGTTCGAAGTCTGAACATTTAGTCTCCTGACCGGCGCCCCGGTTGTTTGTTCCACTTCTCTCACCGGCGGCCCAGCATTATAATCAAGATTCCTTGTTCCGTTTACGGAGCGGGTTACGACTTTATTATTAATTAATCTTGTGTTATTAATTATATAAGAATTTCTGTCCGGCTGAACATAATATTTGTAAGCGCGTGGACTATTCATGTAACGGCCCGGCACAAAAGTCCAGTCATTATAAGGAATAGAACCGGCATTCATATCGAAATCCATTCCCGGGCCAAGTGGAGCCCAACCATAGTAATCACCTCCACCTCTCCACGCAACCCATGCGGGAGCCCATTGATATCCTGGGATCCATACCCAACCATAACGGAAATCGTGTATCCATCTTCCGTAATGAAAAGGTGCCCAACCCCAATTATAATTTGAAACCCACGTCCAACCATAATTGGTATAAGCCCAGTAGCCATTAGTATAATAAGGCCGAAAATTTTGCTGGTATGGAATCCATCCATACCCATAATTTCCATAATCGATCCAGTCGCCATAGGGGCTCAGGTCGTTATAAAATTGCTGGTAAGTGATCATTTGCTGCTGATCATAATCCTGGTTGTAAGCTTCGGGATTGTCCTGGTAATATCTTGTACTGCTGCACGATGCGACGGTCATCACGATGAGCAAGCCTGTCAAGTAGTATAAATATTTCATTGTTTTTCTTTTAATAATAAGACGCAAATAAGATGCTTAAGTTTACTATTTTATTTCATTATTATCATTCCATTAACGGATAACGAATTTTAGATCAAGGTTATTTTTAATAACAAAATAAGGAGATAAGTTTTGAAGTAAACATTTCAGGTAAAACAGCCAGATTCCTACCATAAAATAATATTATTTATAAGTACTTTTCCCTTAATTTTATATTGTGAATTATTGAGAAATGTAAATCAACGCGTTAGCCGACTTTCTGCTGTGTATTGTTGATTAATTAATTCACTTCTTTCTATTCCTGATTTCCTTTCAATTGTTGAAATACTAAATGGACTTTAAATGTCATTTCCATAGTTCTTTTCATTAACCCCTAAAATTACGATCATGAAGAAAGGATTACTAATGCTTCTCTTGTTTTTATCTTTTTTCTCCTCGAAGGAACAAGTAACACAAGTTAACTCCAACAAAGATTTAACCGGAATAATTTCACTCACGAACACCGCACTTTTTGAATCTACACTTGATTCTTCTTTATGGGTTTCTGATGGTACTCCCGTTGGAACGGTTCAAATCTCCGATACCATTAAATACATTGGATACGGAAGTATGCTCAATAATAAATTTATTTTTAAAGGAATTTCACCCAATTGCGGAAAGGAAATTTTCATTACAGATGGCACTGCCGCCGGAACAAAATTGATAAAAGATATTAACCCCGGAACTGCTAACAGTCAACCGATAGCAACCACAATGGCGGTTTTAAATAACAATGTTTATTTCGCGGCTGTTACTTCCACATTAGGATGCGAGCTTTGGAAAACCGATGGTACAGCCGCCAACACTACCAACGTAAAAGATATTGTTTCAGGAACAGGGAGCGGTATTGATACAACAGCATTTTCTTTGGTTTCCAATGGTACTAACCTTTTGTTTGATGGCCATACGGCAACAGAAGGGAATGAACTTTGGATTTCGGGCGGTACAAGTGCAACGACAAGTTTATTAAAGGATATAAATTCGGGAGCCACATCTTCAAGCCCTCGTGGATTTTTTCCTTTAGGAAGTAACGCGCTTTTTACGGTTACTTCTGCTGATGGATTGACAACGCAGGTTTGGCGAACAAACGGTACAGCTGGTGGAACGATAATGCTAATTAGTAACATCACACCGGCTTTCGGAATTATTACGAATTCAACTTTTACCTTGTTTCATAATTTTGGGAGCCGCGCTTATTGCCTGATAAACGATGGTACTCACACCGGTGACGCCTTCTGGAGCACAGATGGAACTGATGCTACCTCTACTCATACGACTTTTATAAAAACACTTTCTAACACTTTCGGTTTCGCATCTTTTTTAATTGTTGATGCGGTTAATCTATCTTCCAAATTTATTTTTCCCTATTCAGACGGAAGTACGATTTTCAGCCTTTACGAATCTGACGGAACAAGCAGCGGAACAAAGAGTTTTCACGATTTTCCGGTAAACGTCAACGGGAATGTTCCTGAAATTTATTTGAACACCGGAGGTGGATTGTATAACGGCTACTTTTATTTTACTGCCAGCGATGTGGACGGAAATGAATTGTATAAATCTGACGGTTCAACAATTCAATTGGTTCAAGATATTAATCCCGGTAGCAATGACGGAATTACTTCCAATCAAAGTTATTTGTTCACCTCTTCCTATCTTTTCTTTGCTGCTGATAACGGAACAAATGGTGATGAACTTTGGAAAACCGATGGTACTACAACCTCCATGGTTTATGATATTTTTCCGAACCACCATAATGGAGATCCGGCTTTATTTTTTGTAAATAACGGACATCTCTTTTTTGGTGCAACAGATGCAAGCCCAGCTGACTCTTCATTAACTGACTTGTTCGTTGTAGACGGAACTTTTTCTACAACGCCTGTCAAACTTCTCAACTTTACAGCTACCTGCAAAGGCAATGATGCTTTATTGCAATGGGCAACAGCGCAGGAAATAAATACAAAAGATTTTACCGTACAGTCAAGCACAAACGCAATAAATTGGATATTTGTCGGTACCGTTGATGCCAAAAGAAATTCAAACCAGCAGAACAATTATTCATTCATTGATCCTGGTGTAATCAACAGTTCGAATATGGTTATCTATTACCGTTTGATCACAAATGATTTGGATGGAAAACAATCTTTCAGCAACATTGTTCTTTTGAAGATCGGAAACGAGGATCAATGGACTGCAAGAATAATGAACAACCCGGTAAATAACATTTTAAAGATCAGTTTCGATGGTTTAAAACAACCAGCATTGCTTTCTATTCATGATTTGAATGGAAGAGAGCTCTATAGAAATCAAGTTCAAGCTGCAAATGGAATAACCTCCGTTCCTTTGAACATTCAAGCAGGTGTTTACATCTTGCAAATAAGATCGGACAATCAAACGAAGACGATGAAATTTGTAAAAGAATAAAATTAAAGCTGCCCCGCAATTCTTCGGGGCAGCATGTTTTTTTAATCCTTTTGAGTAAACCGACAAAAATCAAGAATCTTTTTTCCGCCGTAAAGCAGTGGATAAACAATTATCAAGGATTTTTATTTCGCAAAAAAGATGCGATTACTGCAGGTAAGCTTCCGGTTGCCATTTCGAGTGCGGGTTAAAATATTTCCACAGCATGGCTGATAATTTTCTTGTCATAACCCATGCTTCATTGTTTGTTTCCCAACTGGTGTCCTGGTTATTTTTTGTACAAATGCAAAAAATATAGGGATGTGGTCCGTTTACATACAAAACTTCATCTCGTGTGGCATCAACGGCGCCGCTTTTATCAGCAATAAAAACATTTGGTGGAATTTGTGACATGGCATCTTCATCCCAGAACTGCCGGCCCATCATTCGCAACATTCTTTCACTGATTTGTTTATTGATGATCTTGTTGTTAATGATCATTTTCATCAGTGTTGCCATTTCCTTCGGCGTTGTTTGTCCCCAACCATACATGTGGTAATTCTCCTGCCTTCCGGGTGTTCTGCTGTTTACCCTTGTGTATTTCATTCCAAGGCTGTCCATGTATTTATTGATTTGAGTGCCACCGCCGGATAGGCCCTGCAGCCAAAGGCTAGCACCATTATCGCTCATGCTCATCATCAGCATGATCAATTCATTCAAAGGGATTTTCATACTGTCTTTAAACGAAGCTAGAATTTCCTGTCCTTCTGAATAGCGAACGGAGTCTGTAAATAGCATTTCCTGGTGATATTTCAATTCGCCGTTGTGGATCTTGTGCATCAGCCCGATAAAGATCGGCACTTTTACCATGCTGGCTGTTGGAAAAATGGTGTCGGCATTTACGCCGGCTATTTTATTTCCCTTCAAATCATAAACAAAGACACCGGCATCTCCGTGAAAGCCTTGTAATAAATTAGCAATCTCTTGCTGCAAGTGCTTGTCGGTCTTTTGAGCATGAGCATAACCTGTGCTTAGTACCAAAACCAAAAACAAAATTCTTTTCATCCTTCTTTTTTGGAGATGAAAATAAAACTATTTTGATTGTCAGTAAAAAATTGATTTCGAGGAAGTGTAACGTGTAGGGATATGCGAAAATTAATAGGAATAAAAAAGGCAGCCGTGATTTTTCACGATTGCCTTTTCTGGTTTTAGAGATACAGGAAAAAATTTAATTGAAGTTTATCCAAACAAGCCACCTTTTCTCAGTGAACGTGTTTTTTCACCAATCAAAAATCCATTTTGATATATCTGGATCTTATAATCACCTTGTTGAAAATGTCCCGCAGGAGAAAAAGCAAATTGTACATTTTTTGTTTTAGCGGTTTCCAGTGCCACCGGTAATTTGGCGGTGAATACCTGGCTGCTGTTGTCACGTGTCATAAAGGTGTTTCCTGAAGAATCAGGTGTTGTTACGGGTTTGCCATCAGGACCGATTACAACAACGTATAAGTCGGTGGTGCCTGGTTCTACAATCCTGTTGCTAACATCAAAACTCACCAAAAGTTTGTCAACTCTCTTAGCAACGGTCAATTCTTTCTGCTTCCCGTTTTTCTTGATCTTAACAGGTGTGATGGAAATGTTATCAGCATTAAGAGTTGAAGCCACATCCACTTTCTTGGTGAGGCCAGTATTTACAACTGTCGTTGAATCAAGATTGCGTGACAAAGTCTGGTTTTGGGTAGTGAGTACTGCTACATTTTGTTGCAGGCTGTCGTTTTGTTGTTGAAGCATCGCTACCTGGGTTTCAAGATCAGAGATCTTTCCATTCAGTTGTCCAATCAATGTGCGTGCACGCGAAAGTTCAGCAGCTGTAACATTTCTTTTGTGAAGAATGCTTCTGATCTCTGATTTCATTTTTGCAATTTCCTCGTTACTGGCCGTAAGTTTACTGTTGAGGTCAGTGTTCACAGTTTGCATTGAATCGAGCCGTGCAAGTGATGCATCGAAGCTGGATTGAATGTTACTTTTTTCAGAAGTGATTTGTGCAACTTCTGTTTGCTGTTGCTTTAAATGTTCATTCGACTTACTATGGTCGAAAATGAAAAAACCTGCAAGGATCACAATGGCTGCTATCAGGATACCAATGACCAAATTTTTTGAATCACGCGGTTCTTTACGGATAGTATCAGTTTGCTCTGTATACTCGTTCATAATTGAAGTTTTTAAAGGATTAAAAAATGGGTAACTTTTAAAGGATTATAAATGGTTTATTTTTCGAGAGTAAGAATGTGCTATAGAATATTTTTTCGATTATATGTACTATAAAGTCGAAAATCATGCCATTCTTAAATAAAAATATTTACCCAGAAAATTATCAGCGAAATTGAATCTTCATAAAATGTTGGTTTTCATTTCTTTGTATTAAAAAACAAAATTTGTTAAATCCGAAAATAGGAAGGAAGAAACAAGCTATTTGTTTTAAAAAGTGCCATTGGTTTTTGGTAAATGCAAAACCGGTTTTTTGCAGGTTATCGTTTTTCTTATACTTTTAAGTAATCAAAACTTTAGATGATGTCAACAAACACGCACGTCAAAAAAAAAGTTACAGCTGCATTGTCGATCTTGTTTTTATTACCGCCGCTGATTTTATTTATCATCTGGACTTCCATAAGTATCCGGTTTTCTGATATGGCAGATGTTGATAAGCAGGAAACTTTTCTTGGTTATTTTTCGGGACTTTTTAAAGATATCAGGGTAGTAAATATTATTTCGATTTTCTTCTGCCTTATTGCAATTGTTCTTGCCTCCAGGAGTTTTCAGAAGAAATTATTAACGATGCGTTTCCTGATGTTGCTTGCAGTGTTGCTGTCTATCTTTATAATTTTATTCGATATTTCACAGCTAGTATAAGAGTTATTGAATGTAGTCGTATTGTATTGTACCGAGCAGTTGTTTTTCCTTTGAATAACATTTCTGAATCTCGGGCAATTTTTTGTCATCGTAAGCATAGCGCCATATAAAATAATTTCTACCCGTCTCATCAACTGAGATCATTTGTTTCGGCTTGCGGTTTTCGTTGTCATATTCAAACATATAATCCGGCAAGAGTTTTTTTGCTATAACATTAAAATGGACAACATCCGTCAACCGGTTTTCGTCATCGTAGTAATAATAATATTTTTTGTCATTACTTTTTCCGGATGGATCTTCCTCAATAATATTTCCTTTGTTGTCTGCTTTAAAAGTGATTGTTGAAATAAGTTCGTTATTCTTTTTCCTTACCATTTTTAGAGGAATTCCATTTTCGTAAGAATATTCATGTGTTTCCGAAATACCGTTGCTGTCATCGCCGGCACTTGTCTTTGTAGAAATAAAAATAATATCGCCGGTGTCATCATATTTATATTCAACAATGTTTGTGGAATAGGGCGTGGTTGTAGTAGTTTTCACCACTTGTCCTTTGTCGTTATAATCAGTTACCAGCAACGATTGGCCGGTAATATTTGAATTGGTCAACAGTTTGGATTGCGAGAAATTTTTATTTATTTTTTTTTCACAAAAAAAGCCTTTGCTTGGCTGATCATTCTCGTCAAAGCTTGTTATTTTTATGTCTTTGACATTTGCTTTTATAAGTATAGAAAACTCTTTGTTGTCTTTGGCCGTACCCAAAATATCTTTGTAATAATATTGTGCACTGACTTTTGAAATATTTCCACAAAAAACAAGGAACAGCAAGGATAAAATGGATAAAGAATTGGTGCGCATTTTTTCTAATGAATAAGTAGTTACGATGTTCGCAAAATTGAGGAGTGTAAAATAATTCAATAATCTCTTATGCAATTTTTGTTTGCTATTTTTAACCGGAAATTATAAAAACATAAAACGGTTTTTTTACACTTCTATTTTATATAAATAATTTTTTTAAATGAATAAGGATCCGAATATTGAGAAATTGGTTGCAATAATGGATGAACTAAGGCAAAAATGTCCCTGGGACAGGAAACAAAATATTCACACTTTGAGGCAACAAACTATTGAGGAAACATACGAACTTGCAGATGCTATTACCGATGAAGACTGGAACGCCATACGTGAAGAGCTTGGGGATTTGTTGTTGCATGTTGTTTTTTACTCAAAAATTGCCGCCGAAAAAAACAAATTTTCACTCAACGATGTTGTCGATGGTATTTGTGAAAAGTTGATCAAACGACATCCGCATATTTATGGAGATGTGAAGGTGAATAATGAAGAGGATGTCAAAAAGAACTGGGAACAAATAAAATTGGCGGAAGGGAAAAAATCTGTATTGAGTGGAGTGCCTAAATCATTGCCGGCTATGGTAAAAGCGATGCGTATACAGGAAAAGGCAAAACAGGTTGGGTTTGAATGGGCCACCAAAGAACAGGTTTGGGACAAAGTGGAAGAAGAAAAACTCGAGCTGCTTGAAGCAGTAGATACAGGCGAGAAGAAAAGGGTAGAAGAAGAGGCTGGCGATCTTTTCTTTTCAGTGATCAATTATGTAAGGTTTTTAAATATCGATGCTGAGAATGCATTGGCGCTCACTAATAAAAAATTCATTGATCGCTTCAGCCGGATGGAAAAAGCGGTAAAGGAAAAAGGCAAAGACCTGGGACAAATGAGCCTGGAAGAAATGGATGCGATATGGAATGAAATTAAAAAACAAAACGTTCAAACTTGACCTGGTTAGAGAATAATAATTTTCTTAAAAGAAATTCCTTCCTGCTGATCATAGCAGCATGGTTGTTCACGTTTGCGTTTATCGTGGACAATTATTGGAGTGGCAGTTCTCCCTCCAATGCAGCACAAAAGGCGATTCAAAGGGACGTCAATAATAAGCTGGCGAAGACTAATTCTTTTTTTATTGACACTTCGAGGATCAATAAACTCATCAAGGGCAAATACGATGAAAAGCAATTAGAAAAGCTGGTCGATAAGAGCTATTATATTTTCATTTACAAAATTGGGTCTGCAAATGATCTGACTCCTGTTTTTTGGAATACTCAGGTGATCGAACCGAACTCATTTGTTTTACATTCCGACACCGGAATCGGATTTCGGCGACTGATGAACGGTTGGTATGTTACCAATAAGAAAATATTTCAAAGTTCGGATGGCGGTTTTTATAAAATCATTTTCCTTATTCCTGTTAAATGGAATTACTACATCCAAAATCAATACCTGCAAAATAAGTTTGTTGCCGAAAATAATATCGAAAAGACCTATGATATTTCGAGTACGCCTACCCGTTATGTGGTCAAAGATTTCCGTGGCGCTCCTTTGTTTTATTTGCGCCAGTTGAGCAACCCTGTTCAGCACGATAACAATGTTGCACTGATTTTGCGCATTCTTGCGTCAATCCTGATACTCTTCTTTATTCAGCGGCTGGCTTCTTATTATGTTATTAAAAAAGGTTTTTGGACAGGATTAGCTGTCTTGATCTTTCCTCTTATTCTTTTGAGGATACTGAGTTATTTGCTGCCGATCCCGATTAATTTTAAAAACCTTGAGTTATTTGATCCTTCGGTTTATGGGGCTAATTTTATTTTAAGATCCTTAGGTGATTTGCTGATCAATTCGATTCTTTTCATTTGGGTTGTTTTGTTTGTCCGTAATCATTTCAAATTTGATTTTTCAAGGATAAAATTCAAATCTGAAATTTACCGGTATGCATCAATCATTTTTATCTGCGCCCTGATGTATTTGTTTACGTGGTTGGGAAGTTTCACCGTGCAGAGCCTTGTTGCCGACTCGCAGATCTCATTTGATGTGATCAACTTCTTTACGCTGAACATTTACAGTGTTATTGGTTTTATCGTATTGAGTTGCGTTGCCACCGGTTATTTTTTCCTTATTACACTTTTGCTTGAGCCTTTGAATATTTTCGTTGGCAGAAAGAGATACCAGTTGTACCTCATACTTTCCATCGTTGGTCTTTTTATATTGACTTTTAATCTTCATTCAAGCCGGTTAGGATTTAACCTGGCCGTTCTGGCATGGCTACTCGCCTTTGTGTTCCTGTTGAATTTCCGGTTTCTTTTAATTCATGCTTACAACCTCGTTTCTTCGAAGTTTATTTTCTGGGTTTTCTTTTTCTCAGTTTCTATTACAACGATTATTGTATTGCAAAACCGTACAAAAGAATTGGAGGACAGGAAACATTTTGCAGAAAATCTGGCCAACAAAGCCGATCCTTCCGGGCCGGTAATTGTCAGCATTATTCTTAAAGATTTTACCAATGATTATCTCTCGGGTGTTTTCGACAGATTTAAAGATCCATTCGAGAACAGGTACCTTAAAGACAGTCTTATTAATGAAAATTTTTCTGGCTACCTGGATAAATACGATACAAGGATCTACACTTTCAATGCTGCCGGAGAGCCTTTGTATAATGAGGATTCAACAACTTTCAACGCTTTAAATGCTATAATTCAAAGCCAGGGACAACCAACCGATATCCCTGATCTTTATTATTACGATATTTCTTATGACAGGTTTAATTACATCAGCAAAAAGGAAGTAACAAATTCTGCCGGATTAAGGCAAGGATATGTTTTTATTATTTCAAAACCGAAGAAATACAAGAGCGACGCTTTATATCCCGAGCTTTTTTCTAAAGGCAACAGCAATTCGATAGAAAGTTCGCCGGTGTATGCTTATGCTATTTATAATAATAATAAACTTAGCAGCAGTTATAATGATTATCCTTTCCGAACGGACATTGACAATAATGATTTTACCTACAATGAATTTAAAATCGTTAACAGTAATGGTTATGAAGAGCTATGGTACAAAGCCAGTGCGGATAAGGTAATTGTTATTGCAAGGCAGGACAGGTTTTTTGTAGAATCAATAACTTTGTTTGCTTATCTCTTTTGTTCGTTTTTGTTGATTGCCATCTTCTTCAACCTTGCTCATCATTTCCTGACTGAGAGAAAAATTACGCCGAATTTTAGATCCCTTTTCCAGTTAAACATTCGCCACCAGGTTCATGGAACGATTATCCTCGTAAGTGTTTTTTCTTTTATTGTAATCGCCACCACGACCATCTTGTTTTTCATAAACAGGTATCACAATAACAACCGGGAAAAATTAAGCCGCACCATTCATGTAATGGAAAATGAATTGCGGAATTCGATTGATACGATGCCATTAAATAATTACGCGTTGGTAAATTTTGATAGCCTTTCAGACAGTAAGCTCGCGAAAACCATCAATAAGATCTCGAATATAAATGCGACGGATCTGAATGTATACGACCTGAATGGAAAACTGAAAGTTTCGTCTGTTCCATTGCCTTACAACAAAGGAATCGTAAGCGAAAAAATGGATCCCGTTGCTTTTTATCATTTGAGCAAACTAAAGGATGTGCAGTTCTTCCAGGAACAAAATATAGGAAGTCTTCAGTACCTGAATGATTATGTGCCCGTGCGAAATGAAGCTGGAAAGGAATATGCTTATTTGAACATTCCCTATTTTGAATCACAGAATAAACTGCAGGATGAGATTTCCAACTTTCTCGTCACGATCATCAACCTCAACGCGTTTATTTTTTTGGTGGCCGGTATTATTGCACTTTTCATCACCAACCGAATCACCAACTCTTTCTCATTGATAAGTGACAAGATGAAAAAGATAAATCTGGAAACAGGTAATGAAGAAATTGTTTGGAACAGGAAGGATGAAATTGGCGACCTCGTAAATGAATACAATAAGATGGTGAAGAAACTGGATGTGAGTGCGAAGATGCTGGCACGAAGTGAAAGGGAAGGAGCCTGGCGCGAAATGGCTAGACAAGTAGCACATGAGATCAAGAATCCACTGACACCAATGAAACTGAATTTGCAATACCTGCAAATGGCAATTGAAAAGAATTCCCCGGATGTAAAAAATATTTCATTGTACGTTGCGCAAATATTGCTTGAACAAATAGAACATCTTTCGCAAATCGCAGGCGACTTTGCGCAGTTCGCCAAGATCGGCAACACCAAAAAACAGGTTTTTGACGTGAACCAAATGCTTGAAAATTCTATCACCTTGTATTCAACAAATGATGAAGTAGATGTTGACGCAAAACTTCATCCTAACCAGATCCTGATTGAAGCAGATAAAACACAGATCAATCGTTTGTTTACGAATCTTTTGCAAAACGCTGTGCAATCAGTTCCGGATTACCGAAAAGTGAATTTGCGGATCAGGAGTGAAGTTAATGACCATAAAGTTTTGATATCTATTAAGGACAACGGAAACGGGATACGGTCGGAAATGGTGAATAAGATCTTCGCACCTAATTTCACAACCAAATCCTCGGGAACCGGCCTTGGCCTTGCGATGTGTAAAGGAATAGTTGAAACGTGGAACGGGAAAATCTGGTTTGATACCAAAGAAGGTGAGTGGACTTGTTTCTTTGTCGAATTACCTGTTATCGAAGATCACTTTGACTAACCGATTAATGAATAACGTACAAGCCTAAACGAAAAAGTAAAATAGTGAACTAACTAATTTCCCGCTTTTTTATTTTCTCCTTTTTCATATAATCCCGAATAGTGAAGAAACAATTTTTTAAGATTTTTGTTTTCTCCTGCCGGTAATAAATTTTTCGAATTGATCTATTGAAAAACTACTGAGGTTATTCTGAGACGTAACCATTGCTTTTTGCGCCACAAGAACGCCATATTTAATGTTTTCAAATTCCCCGATCGAATGGGCATCCGGATCAATTGAAAGCAATACATTTTTTGAAAGTGCATAATCAATCCATTGCCATCTCATGTCGAGCCGTCGGGGATGGGCGTTGATTTCAATCACCACATTATTCACTGCACAGGCATCGATAATTTTTTTATGATCCACCGGAAAGCCTTTTCTGCTGAGCAGCAATCTACCGGTCATGTGACCCAAAATGGTAGTAAATGGATTTTCAATCGCCTTTAAAAGTCTTGGCATTGCTTTTTCCTGGCTCATTTTTAAGTTGGAGTGAACCGAAGCAATTACCAAATCAAATGTGGAAAGAACAGAATCTGAATAATCAAGGCTGCCGTCATTCAGTATATCGCTTTCAATACTTTTAAAAATCTTAAAAGGTGCCAATTTTTTGTTTAATAAATCAATTAACGCGTGTTGTTCTTTCAGCCTTTCTTCAGTGAGCCCGTTGGCATAATTCGCAGTTTTACTGTGATCACTCATTACAAGATATTCTTTCCCACTTTTTATGCATGCGTTAGCAAGTTCTTCAAGAGTGTTTATTCCGTCGCTCCATTTGCTGTGGCAATGGACGATCCCTTTAATATCTTTGGCTTGAATGACTTGTGGAATTTTATAATCTTCAGCAACTTTTAACACCGATTTACTTTCTCTTAAAAAAGGAGGAACATATTGGATGTTTGCCTTATTAAAAAGATCTTGTTCTCTTTGAGCTTCTTGAAAGTTTAATTCTTTAAATCGATGTTGAAATTCAGCAACGAATTCCTGTGTACCTGTTGTTTCAAAAATTGTTTTTATCAAATGTTCTTTGGAAGTTGAATAAATTTTTACTGTGATCCGCTCATTGTATTGGTAAGAAATGGAATGTTCATCATTTTCTCTTTGTTCGAATTCTGGCAAAGCATCTAATTTGTCAGAAATAATTTTCCTGGGCAAAGCAATCACGTATTCAAGTGTGTCAACTGTTTCGGCCTGCCGCGCAAAGTCACCGGTAATATTTATTTCTTCGTTGGAAAAAAGGTTTTTAAAAAATACCAGTAACTCGGTTGCCAGCATTTCTACCTGTGCATACAAATAACTGCCTTGTTGGCTAAGATAAAATTCTATTGATTCAATAACATTTTCCTGGGTCTTTTTTCCAAAACCAGGATAAAGAAGCAAACGGTTTTCATTGCAGGCATACAAGAGCTCACCGATATTTTCGATGCCCATTTCTTTCCAGATCACCGAAATCTTTTTTGGTCCGAGCCCTTTTATTTTTAACATTTCAAAAATGCCGGGAGGCGTTTGAAGAATTAATTCCTCCAGGATTTTCATTTTGCCTGTTGAAATAATTTCAATTACTTTTTTTGCGATGGCGTCACCGATTCCATTTATCTGTGCGATCTTTTCGAAAGAAAGCGTTTGTAGGTCAACCGTTAGTTGTGATATTTTGTAGGAAACTATCGAATAAGTTTTTGACTTAAAACTGTTTTCGCCATGAATATCCATCAATTTTGAAAGCAATGAAAATTGGGCGGCTATTTCTTTATTACTCATGAATTAAAAATAAGAAAATTCCGATGGGCAGTAATTTTATTTGAGTTTGTTGTGCGATATTATTTTTCTAAAACCCTTGTCACCAGTAGATCTCAAAGGGATTATTCATAAAAAAAAGTCCCGAAGAAATTCGGGACTTTAAATTATCTGTAAGAAAAGTGTATTTACTTTTTCTTAGCAGCAGCCTTTTTAGGAGCGGCTTTTTTAGCGGCTTTTTTAGGAGCAGCTTTCTTAGCAGCACTCTTCTTTTTAGGAGCGGCTTTTTTAGGAGCAGCTTTCTTTGCAGCTTTTTTAGGAGCAGCTTTCTTAGCGGCAGCCTTTTTAGGTGCGGCTTTTTTTGCAGTTGCTTTTTTAGGAGCAGCTTTTTTTGCAGTTGCCATGTTTTTAGAATTTAATTGTTAGTAAATAAAAAATAAAAATAAAAACATTTTGTTAACTGCCAAAACTTATTTGAAAAATTTTTTATGCAGTTGCTGTTTCAGGATTTACAGATACGACTGTTTTGTCACCTTTTGTCTTTCTGAATTCAACCACACCATCAGCAGTTGCGAAGAGAGTAAAGTCTTTTCCCACGCCAACATTTTTGCCGGGATGATAAACTGTACCGCGCTGACGAAGAATTATATTTCCGGATGCAGCAGCCTGGCCACCGAAAATTTTTACGCCTAATCTTTTGCTTTGTGAATCCCGTCCGTTCTTTACGGAACCTTCACCTTTTTTATGTGCCATTATTCTTAAATTAAAAATGATCGAAATCGAAAATGATTTTTTTATTTCACTTTAAGAAACTGCTTACGCAATTCCTGTTACTTTTATATGAGTGTATTGAGTGCGGTGACCGTGTTTTTTTCTGAAACCTTTTCTTCTTTTCATTTTAAAAGCAATCACTTTGTCGCCTTGCACAAATTCATTTAAAATTTCAGCTTCTACTTTTACGTTTGCATCGCTACGAACAGAAACTTTTCCATTGTCGTCGTGCAAAAGCACTTCAGAAAACTCAACTTTGTCTCCCTGCTTGCCTGCAAGATGGGGAACATATAAACTTTGGCCTGGTGTAACTTTAAACTGCTGGCCTGCGATTTTTACTATAGCAAACATACTTTTCCGATTTTTGGAGTGCAAATGTAAGACAATTTCACCCAAATCCTAATACAAAATCTTATTAAATAACCTGTTTTTTCAATTTTTGTATAAAATGTTGTTATACATTAAGAAAATCCTTCAGGCTTTGCATATTCATAAGCGCTTTTTACTTTCGCATGATTAAAAACTGCCCATGCGGATTCTACAAAATATCTTTCGTTTTTTCTTCAGTATTTATGGCTTTGCGGTTTTTTTATTTTGGATGTTCCTGCTGATGCCGTTTTTTATGTATGCTTTTCTACAGGAAAAAGTAAAGGGCGGAAACATCATTTATTCCCTTTCCCGTTTTTGGGCAGATGCATTTTTTTTCATGGTTGGCATAAGCTATTCAAATATGGATGAAGCGCCGCACAATAAAAACAAGGAATACATTTTTGTAAGCAATCACATTTCTTATCTTGATATTCCAATGATGATGAAGGTAGTGCGCGGACAAAAAATGAGAATTTTAGGGAAGGCGGAAATGAACAAAGTGCCTGTTTTCGGATCTATTTATAAACGAGGCGCTGTTTCTGTTGATCGATCCAGCGCGAGAGCAAGATCACAAAGTATGAAGGAATTGATCGGGTATATCCACCAAAAGATTTCTGTTTTCATTTGCCCGGAAGGAACTTTTAATACAACCCATCGTCCACTGAAAAAATTTTATGATGGCGCCTTTCGTATAGCCATCGAAACACAAAAACCCATTCTCCCTGTTTTATTTTTAGATACTTATGACCGGCTTAATTATAAAAGTATCTTTTCACTGAACCCGGGAAAATGCCGAAGTGTTTATCTTCCTGAAACCGACACAGCAGGTATGAAGATGAGTGATCTTCCGTTTTTAAAAGAAAAGGTTTTTAAACAAATGGAGGAAGCGCTCATTCGCTATGGCGCAACCTGGATCAGGAAAAAGTGAAATAACGGTTAATGAAATTTCTTTTCAACCTCTCACATATCTTTGCATAGATGATTTCAGAAAACCCGGATGAAAGGGATTTATTTAATAAAAATGAAGAGAACGCTTCTACATGGCTGGAGGTGATTCTTCCTTTAGCGATTCCCAAAACTTATACTTATTCTGTTCCTCAAAACTTAGAAAAAAAAGTTAAGCCGGGTTGCCGGGTAGAAGTTGTCTTTGGAAAAAATAAAAAATATGCTGGCATTATTAAATCGATAGTTCCTGAAAAGCCTTCTTACGAAACCAAACCGATTCTGAATGTTATTGATGAAGATCCGGTTCTTTATGCGCAGCAACTGAAACTTTGGAATTGGATCAGTGAATATTATATGTGCAGTGAAGGCGAGGTGATGGCGGCAGCATTGCCTACTCATTTAAAATTGAGCAGCGAAACCGTTCTTGTTTATAATGATGATTACGGCGATGATTTTTCTGATCTCGATAATGAAGAATATCTCGTGGCAGAAGGGCTTTTGATAAAAAAGGAATTGAAGATAAATGAGGTACAACAAATTTCGGGATTGGTGCATGTTTATCCGCTGATCAAAAGATTGATTGAAAAGCGCGTATGTTTTGTATGGGAATCTTTTTCTGATAAGTTCAAAGAGAAAAAAGAAAATTTTGTCCTGCTCAATCCGTCCTTTTCATCGGATGAAGCGCTGAACAAATTAATGGATGAGCTATCGCGCGCACCGAAGCAACTTGAATTGTTGCTCAGCTTTTTGCATTTTTCAAAAACCGAAGGGGAGGTGGCACAAACTAAACTCTTGAAAAAATCAGGAGCCACTGCCGCACAACTAAAAGGGCTTATTGATAAAAATATTCTTTTTGTTGAAAAGCGAAATATAGACCGGCTTCCCTCAATTCCGGCGAAAATGAATGTTCAGTTTGAATTAAATGCTGCCCAGGAAAAAGCGCAGTCGGAAATTGAAAATGTATTTGAGAAGAAAGAAGTTTGCCTTTTGCATGGAATAACAAGCAGCGGGAAAACGCAATTGTATATTAAGCAAATTGAAAAGGCAATAAAGGAAGGAAAACAGGTCTTATATCTTTTGCCCGAGATTACTTTAACCGCCCAAATTATCAGGCGGCTCCAATTTTATTTTGGCGGAAACATTGCCATCTATCATTCCAAATTCAACAACAATGAAAGGATAGAGATCTGGAACAAGATCAAAACGGGCGAATTAAAAATTATTCTTGGTGCGCGGAGTGCGTTGTTCCTTCCATTTAAAAATCTTGGATTAATAATTATTGACGAAGAGCATGATCCGTCCTTCAAACAACAAGATCCCGCTCCACGCTACAATGCACGAGATGCGGCTGTTTTTTATGCTTCACTTTTTAAGGCAAAAGTCTTGATGGGAAGCGCCACACCTTCTCTGGAAAGTTATTATAACGCTCAAAAAAATAAATATGGATTGGTTACGCTTTCGGAAAGATTTGGCGGAAGCTTGTTGCCTGATATAAAAATTATCGATACCAAAACGGTTGCAGCTTCGAAAAAGGGAAAAGTAATGATCTCCCCGCAACTGAAAGCGCAAATTGAAACGGATTTAAAAAATGACAAACAGGTTATTTTGTTTCAAAACCGGCGTGGATATGCGCCTGTTTTAATTTGTGGCACTTGTGGTTTTATTCCTCATTGTCAAAATTGTTCGGTAACACTTACGTTGCATAAATACTCCAACAAACTACATTGCCATTATTGTGGAAATACCTATCCAAAACCGGTTTCGTGTCCTGCATGCGGAAGCGTGAATTGGAAAGAAAAAAATTTCGGAACGGAAAAAATTGAAGAAGAACTTGCTGAAGATTTTCCCGATTACAGGGTTGCTCGAATGGATGTAGATGCGGTAAAAGGAAAAAATGCACATGATACTCTGATCAAATTATTTGAACAACACAGAATAGATATTCTTGCCGGAACACAAATGGTGGTAAAAGGACTTGATTTTGAAAATGTCAGCCTTGTTGGAATTTTGGATGCAGATGGATTATTGTCTTTTGCTGATTTTAGAGTAAATGAAAGAGCCTTTCAGTTGATGGAGCAGGTGAGTGGCAGGGCAGGTCGGAAGCAAGAAAAAGGGCTTGTATTGATACAGGCCTCCAAATCTGATCATCCTGTTTTATTGTTTGTTAAGGAACACGATTATGAAAAATTTTATGAGTGCGAACTGGCGATGCGCAAACAATTTTTTTATCCGCCATTCAGTCGCTTGATTAGAATTGTTGTGAAGCATTCAGAAAAAGATATTGCTTTTGCTGCTGCAGAGGTTTTAGCGCAAAATCTCGAGAAAGATTTTCCTTACCTCGTTGGTCCTGCGGCGCCGGTTGTGAACCGGATTCGAAATAAATATCTTGTTGAGATTCTAATCAAATTGCAGAAGGATGCTTTTCAGCTGCAGGCGCAAAAAAAAGTAATTAGAAATCACATCGATTTGGTGAAGGCAGAAAAGAAATTCAGAAGCGTAAACTTTATCGCCGATGTTGATCCATTGTAACTGTTGAAAAAAAATTGAACAATTTATTTATTTACTGTTGTTTCCATTTTAGTTTCCTTTTCTTCTTTTTCTGATATAAGTGCCCTTGCCATATCCATTATTTCAGGATAACGATAATAATGAATTCCATTTTTTTTCTGCTTGCCTTCAAAGGCCATCGCTCTAGCTAAATTGTCGGCGCCGATCGCCCGGTATTTAAGCAAGGGCCCCAACATTAAAAATGAAAGAAGATCCATTATTGTTTCTGCGATTTGTTCACCGGTCCGTTTTTCTTTTTTCCTTCCATTCAACAATGAAGGTTGAAAAATGCCGATACTTTCAAAAGGGAATTGTTTGATGGAATGTTCAGTTTTCCCTTTCAGTTTTAAATAAAAATTAGACGAATTTTCATTGGCTCCAACAGAAGAGATGAGTAGAAATTTTTTGAAATGATGTGAAATAGCGGCCTCCGCAGCATTTACAGGAATATCATGATCAATTTTTTCATAAAGAACTTTATCTCCCTTCACTTTCTTTTGGGTAGTACCAATACAAGAAAACAATACATCGCCTTCCCCCATTTTTTGAAAAATATCTTCTTTGTTATTGAAATCGACAATCTGCTGTTGCAGCTTTGGATGAATCAGCGTTAAAGTTTTCCTGACAAGCACGCGCACAGTTTTGTAATCCGCGTCATTCAACAATTCATTTACAAGCAAACCGCCTGTAAGTCCTGAAGCGCCAAGAACAACTGCCGTCAGTTCATTCATATTTCTGTATTTTGCTCTTAATTTTATTGCTATGCAAGTTCATGAAAATTATTCACTTCAAAAATTTAATACGTTCGGCGTTAATGCAAAGGCGCGCTACTTTTCGGGATTTTCATCAAAAGAAAATCTTGAAGAATTATTAAATCAAGAAGTGGCGGAAAATTTATTTATACTCGGCGGCGGCAGCAATATTTTATTTACAAAAGATTTTGATGGGTTTGTTCTGAAAAATGAAATTCCGGGAATTGATGTTTTAAGCGAGGATGACGAATTTGTTTTTGTGAGAGCCGGCGCGGGTGTTTTGTGGCATTCATTTGTTACATTTTGTGTGAACAATAATTTTGCTGGTGTCGAAAATCTTTCTTTGATTCCCGGAAATGTCGGCGCTTCTCCAATGCAAAATATCGGTGCTTATGGCATAGAGATCAAAGATGTTTTTTGGGAGTTGGAAACTTATCATTTAAAAGAAAAAACCGTTCAAACTTTTAAAGCAGAAGATTGTGCTTTTGGTTACCGCGACAGTGTTTTTAAGAACAAATATAAAAATCAGTTTGCCATTCTAAGCGTTACTTACCGATTGAAAAAAGTTCCTGATTTTAATATTGCTTATGGCGCTATCGAATCCGAATTGGAAAAAATGAAAATTGAAAACCTGACAATCAAAGCCGTTTCTGACGCAGTGATCAGTATACGAACTTCCAAACTGCCAGATCCGGCAATCATTGGAAACGCGGGAAGTTTTTTCAAAAATCCTGTTGTAGAAAAGGAGAAAATGGAAGAATTAGAAACATTGGATGTTCCTAATTATCCGAACGGGGAAAAGTTTAAAATACCAGCGGGTTGGCTGATTGAGCAATGCGGATGGAAAGGATTCCGCCGGGGTGATGCCGGCTGTTATGACAAGCAGGCTTTGGTTTTGGTGAATTATGGAAAAGCAAGCGGCAAGGAAATTTATGATTTGAGTGAAGAAATATTGATTTCGGTAAAAGAAAAATTCGGGATCGAACTGGAAAGAGAAGTAAACATTTTTTGATAGCAATAAACGATTCACAATTAAAATAACATTTATGGTAAACGAAGAAATGATCACTACAAGTAACCATCTTGAAGGGTATAAGATCACAAAACATTTGGGCATTGTACGTGGCATCACTGTCAGGTCGAGAAGCCTTTTTGGGAATATTGCCGGAGGTTTGCAAACCTTATTTGGCGGTACGATTTCAGTGTATGTTGACCTTTGTGAAAAGACGCGCCATGAAGCCTACAATCACATGGTGCAACATGCAAATGACAGAGGTGCTAATGCGATCATCAACATTCGCTATGATGCAAATGAAGTGATGAATGGGGTAACGGAAGTTTTGTGTTACGGTACCGCTGTGCAGGTAGCGAATTTGTAAAGTTTACAGTTTTTTCCTGGAACAGTAAACCAATAATTTTCGAAAATTTTTTTTGCGTTCCGGCGCAGCGTTTGCTGATACAAAAATTGTCTCTGGATAAAAATAAATTCATTGACTATTTACTTCGGGTGAAAATTTAAAAATTGTAAACATGCACATCAGGATATTAGTTACCGGCGGAACATTTGATAAGGAATATGATGAGCGTTCCGGCCAGCTTTTTTTCAAAAACACACATCTCCAGGAAATGCTTCGCCGGGGAAGGTGCAATGTGAAAGTGTCCGTTGAAACTTTAATGATGATCGACAGTCTTGATATGACCGACAAAGAGCGGGAAGTTATTGAAAAACGATGCCGCGAAGCGGAAGAAGACCATATTGTTATTACGCACGGAACGGATACGATGGAAGTGACCGGCAAATATTTATCGAATGATAATATTCCCAAAACCATTGTTTTGACAGGTGCGATGATACCCTATAAATTCGGAAGTTCTGATGGATTTTTTAATCTTGGAAGCGCCCTCGCTTTTGTTCAGGCTTTACCGAAAGGTGTTTATGTAGCTATGAATGGTCAATATTTCGACGCGGCGCACGTGAGAAAAAATAAGGAAAAAGGAATTTTTGAAGCGCTGTAGATTTTCAGGAAAAATCTGTTTGAAAAATACATATCCAAGGAAGGGACGGGAAAGTATTATTTATATTTCATTTCATAAATTGGAAAAGAGTTACTTTCATTCGAACAAAAATCAGTTAATACTTAGGATTAAATATTGCTCTAATTTTTTGCCATGAAAAAAATCACTTTCTTTTTCTTCCTCACTTTTTCTTTTTCAATCTTATTTGCACAAAATTCTTCCTATAACTGTTATCCTACCAATTGGTGGACGGGAATGAAATGGCACAAAGTGCAGATCATGATCCACGGAAATGATATTGGTAACGCTAATGCATACACGATAAATTATCCAGGTGTGAAACTGGATAAGGCTGAGAAGGTTGAAAATAAAAATTATGTTTTTCTCGATATTGATATCACTAATGCCGCAAAACCGGGCCTGGTTAAGATCAACGTGCAAAAAAGTGGCTCTTCTTTTACAATTGATTTCCCTTTAGACAAGCGCCGGCAAGGCAATGGAACTCAATTTGCACAAGGTGTTACTTCAAAAGATCTTATTTATCTTATTATGCCGGACCGTTTCAGCAACGGAGATACAACAAATGATCGTGTGGCTGGAATGAGGGACCAAAGTCTTGACCGTGATACAGTTTACGCACGACATGGAGGAGATTTGAAAGGGATTGAAAATCATCTTGATTATTTGAAATCCCTAGGTGTTACAGCACTTTGGTTGAATCCTGTGATTGAAAATGATATGCCTGACCGCACTGAACATGGTTACGCTTTTACTGATCATTATAAAATTGATCCACGAATTGGGGGAGAAAAAGCTTATCACGAATTGATTGATGCGGCGCATTCAAAAAATATGAAGATTATACAGGACGCGGTTTACAACCATATTGGAAGTTATCATTTCACTGTTCTTGATCCACCGATGAAAGATTGGTTACATCAATGGCCAACTTATACGAATACCAATTTCAGGGACCAGGTTTTGTTTGACCCTTACGCAAGTCCTAAGGAAAAAAAGATCATGTCTGACGGATGGTTTGCGCATGTAATGCCAGACCTGAACCAGGAAAATCCTTATGTGGCTAACTTTTTAATTCAGCATGCTTTGTGGACTGTCGAAGAATTTGGAATTGATGGATGGCGGATCGACACTTATATCTACAACAATTTGGACTTCATGAACCGTTGTAACAAAGCGCTGATGGATGAGTTCCCAAAGATTACTATGTTTGGAGAAACATGGGTTCATGGCGTTTTGAACCAGGCTTATTTCGTTCAAAATAAATTGAACCTTTCCTACAAAAGCAACCTGCAGGCGCCGGCCGATTTTCAAACACTTTGGGCGATTACCGATGCAATGACCAAAGATTTCGGTTGGACAGATGGTGTTACTGAATTGTATAACACGCTTGCGCAGGATTTTGTTTATAAAGATCCAATGCGTAATGTAATCTTTTTAGACAATCACGATTTATCAAGATTTTATTCTGTTGTGGATACAAGCATGCTGAAATACAAAGCAGCACTCGCGTGGCTGCTTACCTGCCGTGGAATTCCGGAATTGTATTACGGTGATGAAATCGGAATGCAAGGTTTCACATCGCCAAATGACGGTCATGTAAGACTTGATTTTCCAGGGGGCTGGCCAGGCGATCCAAAAAATAAATTTTCTGTTTCTGGCAGAACCCGAAGAGAAGATTCCATCTGGAGTTACATTGCCACATTGGCAAATTTCAGGAAGAATTCTTCCGCAATTTCTTCAGGAAAGATGATGCAATATATTCCTCAAAATGGTTTATACGTTTTTTTCAGGTACGACAGTAAACAAACAATTATGACGATTTTAAATACTTCAAAAAAGGAAGAAACGGTTCATACAAATTATTATTCCGAAAGAACTTCAGGATTTACTAAAATGAAAAATATTGAAACCGGTGAAACAAAGTCACTTTCAGATTTTTCATTGAAACCAATGGAAAGTGGAGTTTGGGAGTTGGAGAAATAATAATAATCTTCAAAATTTATTCGTTCACTGCTCAAACTTTTACCACCATTTTTCCTTTGTTTTCTCCTGAGAAAAGACCTAAAAATGCTTCCGGCAATTTATCAAATCCTTCAATGATTGTTTCCTTGTATTTCAGTTTTCCGTCTTTTACCCATTGAGAAAGTTGTTCTATTCCTTCCCTGAAGCGATCTTTAAAATTGCCAACAATAAATCCCTGCATTAAAGCGCTTCGTGTCAATAACATCGGCTGTAAACGTGGTCCTGTTGGCACTTCTGTTGAATTGTATAAAGAAATTTGACCGCACAAAACTATTCTTGCGTGAAAATTAATGTTTGAAATTACCGCATCAGAAATGGAACCGCCCACGTTGTCAAAATAAATATCGACACCATTAGGGCAAGCAACCCCGATGGCTTTTTTCATGTCTGATGTCGTCTTGTAATTGATTGCCTCATCGAACTGAAATTCATTCCTGAGCATGTTTATTTTTTCATCGCTTCCGGCAATTCCTACAACTCTGCAACCTTTTAATTTTGCAATTTGCCCCACGACGATTCCTACTGCGCCCGCTGCCCCTGATATTACGACCGTTTCTCCTTCTTTAGGTTTACCAATATGAATCAAACCGAAATAAGCGGTGAGCCCCGGCATTCCTAAAATTCCCAAATAGTAAGGAGCGGGCGCAAGTTTTGTGTCAATTTTTTTTAAGGCACTTGCCTTCTGTATGGATTCTGTTGCCCACGGAAAATGGCCCTGCACAATATCTCCTTCTTTAAAATCACTTGATTTTGTTTCCACGATTTCACCAATGCCGGTACCGGCAATCGGTTCATCAATTTTATATGGAGCTACATAAGATTTTGCGTCATTCATCCTTCCGCGCATATATGGATCAACTGAAAAATATTTGGCCTTTATCAAAACCTCATCATTTTTCAATTGCGGAAGTGTTATTGTTTCTGTTCTGAAATCGTTTTTCGAAGGCAAACCTTTCGGGCGGTTTGCCAATACTATTTGTTTTACGTCCATTATTCTTTTTTGGTACGCAATTCCGCAACATACATGCCTGAAAAATTTTGGGAGGTAACAAATTGAAAATTATCAAAGAGACTTAAGGTAGTTGTCTTGATTGAAGACCGTTAAGAAAAAAAATCTTTTAATTTATTTGTTCACTGAAACATGAGCTGAAGTCAGATCATAATATTCCACAAATTTCGCTGTCCGTATTTTCCCCAGTCTGACATTAATTTTTTCAATTCTTCTTTCAAGGTAGATTCATCAATTTTTTTTCCGCCATTTGGTGGCGTAAGGTCTTTTTCATCCACACTTTCAGCTTCTACTTTGGTCGCGTACCAGGTTGTGTGAATTCGATTGATCACCAAACCAAGGATCATTCCCGGTAAACCGCTAAAACTTTCGGGGCCGCCGGGAATTGTTATTTCATCTGTATAAAAAGCAACTACAAAAACAGAGTCCATTATAATTGTTGTGGCTCTGCGACAATGAAAACCGGCAATATCCCGAAAGTCATTTTTGATCTTCCATTTCGCATTTCGCAGGCTATCTTCGATCAAAAAAGTTTTTTCGAAAACATGCTTTTTTGCAACATATTTGTCAGTGGTAAAATCACTGTAAACGACATTGTCACCAGCGAGGTTCCCGAAGAACGAATTGTACTTATCATCTACTTCCCGGCCGGGTTTATAAATTGCTTTTTTGGCATCGAACTCATAATTGAAGTAACTGGTTTTATATTCCGGGAGTGTTTTTTTAAGTTGTTCTGCAAAACTTCCCGTCATACTGATCCACATGTTGGTGCGTTTTTCAAATTCGATCTTTCCTTTCGAAATAAAAATTGCCTGGGCGGAAGAATGCCTTGCTATTGCAATTAAGCAAAACAGAAAAATGATCTTTTTCATTTTTTATTAAAATTTAGAAGAATGATTGTGGAGCGCCTGCGCCACCTTTGTTGTGAAAATTCCAGGTTAAAGTGATTAGCCCGTAACGTTGAAAACTCAGGTAATGCCGGTCAACAACTGCATAAGGCTGAACGGTTCTGTCGTAACCTTTGTTTTGGTTTAAAATATCGTGTACGCTTAACCGTAATGTTAATGCATCTTTTTTGAGGAATTTCTTTTCGAGGTAAGCGTTCCAGAGAATGACATTTGTGTTTACATCAAATGCATTCAGTTTTTGCCTGAAATCAAAATTGATATCGGATCCGATTTCAAATTTGTGGGGCAGGGTTATATTTCCGTCCGCAGAATAATTGTAAGTCCAGTAGTTTGTATTTGAAACCGAACTTATGGTTGATTTGGAGACATTGTAAGAAGGTCTTGCAGAAACAGAGAATTGGTATTTGTCTTTTACATATGAACGCAATGCAACATTCATACCGACATTTTTACTTTTAGTAATGTTTTTCAAACCGTTTACAAAATTGGTATTACCATTCATGCTTCCGTTTAAATTGACATTTACGTTCAATTTTGTTTTGGGAATTTTTACTCCGTAACCCATATACAAATTGGCATTATAATTTCCATCAACGTTGATATACTGCGTAGTTCTTTTACCTAAAGCGTCAATTGTGTAGGTACTGCTGATGGCGTTATTGATCTGGTTAAAACCTGAACCGATATAAAGATAACGTTGGGTAAATACTTTGTAATTATTAAAACTGAGGTTGAAGCGATTGTAGAATTGTTGTTTCAGGTTTGGATTTCCAATCACTACGTTTAGCGGATCATTGTTATTTTTCAGAGGTTGTATCTGGTCAATTGTTGGCTGTTGTGTACTTCCATTATAATTAAATCTTATTCCGCTATAAGCATTAAACTTGTAATAAAAATCAGCACGGGGAAAGAAGTTATAATAACTGTAATTCCTCGCCGTATCTTTTACAAGATCCGTTTGATGAAAAGCAGTATTAGCTACGTTTCCACCGAAAGAAAAGTTGTATTTCTTTTCATTGAAGCGATAATTGATTCCGCCGCTGTTTGTTTTATAAATGTACCTGAATTCGTTGCTCAATGAATCTACAAGCATTGAATATTTTCCATTCGCATCTTTATCATAGCTTAGTCTTTTTTGGATAGTATTGTTATTGTAAAAAGAATAATTGAATTCCAGGTATGATTTTTTGGAAAGCGGTTCTGTATAAGTAGCTCTTACCCCCGCTACATTTGAAGAATTGTCGCTCACTTTATTCTGATCTGTAGAATCTCTCCTGAAAATAGTGCCGGAAGCATCATAAAAGCTGGAAACATTATTTAAAAATCCACTGCTGTTTGAATTCCTGTTGGTTTCATCAAAATTGATAGAAAGCGTACGGCCTTTCTTTTTAAACTTTTTGCGATAAAGTGCCGTTGCGCGAATTCCTGAATTGTCGCCCTTGCTTGAGGTGAAACGTTTGCTGCTATTTACCGGGTTGTTATTTTCATCAAGCGCCTGGCTTTGATATTCGTCACTGTTTTGAGAAGTGCCGGTGTAACCATTTGCCGTAATTTTTATTGAAGAGGAAGAATCAATTTTTAATTCACTTGTTCCACTCAAACCATGTCTCAATTGATCCGAATGGCTGTCGGAAGACTCGCGGCTGTAATAAACAGAATCCTTTAAAATGTTTTGAGTATATGTATTTCCTGCGCTGTGTACATTCAACTTATTAAAGAGATAATTACCACCTGCTTCTAATTTATCATCGTTCCATTTGTTTGAAAAATGGACCCCTGCTTTTGCACTTTCTGGCAATCCTTCTCCATAATAACTGTGTGTTCCCAAATCATCAATGTTGTTGTTGGTGATCATTATTCCTCCGCCATCCATCACCTGCAGGTTGTCGTTACCGAATCCATAATTTTGAGATTCCTGGAAACCTAATCCTGTGTTGTTAGTGCTGCTTCCAATTGCAAAAGCTGCAATTTGCCGTTTGGCTTTAAATGCATTGATCAACGCTTGCACATTATAATATTTATCCAACGCGCCTGCGGACAATTTCCCAAAATACCCATGCTTGGCGTTGTCTTTCAATTTCAGGTTGATGGTCTTTTTTGATTGCCCGTCATCAATTCCCGTAAATTCTGCCTGGTCACTTTTTTTATCAAAAACCTGGACTTTGTCCACGGCATCCGCTCTTAAATTTCTTGTAGCAACGGTGGGATCATCACTAAAAAATTCATCTCCATCTACCAGTATCTTTTGAACCGTTTGTCCCTGCGCCGTAATCTTTCCATCTTTATCCACCTGCACTCCAGGCAATTCCTTTAATAGATCTTCAACTGTTGCATTCGGTTTCACTTTAAAACTGTCAGCCGTAAATTCTGTCGTGTCACCTTTTATCCTGATTGGCGATTGATGGATGATTATGGCCTCCATTAGTTTTGCCTTTTGTGTGAGGTAGATCGTTTTGAGATCGAGTTTTTGCGAAGGTTGCAGATCAAACTTGTCCACATAATCGCCATATTTGGGATAAGTGATCAACACAATGTATTTTCCTGAATCGAGATTTGCAATCGAAAAATTTCCACTTTTATCACTTCGCGTAAATTTCACCAATATCGAATCTTTTTGGTTTAAGACTGAAATCACTGCGTTGGCAGGGTTCTGGTTGTTGGAAGAATCCGTAAGATGTCCTTTAATTTGTGCTGTTTGGCAAAAGATCAATTGGGGAAAAAGGAAAATGGCTATGGATAAAAAGATTAGTTTTTGCATTAGTTTCGATATGATTGTTTGTCAAATATGTTTAAAAATTATCAGTGAAAAACATTATCTGTCATAAATTTATGTTAACGTGACATTTTTAAGAGGATGAATAAATCGGTATATTCCACAAAAATTCAAAAAAAATATTTTTGGTAATGGCTTTAAGAAGTACTCCATATGAAGAAGAAAATTTTGTTGATTCAACAAAGCCAGTTTGGAATTATTCATTGTTTGATGAAGAAGAGATCCGCAATTTTCAAAATGGCACCAACTATAATTTGTATAAGCTTTTTGGTTCTCATCCTGTAACCGTTTTAGAAACGGAAGGATATTATTTTTCGGTTTGGGCTCCAAACGCAACTTACATAAGTGTTGTAGGAGATTTTAATAAATGGGACACCGGTGCTCATCCTTTGTTTGTGCGACTTGACCATTCAGGAATTTGGGAAGGATTTATTCCGGGCATTCGTGAATATGAGAATTACAAATACTTCATTGTGGGTTTTGAAGGAGCGCAAATGTATAAAGGTGATCCTTTTGCAAGGCATTGGGAACTCAGGCCCGCAACCTCTTCCAAAACTAAAAAGATCGAATATGAATGGAAAGATAGAACGTGGATGCATACACGAAAATCGCATAACTCCCTTCATTCGCCCTGGAGTATTTATGAAGTTCACGCTGGCAGTTGGATGAAACCTAATCCTTATGACGAAGATTCATTCAATTCGTATGAGCAGCTGAAAAGCCTGCTCGTTCCTTATGTGAAGGAAATGGGTTTTACTCATGTGGAATTTATGCCGGTTATGGAATTCCCTTTTGACGGTAGCTGGGGTTACCAGGGATGCGGTTATTTTGCACCGACTTCACGATTTGGAATAGCCGAAGATTTTATGAGTCTTGTAGATGCTTTTCATGAAGCAGGTATCGGTGTGATTCTCGATTGGGTTCCTTCTCATTTTCCAAACGATGCTCATGGCTTGTATAAATTTGATGGAACGCATACATATGAATATGCGGACATGCGAAAAGGTTTCCACCCGGATTGGAATTCATATATATTTAATTACAGGAGAGGAGAGGTGCGTTCATTTTTGATCAGCAATGCGCGTTATTGGTTTGAAATGTATCACATTGACGGAATGCGTGTAGACGCTGTTAGTTCTATGTTGCGATTGGATTACTCACGAGAAGAAGGAGAGTGGGAAGAAAATGAATATGGAGGAAATGGAAATATTGAAGCGATGGCATTTATTAAGAATTTGAATGAAATGGTTTACCGCGATTTTCCGGACGTGCAAATGATTGCTGAAGAAGCAACGGATTGGCCAGGCGTTACGGGATTGACTGTTGCTGGTGGACTGGGTTTTGGAATGAAATGGATGATGGGTTGGATGCACGATACACTTGATTATTTTAAGATCGATCCTTTATATCGAAAAGATTTCCAGAACAAGTTTTCGTTCAGTATGGCTTATTACTACGACGAGAATTTTATTCTACCGTTGAGCCACGATGAAGTAGTACATGGTAAGTCGCCGATGATTTACAAAATGCCCGGAGATGAATGGCAGAAGTTTGCAAACCTTCGTGTTTTATACGCCTACATGTACACACACCCAGGGGGAAAATTACTTTTCATGGGTAATGAATTTGGGCAAACAAGCGAATGGAATTACCAAACAGAACTCGATTGGAATTTGCTCAGGTACGAGCCTCATTCAAAGTTGAAAGCTTTTATGAAGGACCTGAATCATTTATTCACTTCCCATCCGTCATTTTATGAATTGCAGTTTGAACGGGCTGGTTTCGAATGGATTGATCTTGATCACAGGAATGAATGCGTGATGGCTTACATGAGAAAAGGGAAGAAAAAAAAGGATGACCTACTGGTAATTTTTAATATGACACCTGTTGAAAGATTTGATTGGAAAATTATGGTCCACGACAAAACTTCATGGAATCAAATTTTTTGCAGTGACGATGTTAAGTATTGGGGAACCGGAAGATTTTCCGGACAGGAAATTCTCACAGAAATTATTGATAAAAAGAACCACGTTGCCGAAATAAAGTTGAATCTCCCGGCGTTAAGTGCAATAGTGCTTCAATAGCCCGTAACTTTCAATTTTGATAACATGAAAAAAGTTTTTTTCTCCTTATTAGTTTGTTTACTGTCTTCAGCAACTTTTGCCCAAAATTCTGATAGTGCGAACTTTTATTATAATAAAGGAATTGCTGAAGATTCGGCAAGATTATACGCAGTAGCGGAAAACGATTTTTCAAAAGCTATCTCCTTTGACCCGAATTTCGTTGAGGCTTATGTGGCCAGCGGAAAAACAAATCTTTCAATGAGGAGAATAACTGAGGCGCAGGGCGATTTCAATAAAGCATACGAATTGGCTCCCACAAATAAGGATGTGATTGCTCAATTAATGACCTTGACATTCAATAACCGTCAATTTCAAAAAGCGATAGACCTTGCTCAAAAATGCAATGATTGCGATAATGCTTCCCGCGTGCTTGGAATGAGTTATTACAATCTCGAAGATTATGGTAAGGCAGAAAAATTTTTAAAAGAAGCTTTGAATAAAAATTCTAAAGATGCAGAGGCTTCTTATACACTTGGTCGCACTTACCTGGAACTTGAAGATGAAAAAAGCGCTATTCCTCAGTTTGAAAATGCAGTGGCGCTGGAACCAACAAGAGCACAATGGCAATACGAACTTGGATTGATCTATTACAGCCAGAACGATTTTAAAAACAGTTTGAAATATTTTGATCTGGCCTCTGCAAACGGATATTTCAAGAACAATGATTTTTATGAAAATTATGGGTTTGCCCAAATTTATTCGGGTGATGCAGACGGAGGTTTAAAAACATTGAATATTGTGATGGAACGTAAACCAAACAACAAAGAATTATTGAATAACATTGCTCACGCTTTTTATGATACCCGGAAATACCAACAGGCACTTGATTATTTTACAAAGATCCTGAACCTCAATCCAAAAGATGCAACCACTCTTTACATGGCAGGGTTAACTTTTCAAAAACTTGGGCAAATTGAAAAAGGTAAAAAAATATGTGATCATGCAATTGCAATGGATCCTTCACTTTCTAAATACAGGCAGAAAAATGAGATGCCCCAAGGTCTTTAGTTCTTAGTTCTCAGTTCCTGGTGGAAATCTGATGGAAGGATTAATATTTCAACCTACTAAGAACTATGAACTATGAACCAGGAACTATTTAATTCATCATCAATACATTCACACTTCTTTGTAGAATATTAAACGCAATCTCTGCCATTAAATTTTCTTTATCCAAAGTTGGGTTTACTTCTGTTATTTCGAAGCAACAAATTTTATGGTTCTGCATAAACTTACTCACCAAATCTTCAGCTTCTCTTTCGCGTAAGCCATTATGAACAGGTGTTCCCGTCCCTCTTGAAATTGATGAATCAAGACAATCCACATCAAAACTTACATAGATATCAGTGCATTCATTCAGGAAGCGCAAGGCAGAACGGACAATACTCTCAGGTCCTTTCCTCCGGAGTTCACTGGTGGTAATCACCTTCATCCCATACTTATCGATGAGGTGCTTTTCTTCTTTTTCAAAATCTCTTATTGAAATAAAGACAATGTCTTCTGGCAACACTTTTGGATTGATCTTGCCATAATTTTTTAATTGCTCCCAATCTTTAATCGTTTTTGCATCAGGCTCGTGCATCCTTCTTTCTTCGTTGTCCTCACCGATAGAAGCAGCAATGGGCATTCCGTGCATATTGCCTGAAGGCGTTGTGTAAGGTGTATGAAGATCCGCATGTGCGTCGATCCAGATAATGCCGAGCCGGCTTTGAGGTTTCGCCAGTTTTATTCCGGCGATGGTTCCTGCAGAAGTGCTGTGATCGCCACTAAGCACAACTGGAAAAAAATTGTTCTTAATTGTATCTTTTACTGCTTTCGCCACGCGGTCAACAACCGTTAAAACTCCATTGATCCTTTTCGCATAGGGTGAATGAATCGGTTCAAAAAGCAATTGATTTTCGGTTTGAATTTTTTCAGATGGGAAATGCACGAAAAAATTACTCATAAAATCGAGTGCGGCAATTTTAATTGCTTCCACGCCCAAACTTGCACCACGTGTTCCCGCGCCTATTTCACTTGGCACTTCAATCAGCTTGATATTCTTCATAAATACATTTAAAGATGATCATTCGCAGCAATACCGTTCGCTTTCTTTTAGCAAGTTAAAGCATCTGGTTTTCATTTCAAACTTGGACGCAGCAGGCAGATAAATTCCTGTAATTTTTATTTTATAATAAAGGAAAGTAGAACTTACTTTCGCTTTCAGATTTTTAATGACTATTTTAAGTCTGATATTTGCAATCTCATTTGTGATTGTTGATCAATTTTTGTAAATGACGAAACAAATCAAATTAATTGAATGTCCGCGGGATGCAATGCAGGGTTGGAAAAATTTTATTCCTACTGAAAGCAAAATTGCTTATCTCAATCAATTATTAAAAGTTGGTTTTGATACGCTTGATTTTGGAAGTTTTGTTTCGCCAAAAGCCATTCCTCAAATGGCAGACACAAAAGAAGTTGCGGAAAGATTGCAGTTGAAAGACTCAAAAACCAAATTGCTGGCAATAATTGCTAATACTCGTGGAGCAACCGAAGCAGCAGTTTATGATCAAATAAATTATCTTGGATTTCCATTTTCGATTTCTCCTACTTTTCAAAAAAGAAACACAAATAGTACGATTGAAGAATCATTGCAAACTGTAAAAGAAATAAAAAGTATTTGCGATAAAAATAAAAAACAACCCCTGGTTTATATTTCAATGGCTTTCGGGAATCCTTATGGCGATGAATACAGCGAAGAAATAGTTCTACAATGGATACGAAAATTAGTGGAAGAGGGGATTCAGATTATTTCTTTGGCAGACACAGTTGGACTTGCATCAGCTTCACAAATTGCATCATTGGTAAAAAAAGTAATTTCAATATTTCCGCAGACTGAAACAGGTGTTCATCTTCATTCCACCAGCATGAATTGGAAAGAAAAAATAGATGCGGCTTTGAAAAATGGTTGTTCCCGTTTTGATGGCGCATTGAAAGGAGTAGGAGGTTGCCCGATGGCCAATGACGAATTGGTTGGAAACATGAATTCTGAATTAATGATCCCTTATTTTGAAAAACTTGGATTGCTTCAAAATATCAATCATGATGCTTTAAAACAAGCGATTGAAATGGCTTCGAAAATTTTTGCATAAATGGAATTCTTTTTACCATTCCATATAAAGCCGTTTCCATTCAAGATTTCCTATGCAGATAAGATTTTGTTCATCGGTTCATGTTTTTCAGAAGAGATCGGAAATAAAATGCATGAGCTGAAGTTTGATGTTTTGCAAAATCCAAATGGCATTTTATATGATCCTGTAAGCATCACAGACGCATTGTTTTCTTATATTGAAAAGGAAACTTTTAGAGAAGAAGATCTATTCGAACTAAACGGTTTGTGGCATAGTTGGAAACATCATTCATCGTTTTCAGGCATCGATAAAATGAAAGTGCTTGATACGGTCAATCAGTCGCAAAATGAAGCACATTTGTTTTTGAAAGAAGCAAACGTGCTCATCATCACTATTGGAACTGCATTCAATTATCAACTGAAAGAAAATTTCAACAACGTGGCCAATTGCCATAAAGCGCCCTCAGATATTTTTATTAAAACATTGTTACCTGCGGAACAAATTAAAGCAGACCTTTTAAGTGCGATCACTGCGCTCGAATTATTCAACCCGGGATTAAAAATAATTCTGACCGTCAGTCCTGTTAAGCATATTAAAGACGGAATTGAAGAAAATAGCCGGAGCAAAGCGCGTCTCATTGAAGCGGCACACAATGTGGTCGAAGAAAAAGAAGATGTTTTTTATTTCCCGGCTTATGAATTGGTAAATGATGTATTGCGTGATTACCGGTTTTATAAAAGTGATCTTGTTCACCCAAATGAAACGGCTGTTGAATTCGTTTTTGAAAAATTTGCATCAACTTTCTTTGATGAACAAACCTTAAAAATTCAAAAAGAACTGAAAAAAATAATTTCAGCATTTCACCATAAACCTTTTGTGCCTGATAGCGAAGCGCATAAAAAATTTCTCCAAAAACAATTGCAGAATATTTATGAATTTCAAAACGCTTATCCCTGCATTAATCTTTCGGCTGAGAAAGAATATTTCCTAAAACAGGCGAATTAAAATTTGCGGAATTACTTTGTTTACTGCATATACCAGCTATTTCTTTTTGTTGGTACAATGTTTGAAAAGTAGAGGTTGAACAAAAAGAAAATGATGAATCAATTAAGAAAATTACTATTCGCCTTGCCCATAGCCGCTTTTTTGATAATGGGTTGCAATGCTACTAAAACCCAGAAAGGCGCGGTGATTGGAGGAGCAGCAGGAGCGGTTGGCGGAACGATCATTGGAAAAGCAGCAGGCAATAAAACTTTGGGAACGATTATCGGAGCTGCCGTTGGAGGAACCGCGGGCGCAATTATTGGCCACGATATGGATAAACAGGCTGAACAAATTAAAAAGCAAATTCCCGGTGCAAAGGTTGAACGTGTGGGAGAAGGAATCCAGGTTGAATTCAATGAAAAAATTCTATTTGCATTTTCCAAATCAGATTTGAGTGATTCTGCAAAAATGAATTTGGATCATTTGGCAAAAATTCTATCCGATAATCCAAATACGAACATTGAAATTCAAGGCCACACCGACAGTCGCGGAACCGAAGAATACAATATGGGCTTGTCATTAAGACGTGCTAACTCAGTGAGGGATTATCTAATTTCACAAGGCATCGATGCTGCCCGAATGACTGTAAAAGGTTATGGTGAAACTGCACCCGCTTATTCAAATGACACTCCGGAAGGAATGGCCAAAAACAGGAGAGTGGAATTTTTGATCACCGCCAATGATAAGATGAAAGCACAGGCGAAAAGTGAAGCCAATAATGAATAGTATTTAAGCGTAAGAGCAAAAAAAATATTTATTAATTCTTCGTTTACTGGTGAGTGTTATATCTCTTCAGTAATTTCTTTAAAAGTGATTCCGTTCAATTCGAGTTGCGCTAAAACCGGTTCATAGATTTCGGGGATCACCGGAATGTGTAAACCGGTAACAGTGATTTTATTTTCCAAAATCAAAGTAGCCGCAATGCCAAGTGGAAGACCAACTGTTTTTGCCATAGCAGTATGAATTTTATTTTCTCCTGTTACAATAAGGCAACTTCTTGTTTGCTTGTTTTTATCACCGATTGAAAATTCAATTTCATGCAACATGATGATCATGTCTTTGTCTTCAGGCTTCATCGCCAGGTTTTTTTCAAGCAGGAATTGCAAAAGACTTCCGGAGTTGGAAACCGGTATTGGAAGTGAAGCAGAATCATTTAACCCAATAAATTCAACTTGTTCTGAAAATTCTTTATCGAAAAAGTCCTGTTCATTAAGTTCGGTTTCATTTTCAAATAATTTCCTCTTTTTTAAATCAAACCACTCAGAAAAGTTTTTACAATGTTTAATTTCTTCATGATCATTTTTATTCGTCAGGTCAAGATGAACGATCTTGTTCCAGCCACGGCAAAAGGAGGGATAACGCAAAGTTGTCCTGATAAAAGTATTAATGCCATGGAGATGATAAGTTTCAATGTAGGAAAGTGAATCACGGTTCGGATACCAGGCGAGTGTTCCGATATTTGGTACCTCCACCGTTTGACCTTCATCTGAAAAAACCTGGGAGTAGAGTACTTCAATGATTTCCCCATCTTTTTTGTAAAAAGCACCTGAACTTCCCGCCGCTACTACGTTTACCGGGTTCCAGCTGATCTTATAATGCCAGGGATTGTCATCAGACCCGGGAGCCATCAATCCACCACAATGAGATTTAAAGGAAGTAACGATTCCGCCTTTACTTTTAATTTCATTGATGATTTTCATTGCGCTCATGTGATCAATACCCGGATCCAAACCCATTTCGCCAATAAAAAGCAGACCTTTTTCTTTGATCGCATCTTCCAGCGCACGAATATTTGTATCGATATAGGAAGCGGTCAAAAGATGTTTTGAAAACCTTACGCAATCCTTTGCTACCAAAAAGTGAAGCGAAGGTGGCAACATCGAAATAACGAGGTCAGATCTTTCAATAAGTGATTGTCTCTTTTCCGCATTATTTATATCAAACGATACAGCGGTTGCACAGGCGAAGTGAGTAGTCTTGGATTTGGCTAAAGAAAGATCTGCATCGCAAACAAGAAGTTTCCAGTTTTTCTCATCACATTGTTTTCCCAGGTATTGGATAAGCGCAGTTGCAGATTTACCGGCTCCGAACAACAAAATATTTTTCATGCAACAAAGCTATAAATTATGATGAAAGAAATTGATAAGAGGGTGACTTTTATGAATCTATTTATTAAAAAACTCGGTTTGAAATATTTGTTAGGAGTAGAGGTGGTTAGATTGAAAAAATATCCACATTATTCATTCAAAATTGGTGAAAAATATATGGTAAAAAAATCAGCTTTTTAAGGAAAAACGCCCTTAAAAAAGTATATTTGCCGATAGTAAAAAATTATGGAAACAATAGATGAAGAACTGCCTGAAAACGGCACACCCCGCGGAAGAATTATCCCCGTAAACATTGAAGAACAAATGAAATCCGCTTATATCGATTATTCGATGAGCGTGATCGTAGGACGCGCGCTTCCTGACGCCCGTGATGGTCTTAAACCCGTTCACCGCCGTATTTTATACGGTATGTATGAAATGGGAAATACTTATAACAAACCGCATAAAAAATCGGCCCGTATCGTCGGTGACGTAATGGGTAAATATCATCCTCACGGGGATTCGTCCATTTATGGAACGCTCGTGAGAATGGCTCAGGATTGGAGCATGAGGTATGTGTTGGTTGATGGTCATGGAAACTTTGGTAGCCAGGATGGAGACATGCCGGCCGCCATGCGTTACACTGAAGTAAGATTGGAAAGAATCGCTGAAACTATGGTGTTGGATATTGAAAAAGATACCATTGATTGGCAGTTGAATTACGACGATTCCGATAAAGAGCCAACGGTTCTGCCGACAAGAATACCACAATTGTTGCTCAACGGCGCAAGTGGAATTGCGGTCGGGATGGCTACTAATATGCTTCCTCATAATCTAACTGAAGCTATAGATGCATGTATCGCTTTTGTTGACAACAGGGAAATCTCAATTGATGATCTTATCAAGATTGTGAAGGCCCCGGATTTTCCTACTGGAGGAATCATTTATGGATATGAAGGCGTAAAACAAGCGATGCACACGGGTCGTGGAAGATTGGTGTTGCGCGGAAAAGTAACGGTTGAAACGGCCAAAACCGGTAAGGAAAAGATCATTATCACTGAAGTTCCTTACCAGGTGAACAGAGATGCGCTTACAGAGAAGATCGGTTACCTGATCAATGAAAAGGTGATTGAAGGGGTTACTGATGTTAACAATGAAAGTAACAATAAGGAAGGAACAAGGATCGTGGTCGACCTGAAGAAAGATGCTATATCACAAGTTGTCATCAATCATCTGTATAAACACACGGAACTGCAGACTTCTTTTGGTATTAACAATGTCGCACTGGTGCATGGCAGACCGCAGTTGTTGAACATTAAAGATTTGATTCGTGAGTTTGTGGATTTCAGGCATGATGTGGTAATACGGCGGACAAAGTTTGAATTGAAGAAAGCGGAAGAAAGAGCTCACATTTTGGAAGGTTTCCTGATTGCGTTGGATCATTTGGATGAAGTGATCAAATTGATCAGAAATGCGGCCACGCCTGATACTGCAAAAGAAGGATTGATGTCAACTTTTGAAATGTCGGAGATCCAGGCCAAAGCTGTGTTGGAGTTGAGATTGCAGCGCCTGACGGGAATGGAAAGAGACAAGATAAGAGAAGAACATGCACAGGTCACTCAATTGATTGCAGATTTGAAAGATATTCTTGCAGACGAAGGAAGAAGATTCCAGATCATTAAAGATGAGTTGATCGAGATCAAGGATAAATATGGTGATGCAAGAAAAACTGAGATCACCTATATGGCCGACGAAATCAGTATTGAAGATCTTATAGAAGAAGAAGATGTGGTAGTTACGATTTCTCACTTGGGTTATATTAAAAGAACTTCTGCTACAGAATACCGCCAGCAACGCAGGGGAGGAAGGGGAGCAAGAGGAAGCAAAACCCGCGAGGAAGATTACATAGAACAATTATTTGTTGCTTCTACTCATCACACACTTTTATTCTTTACGGAAAAAGGTAGGTGTTTTTGGTTGAAAGTTTATGAGATCACAGATGGCGATAAACAAAGTAAGGGACGTGCTATTCAAAACCTGATCCAGATTCCACCGGATGATACAATAAGAACGATCATAACTATAAAAGATTTGCAGGACGAAGAGTATATAAATAATCATTATATTGTACTTTGTACCAGGAAAGGGATCATTAAGAAAACGAAAGTCGCAGATTTTTCAAGGCCACGCCAAACCGGTATTAATGCGATAACCATTAATGAAGGAGACCAATTGCTCGATGCCTGTCTTACAGATGGAGACAAAGAAATAATGATGGCAGTAAAAAGCGGACGTGCGATCAGGTTCCCCGAAGAGAAAGTAAGGCCCACCGGCAGAGGCGCAATCGGGGTTTCCGGTATTTCGGTTGATGCGGAAAAAGATGAGGTTGTTGGTATGATTTGTGTAAATGTTAATGATCCGGAAACGAGTGTACTTGTTGTGAGCGCCAAAGGTTATGGCAAACGGACAGCCGTTGAAGAATACCGCATCACCAATCGTGGTGGCAAAGGAGTAAAAACAATCAACGTCACTGAAAAAACGGGCGAACTCATCGGTCTGCTAAATGTTAACGAAAAGCAAGATTTGATGATAACCTGTAAATCAGGTGTAACTATTCGTACTTCAATTGCATCTATCAGGGAAGCAGGCAGGGCCACCCAGGGAGTGAAACTCATAAAGCTGGATGAAGGAGATGAAATCGCTGCAATTACCAGCCTTGAAGAACATGAGAACGATGATGAAGAAACAGAAAACGATATTTCTGATGAATCATCTTCCACAGAATTGAGTGATGAAAGCCAGGCTAAAAATTCAGAAAGTAATCAGGAAGATTCAGAAAATGAAAATTCAAATAACTCTGATTTAAATACTGAGAATCAATAACTAAAAAATAAAAAAAGCACATGAAAAGAATAGTTTTACCAGTCCTCTTAACCTTTCTTGTCACTTTAACTTTTGGGCAAGACATAAAGAAGGCGACGAATTATGTTGACAAAAAAAATTATGAAAAAGCGAAGGCAGAAATAGATGGTGTTCTTGCAAAAGATCCTAATAATGCACAAGCACTCTATTTAAAAAGTAAAGTTTATACATTAATGGCTGACAGTTCGGCGTATAAGAGTTTGTTTTCTGGCGATCCTTATGGAGAAGCCTTTGACGCATTCAAAAAAGCGCTCGCTGATTCAAACAACACAGCTGTAACATTGATGGTAATGAAAGATAACTATTCTCCCATCTTCGGAATTTATTCAGGCTATTACACTGAAGCGGCAAATGCTTTTAATGACGCTGCCAATTCAAACAATAAACCCGATACCGCCGGATTTGCAAAGGCAATGAATCTTTTCATCAAGGCTGATCAGGTTGGACAGTATATAGCCGAAAACAAATGGGCCAACATTGGCAAAGTGGATACAACTCTTGTACTCAATATTGCAAAGGCGGCTTTGAATGCGAAGCAAAATGATTCTGCCCGAAAATATTTCAAAGAAATAGCTGACGCACACATTGGCGGATTGCACAATGAAAACAACAAGCCTGATCCAAGTTTTGAACTTCCTTATCAGTGGCTCACACTCGATTACAAACAAGCAGGAGATTCTGCCAACATGGTAAAATATGCCACCATCGGAAAACAAGTTTTCCCTAATGACGATTATTATGATTTTGTGCAAATGGATTATTACAGGGAAAACGGAGATCATGAAGCACTTTTTAAAGAATATGATGTTTTGACAAATGCACATCCGGACAGTCTTCGTTATCACCTGAATTATGCAACTGAAATCTTCAGTTATGTTTATGGAAGTGATGAAAGCACTGTTATTCCAAACAAGGACCAGTTATTAACTACACTACAGAGCCAATTGGATAAAGGGCTTGCACTCGAACCTAACAACGGAAATGTAAATCTTTTGTACGCGCAATATTATTACAATAAAGGAATTTTTGAACTTGATGATGCTTCAAAAATCAAAGGCGCTAATCTGACAGCAGATCAAAAGAAGAACAAGGCTGATTTAACTACACAAGGAAAAGATCTTTTACAGAAGGCAATTCCTTATGCTGAAAAAGCAGCCACAGTTTATGAAGCCGGTTATAAGAAGTCAGAAAAATCAAGATATAAATCAGCTGCCAATTTGCTTGAAAATATTTATCAAAGTCTTGGTGATAAAGACAAGCTGAAAGAATACCAGGATAAATACAATGCAGCCGACGAAAAGTTTGTGAACGAATAATTTAATTTGAATTTTTCTCCGACCGTCTCGAATAAAAATCGAGGCGGTTTTTTTTGCTCAGAATTTTGCAGCTTTGCGTCACCGCTTTTTTAACGATCAAAAAGTATTATCCTTGATTCGCGTCGTGACTTTATAACTCCTTTTTGAAAATTTCGTTTACTTCCTTGGCGTTATTCATCAGCAACAAATGCCCGGCATCTTTAATAATGTAGTCAGGTCTTAAAATATATTTTATTGGAAAGATGTGATCCTTTGTCCCGTGAATATGAATAAAATTGGGCGGCATCCATTTGTTCTGCCAGTTCACAACCTGGTCTATCGCCCAATTGGAGTATTGAAGATTTAGATTTTGCCTGTAGTGCTTTAATAAGATTTTCTGCTCTTTATCTTCAACGCCAAGGTTATAATTTTCTATCGGTTCAAGAATAGGGTAGGGTTTCA
Organism: Ginsengibacter sp.; assembly: GCA_051960475.1. Classification (GTDB taxonomy): domain Bacteria; phylum Bacteroidota; class Bacteroidia; order Chitinophagales; family Chitinophagaceae; genus Ginsengibacter. The sequence continues at coordinate 60,208 of JBQCEG010000025.1, forward strand.
TCGGGATCAACCGGTTAAGGTTCAGGAAGGACGTTAGTTTCATGTAAAAAGGCAACTCCTGCCTGCAGCAAACACTTGATACGAGAATTATTTTTTCTACAGGTCGAAGTTTTGCAATTTCAATTGACATCATTCCGCCAAAAGACAAACCAATGAGGACAGGATTTGGATGAACAATTTCGCTTGCCATTCTCGCGGCGTATGATTCAATGCTTTCTTTTTTTTCAGGGATCTTCCATTGTATAAAATGCACATCATTGCCGGCGAAATCAATTTTGCCAAATACCTTCTCATCGGCGCCGAAACCACTGATGCAATAAATGTGTTTCATAATTTATCCGATCCCATAGAAGAAATCTTTTCAATTTTATTTTTTAGGCAAGACATAATTCTCCACGTCTTCAGTCGTGATCATTTTACCTGAAAGAATGATCAATCTCTCAACCACGTTTCTTAGTTCCCGGATATTTCCGGTCCATTTGTATTTCTGCAAAAGATCAATAGCTTTCTTGTCGATCGCTTTTTTGGGCTGGCCATATTCTGTTGCAATATCTGTAAGAAATCTGTCAACTAATAATGGAATATCAGAAGCCCGTTCATTTAAATTGGGAACATGTAAGATGATCACACCCAAACGGTGATAAAGGTCGAGCCTAAACTTTTTTTCTTCAACTTCCTTCAGCAGATCTTTATTGGTTGCCGCAATTACTCTTACATCCACATTGATGTCCCGATCAGCGCCAACCCTTGTGATCTTTCCTTCCTGCAATGCACGCAAAACTTTTGCCTGCGCATTCAGGCTCATGTCACCTATCTCATCTAAAAAAAGGGTTCCTCCGCTTGCTTGTTCAAATTTTCCAATCCGTTGTTTTACAGCTGAAGTGAAACTTCCTTTCTCGTGTCCAAATAATTCACTTTCAATCAGTTCACCTGGAATAGCTGCGCAATTTACTTCAACCAAAGAGCCGGAACTGCGTGCACTTTTTTGATGAATCCAACGTGCTACTAATTCTTTACCAACACCATTTTCTCCTGTGATCAAAACCCTTGCTTCGGTTGGTGCAATCTTATCGATCGTGTCTTTTATCTTTTGAATAGCACGTGATTCGCCCACGATTTCCTGCACTTTGTTCACCCTTCTTTTCAGCACTTTTGTTTCAGCAACAAGCGTCGTCTTATCCATCGCATTTCTGAGAGTGATGAGCATCCGGTTCAGATCCGGTGGTTTTGAAATATAATCGTAAGCACCTTTTTTTACTGCTTCAACAGCGGTTTCAATATTTCCATGGCCACTGATAATGATCACCGGCACTTCAGGATTTATCTCTTTCGCTTTTTCAAGAAATTCAATGCCATCTATCTTTGGCATTTTTATATCGCATAATACAAGATCATAACTTTTGACACGAAACTTATTCAGTCCCTCTTCTCCGTCAGAAGCTTCATCAATTTTATAACCCTCATATCCCAGGATTTCCGAAAGCGTTTTCCTTATCGCTTTTTCATCATCTATTATAAGAATGGAAGCCATTTATCTAATTATTGATTATTGATTATTAATTATTGAATTTTAACCACTACTTCAATCTACCCTTTCCTCATTTTCAAATTTTCTCATTTTCAAATTTTCACATTAATCCGCCTGCATCATCAAATAGGCTTTGATAAAACCATCCAGTTCTCCATCCATCACCGGTCCAACATTTCCAACTTCATAATCCGTTCTGTGATCTTTGATCATTTTGTAAGGATGAAAAACGTAACTGCGTATCTGGCTACCCCACTCAATCTTTTTCTTTGATGCATTATTGGCGTCGAGTTTCTCCTGTCTTTTTCTCATCTCTTCTTCATACAAACGACTCTTCAACATAGCCATCGCCTTTTCGCGGTTTTCGCCCTGTGTTCTTGCCTGCTGGCATTCGACAATGATGCCTGTTGGTTTGTGCGTAAGTCGAACGGCCGTTTCCACTTTGTTTACATTTTGTCCGCCACTGCCGCCACTCCTGAAGAAAGCCCATTCCACATCGGCCGGGTTCACCTTTACTTCAAATGAATCGTCGATCAGGGGATAAACATAAACGCTGGCAAAACTTGTATGCCTGCGTGCATTGCTGTCAAATGGAGAAATACGTACCAGCCGGTGAACACCACTTTCAGCCTTTAAAAAACCGTAAGCAAATGGTCCGTCAAATTGCAATGTTGCACTTTTGATCCCGGCACCGTCGCCTGCCTGGTAATCGAGTTCGGTAACTGACCAGCCTTGCTTTTCACCATACATCCTGTACATACGCAGGAGCATGTCTGCCCAATCCTGGCTTTCAGTGCCGCCCGCACCACTGTTGATTTGCAGGATAGCCGTCATTTCATCTTCAGGCTTGTTCAGCGTGCTCTTAAACTCGGCTTCCTCCATCGCTTTGAGCGCAGAATCGTATGCTTCCTTCACTTCTTCTTCCGTAGCTTCGCCTTCTTTCCAGAATTCAAAAAGTACAGAAAAATCTTCCACTTTTGTTTTGACTTCTGCATAAATATTTAACCAATATTCATTCAGTTTTATCGATTTTAAAATGGAAGTAGCACGTTTGCTGTCGTCCCAGAAACCTGCTGAAAGCGAAAGTTGCTTGTCGTTGTCTATTTTTTGTTCGCGGTTCCCGACGTCAAAGAAACCTCCTCAAAACCATCAAACGGTCTCTCAAATCTTTAAGTTGTTCTAAAGTCATAGGCGCAAATATAACAATGATAACTAAATGAAGACCTATCTTAACAAGATTTAAATAATACCCTTTCCTGTAACTTTGCATCGGAAGAAAAAGTTGATTTGCCACAAGGAAATTTAGTTGTAAAATAAAATTCCGGCTTTAAAATTTGTTTACTATAATCTAATAAATAACTCACCATGAATATCGCTGATTTGTATGAAAAAGATCTTGATAAATTGATCGAAGAATTGAACCTATTTAAAAAAGAAAAAGATATTTGGAAAACAAAAGGTGATGTAAAAAATTCCGCCGGCAACCTGGTGTTGCATTTGATCGGCAACCTGAATCATTTTATTGGTCGTACCCTTGGTCACACTGATTTTATCAGGAAGAGAGAAGAAGAATTTTCATCAAAAGATATTCCGCGCGAAAAATTGATCGAACAAATCAGCGATGTAAAAGAAGTAATTAAAAATACTTTGCCGACAATTTCAGAAGAAGACTTGAAAAAAGAATTCCCATTGAAAATAGGTGAGAATGTTTTTACCACGGAAACTCTACTTACTTTTCTGCTTGCCCATCTCAATTATCATCTTGGCCAGGTGAATTACCTGAGAAGAATATTGTAGATTAGGTAACGACCGACGACTGACCACTGACGACCGATGACTGGCCGCAAACAACGAAGATTATTCTCTTTAGGCATTAAATTACCTGGATTTCAAAAGAATGTTTTTTACAAAAATTTCCTTAACCGATTACAAAAACTATAAAAGCAGAACGTTTGATTTTACCGAACGACTTGTGGGGATTTGTGGCCTGAATGGAAAGGGAAAAACAAACTTGCTTGACGCGATCAACTATCTCTGTTTCACGAAAAGTTATTTCACCAAACAAGATTCTTTAAATACAAGGTTTAACAAAGAAGGATTCAGGCTGGAAGGTGAATTGCAAGGCGATAAGGAAGACGAATCTCAAAAGATTGTGTGCATTTGTCGTTCCTCTCAAAAAAAAGAATTTTACCTGGATGATGTGGCTTATGAAAAATTTTCCCAACATATTGGAAAATTTCCCTGCGTAGTGATAGCGCCTGACGATATCGGAATGATCACCGGCGGAAGCGAAGAAAGAAGAAAATTTTTGGATACTTTGATCAGCCAGCTTGACCCTGATTACCTGCAACAACTTATCATTTACAACCGGTTGTTATTACAAAGAAATTCATTTTTAAAATCAGAAGCCCAAAAAGGAAATTTTGATTATGCTCTTCTCGAAACTTTCGATCAGCAGTTGCTTGAGCCTGCCAATTATATTCACTCGTTAAGAAAAAAATTCACCGAAAAACTCTTTCCACTGGTACAGGAATTTTATGATAATATTTCAGGAAACAAGGAGGTAATAGGTCTGGAGTACAACAGCCTTTTAAATGAAAATTCTTTTGAGGAATTGCTAATCGCGAGCCGGCAAAAAGACAGGCTGACCCAAAGAACAAACGTGGGCATTCATAAAGATGACCTGATCTTTTTGTTGCACGAAAACGTTTTTAAAACAATAGCTTCCCAGGGACAAAGAAAGAGTTTATTGTTTGCCTGCAAACTCGCAGAATTTGAGTTATTAAAATCGACCAAAAAGTTTCCTCCTGTTTTGTTACTCGATGATGTATTCGAAAAACTCGATGAAAACCGGATCAAAAATTTATTGGCTTTTGTTTGTAAAGAAAACAATGGCCAGGTTTTTATTACTGATACACATGCTGACAGGCTTTACGACTCGCTTTCCCAATTTGGAGATGAAGTTCAGATAATTGAATTGGTTTAGTGGAACAGGAGAGTCTTTATTCTAAACAATGACTCTTTAATATTACAATCACTAATTAACCAAAAACCTATCTTTACCGCATGGAAATATCAATCGGCGATGCGTTAAAAGAATTCCTGAACAAAAGCAGGCTGAAAAGCGGCGTCCAGGCGATGCAGGTAAAGGATGTGTGGGAAAAGATCATGGGCAGAACCATTGCCAATTACACGGACAAGATCGAAATCATTAATTCTACCTTATATATTTATACGTCTGTCGCGCCATTAAAAAACGAATTGATCTATCAAAAACCAAAAATACTCGAGAGAGTAAATGAAGCGCTTGGTGAAAAAGTGATAAAAGAAGTGGTGATTAAATGATCGCTTTTCTCCAACAATTCATTTTCTAATTTCAACCGCCATTTTTTCCTCTTTTTTCTTTTGCAAATTTGTCCGCGAAATTTATTTGCTTAAATATCTTATCAATAAAATGACTCCTCAACGTTTCAACAGGCTTACTTCGGTTTTAAATCATCGTCAACCTGACCTGACTGTGGTTTTGGAAAATGTTTTTGATCCACATAATGTTTCTGCAGTGATGCGCACCTGCGATGCCGTGGGTATACAGGATGTTTATATTTTAAATGACAGGATTCCGCCACATAAGAAATGGGGTTACAGAAGTTCTTCTACCGCTGCAGAATGGTTGTCGGTTCACCAGTTTGATAATGCGGAAGAATGTTTCAAAGAAGTGAAGGAAAAATATGAGAAAGTCTTTGTTTCTCATCTCGGCGATAATTCCGCTGATCTTTATTCAATGGACCTTACGGGTTCGATGGCTCTGGTTTTTGGCAATGAAACTTTCGGTGTAAGTGATCACGTCAGAAAATTTGCCGATGGAGAATTTATCATTCCACAGGTGGGCATTATCAAATCTTTAAATATTTCTGTAGCCTGCGCTGTCACACTTTACGAAGCCTTTCGCCAGAAATCAAAAAAAGGCCATTATGAAAATCCAAGGCTTCCCGGAAAACAATATGAGGAGTTGCGCAGGCAATGGAAACTTCCTGACGCACCTTGATTAGCATTTGTGTTTTTTATGATAATTGCGTAACCGCTTCCTAAAACTGCAGACTGTCAAATGAAATTTTGACGGATTTTTTTCACAAAAAAACTGACAGCAAGTTGCATTTTCCTGTCAACAAAACTGATATAAGTCTTTGGTACAATTATTCGTGTACATTTGCAACCCAAATAATAAATTAAATAAATTTAACAATTATGGCAAAACAAACTTTTGAGCTCTTCGACGACAGAGTTCTGGTTAAACCGAACGCGGCTGAAGAAAAAACCGCCGGTGGAATTATTATTCCTGACACAGCTAAGGAAAAACCACAGAGAGGAACTGTTGTGGCTGTTGGAAAAGGAAAATATGCTGAGCAAACCGGCAATCTCATTCCTATGCAGGTGAAGGAAGGAGATACAGTAATGTATGGAAAATATGGTGGAACAGAAATCAGCATCGATGGTGAAGATTACCTCATCATGCGCTCTTCTGACATCTTAATGAAAATTAGTTAATTCATTTACACAAAAAAACGAAAAACAAATATTATGGCTAAACAAATATTATTTGACATTGATGCCCGTAACAGAATGAAGAAGGGCGTTGATACACTTGCCAATGCGGTTAAAGTAACGCTTGGGCCAAAAGGCAGAAACGTAGTGATTGAGAAAAAATTTGGCGCTCCGCAGGTTACCAAAGATGGTGTAACCGTTGCCAAAGAAATTGAACTGGAAGATCCGATTGAAAATATGGGTGCGCAGATGGTGAAAGAAGTTGCTTCAAAAACTGCCGACATCGCCGGTGATGGTACAACAACTGCTACCGTTTTGGCTCAGTCAATCATCAGCGAAGGCTTGCGCAACGTAGCTGCCGGTGCTAATCCAATGGATCTGAAACGCGGTATCGACAAAGCAGTTGCTGCAATTGTTGAAAATTTGAAAAAGCAATCCGTAACCGTTGGAAACGACAACGACAAGATCCAGCAGGTGGCTTCTATTTCTGCAAACAACGAAGAATCAATCGGAACTTTGATCGCTGAAGCAATGAAGAAAGTTGGAAAAGAAGGTGTGATCACAGTTGAAGAAGCAAAAGGAACCGATACAACTGTTGAAGTGGTTGAAGGTATGCAATTCGACAGGGGATATGTTTCTCCTTACTTCGTTACCAACAGTGAAAAAATGCAGGTAGAACTTGAAAACCCATATATACTTATTTATGACAAGAAGATATCTTCAATGAAAGACATTCTTCACATCCTGGAAAAAGTGGCACAAAGCGGTCGTCCTTTGTTGATCATTTCTGAAGACCTGGAAGGTGAAGCTTTGGCTGCGTTGATCGTAAATAAATTGAAAGGTGTGTTGAAAGTGGCTGCTGTAAAAGCTCCGGGCTTTGGTGACCGCAGGAAAGAAATGTTGCAGGATATTGCCATCCTTACCAGCGGAACTGTTATCAGCGAAGAACAAGGTTACAAACTGGAAGGTGTTGATACCGACGCTTTGGGTGAAGCTTCTTCTATCACAATTGATAAAGACAATACGACTATCGTTGGTGGTAAAGGCGATAAGAAAGACATCACTGCACGTGTTAACCAGATCAAGGCCCAGATCGAAACAACTACTTCTGATTACGACAAAGAAAAATTACAGGAACGCCTTGCTAAATTAAGCGGTGGTGTGGCTGTATTGTACATTGGTGCTGCTTCTGAAGTGGAAATGAAAGAAAAGAAAGATCGCGTTGACGATGCACTTCATGCAACAAGAGCTGCCGTTGAAGAAGGAATTATTCCGGGTGGTGGAGTAGCTTATGTTCGTGCTATTCAATCACTGGATAAATTGCAGGGAGCCAACGTTGATGAAACAACCGGTATTCAGATCATCAAACGTGCTGTTGAAGAACCTGTTCGCCAGATTGTTGCCAACAGCGGAATTGAAGGAAGCATCGTTGTTCAGAAGATCAAAGAAGGCAAAGGAGATTATGGCTTCAATGCACGTACAGAAGTTTATGAAAATCTACTTTCTGCCGGTGTGATCGATCCTACAAAAGTTACCAGGATCGCACTTGAAAATGCCGCTTCTATTGCCGGAATGTTATTGACAACTGAATGTGTTGTTGCTGACAAACCAGAAAAAGAAAAAGCAGCTATGCCTCCTATGGGCGGCGGCATGGGTGGTGGAATGGATATGGGTTACTAATTCAATTTCTCCCAAAATATACCGATCCCTTTGCAGCAATGCGAAGGGATTTTTTTTAGAAACATCATCTGTGTAGCCAGGAATTTGGAAGATTTTTATTTTACCTGGCGATCGATTCCTTAGGATTCGAATTGGGAAAGGGTAGTTTTTTTTCGTGGTAGCAAAAAGACGCGCACAAATTATTTCTTTAAATACGGGCTTTTAAATCCCAATTTTTTCAATCCTTGTTGCACTTCAGGACAGCTCATAAATAATTTCCAGATCAAACCACTCCGGTAATTTTCTATCATCACTACTTCAGGCCCCTGGTCTATTGCCAAATATTTTTGGGGATACCAGTTCTCTGTTTCGCTGAAGGCATCATAAAATCCAAAAGGTCCCCAAAGCTTTTCTTTCAATTGCGGATCTGTAAACCAATGCCTCATTGCGGCTAAAGATTTTTCAGGAGTGTAGGGAATTGAAGAGATAGCCGCGGTTGGGGAAATGACCCCTAAATCACGCTCTTCAGAAGGTGCATGTCCGGAATACCCTTTTACAGAATAGCTTGCTGTGAGTCCCCAATTATCCGGAGCATAACCAACAAAATTCTTTGGATTTTTAACGCACCATGTATAATTGATCAATGTTTGATCTCTATTTTCTTTCCAATAATCAGCATACTGATCTTTTAAACCATGCGGATCCAGGCCGAGATAAGAATAATGAGCCCAGAATAAAGGACCTGCATTCGGCGCTCCCTGGTGATATAACTGCAAGGTATACCCGAAATGTTCAGATGGTGATTTAATTTTTCCGTTTTGTGCCCATCCTTCGTGATAAACCGAAGCAGGAACACCATGTGTGGGAGATGAGGCGGCAAGGATGTATAAAATAAGACACTCATTATATCCATGTACAGGAAAATTCATCTGCCAACCATAGTCAGGGCTCCAGTGCCAGTAAAGAACATTTTGTCCATTCCGATACCAGTTCCAGTCAACTCCTTTCCATAATGAATCAATTCGCGTGGCTAATTTTTTTTCTCTTTCATTTCCATCTTTAAAAAATTGTCTCGCACTCAAAAGACCTTCCATCATATAAGCAGTTTCAACCAAATCTCCTCCATCATCTTTTTTGCTGAAAGGTTTCACCTTGCCTGTAGGGCCATACAACCAATGTGACCATGCGCCATGAAAACGGTCCGCCTTTTCAAGAAAAGCAACTATTTTTTCTAATCGTTCTTCTCCTTCTTTTCTTGTAATAAAACCCCGATGAATGCCTGTAAGAATCGCCATCACTCCAAAACCACTGCCACCGGTTGTAACCACATCTTTATCGTTTTGCGGATAAATTCCATTAACGTTAATTCTTTCAGGAGCCATGCCACTGTTGGGTTCAGCTCCATCCCAGAAATATTTGAAGGTTTGATGTTGAATTGTCGTTAAGAGAGAATCGTCGGCTGTTCTGTCAGAGGTATTTATGGCATTTAGCTTTCCAGCTTTTTTAGAATTGTTGCAAGAAAAACAAAAAATAATTGCAAATAAACATATCCAATTATTCCATTTCTTCATGTCGTTAAGTTTGATCTTTGGAAATTTAGTAAACCAACAAATTACGCAAATTCTTTTTCCGGAACCAATGAAACTCTGGAATCAATTAATACACATATCCTGCCTATTTCCATTTTTTAGCCGGCTTCTTAAACAGTGAGGTTGAGAAGATGAGGTAATAAAAAAACATCCATACATCGAAGAAGATAAACCATGCAAACAAATCTTTTTCATCGAGCTTGCGGGTGGTTTTAAATAATACAAAAGCCTGCACAACCAGCCGCAGGCCAAAAACAGCAAGCGGCCATCGCCAGTCAAAAACAAAGACTGAAGCAATCAAGAGCGGATAAAATAAAAAAAGTGAGAAAGCATATAATCCAAGTAAAAACTTGTGTCCTGCTTTGTAGTATTTGCTGGTTGTATAATGCCGGCGTTTTTGTTTGATCCATTGTTTCCATGTTTTTGGAGCAGCGGTCAATGTAAAAGCATCTTTATCCAAAATGATCGTCGTATTTTTTTTATTCGCCGCCTTATTGATAAAAAGATCATCATCGCCGCCGGGCAAATGATTTTGAGCAGAAAAACCTTTATGCCTGAAAAAGACCGACTTTTTATAACTCAGGTTCCGGCCAACACCCATGTAAGGAATACCGCTTTTTGCATAAGATAAATATTGCAACGCGGTGTGAAAGGTTTCCCACCGGGTGAGTTTATTCAAAAAGCCTTTTGTTTTGTGCATCGCGCCATAACCCAAAACGATTTCAATTCCGTCATTAAAACCTTCCTGCATTTTTTCTATCCAAAATTCTGAAGCAGGCACACAATCTGCATCGGTGAGCAAAACGATCTCATGTTTTGCTGTCTTTATGCCAACACTCAAAGGATATTTTTTGCCTGGAATGAACCGAGCTTCCTGCTTGAGTTGCACAAATTGCAACTGCCTGAATTTGCGCTGGAATTCTTCAATAATATATTTGCTTTCGTCCAGGGAATTATCATCTATAACAATTACTTCGTGCGTCGTCTTGTATTTTTGCACCAGCGATCCCGGAAGATTTTTTACAAGATTGGCTGCTTCATCTCTTGCGCAAATTATTACAGAAACAGGATGCGTCTGCGAAACATTTTTAGATCTTACTTTGAAAAGTGCGAGCCTTAAAAAGAAAAATAAATAATAGAATAATTGTATAAAAGTGATTATACAAAAAGCCAGGAAGATCAATTTTCCCGGGTCAGTTAATAGTTCAGCCAGTTTCATTTGAATGCAAACATACTCGCGATATTCATTGATGCAAAAAAATAATATAAAGAAGTTGAAACCATACAATTGTTTTTTTGAAAGTTATCTTTGCCACCTTTGCAAAAAATTAGTTTGAATGGCCTCATTACAATTTGAATTGCAGCATACGGATAAGGCAACAAAAGCGCGAGCGGGTAAGATCACAACCGATCATGGAGAAATTCTGACGCCGATTTTTATGCCTGTTGGAACGGTGGGAAGTGTTAAGGCAGTTACACAACAGCAATTGCATAATGATGTTCATGCGCAAATTATTTTAGGCAACACTTATCATTTATACCTGCGGCCCGGATTGGAAGTACTTGAAGCGGCAGGCGGTTTGCACCAATTCATGAATTGGAATAAACCGATCCTTACGGATAGCGGCGGCTACCAGGTTTTTTCTTTAAGCGGTACACGTAAACTGACTGAAGAAGGCGCCGTTTTTCAAAGTCACATTGATGGAAGCAGGCATCTTTTTTCACCAGAAAAAGTAATGGACATTCAACGGACAATAGGTGGTGATATTATTATGGCTTTTGATGAATGCCCGCCCGGTGCAAGTGAATATCATTATGCAAAAAAATCACTGGAACTTACAAACCGCTGGCTGGACAGGTGTATCGAACGATTCAATTCAACTGAAAACAAATACGGTTATACGCAAAATTTATTTCCTATTGTTCAGGGTGGCGTTCATCATGAGTTGAGAAAAATGTCTTGTGAATATGTTTCTTCAAAGGAAGCAACCGGCAATGCAATAGGTGGATTAAGCGTGGGCGAACCAACAGATAAAATGTACGAGATATGTGCGTTGTGTTGCGAAAATCTTCCCCCGGATAAACCACGCTATTTAATGGGCGTCGGCACACCATGGAATATTTTGGAATGCATTTCTCTTGGCGTTGACATGTTTGATTGCGTGATGCCAACAAGAAACGGACGCAATGCAATGTTGTTTACAAGTAAAGGCATAATCAACATCGACAATAAAAAGTGGGAAAAAGATTTTTCACCCATTGATGATGGACTTGATTGTGAAGTGAGCAACTTTTACAGTAAAGCCTACTTGCGCCACCTTTTTAAATCAAAGGAAATATTAGCAATGGAGATTGCAAGCATTCATAACCTTGCATTTTATCTTCATGTCGTAACTCAAGCAAGACAACAGATTCTAAACGGCAATTTCCAATCGTGGAAAAATGAAATGACTGCATTATGGCAACAGCGTTTATAGTTACCGTTAGTATGGCAGAATGTTGATTTTCAATAATTTTTAATACCAATTGCATTAAAAATTTTAACTTCACTAAAGTGATATGGGACCGCATAATAGATATTTTTGCACATCTTTGCCAGTATGCTTTTACTAACTAAAAATGCTCAATATGTCTAAAAGATTGACGCTTGTTATTTTCTCCATCATAACAAGTAATTTTTTATGGGCTCAGCAGAAGCTTGAAATAAAAGGAACAGGACAAAATATTTACGTAGAACATATTGTAACGCCAAAAGAAAATTTTTACAGCGTAGGAAGAATGTTCAATGTAAGCCCAAAAGAAATTGCTACTTACAATCACCTCCATTTTGCCAGCGGCCTTGGCATTGGTCAACGCTTAAAAATTCCATTAACCAAAAATAATTTTACGCAAGAGGAAGTGGCGCAGGCAAATGAAGCGCTTATACCGGTTTATCATACAGTCATTTCAGGAGAAACCCTTTACAGGTTGGGCGTCAATTACAACAAAGTTTCATTGGCGTCATTAAAACAATGGAACCATCTTACTTCTGATGCTTTGAGAGTGGGCACACCAATGATCATCGGCTTTTTAAAAGTGGATAAAGCGCAATCTCCACTTGCAAATGACCAACCAATGACCATTACGCCGACCCGGGAGGAGCCTCAACCAACACCTGTAGAAAAACAACCCGAAACAAAACCTGAACCACCACAAAATCCGGAACCAGTTGCCCAAACCGATAAAGGCGGTTCCGAAAATTATTCTACAACATCTACACCAACCACCACACCACCCACAACAGCGACAACAAATGAAAATAATGTCCAAACGGCAACACAGGCAACTGTAACTCCTGTCGCCAATACAGATGGTACAGGATATTTTAAGAATTTATACATCAGGCAAACTTCAACAGCCGCCACAACCACTAAGACCGGAACTGCAGGAGTATTTAAATCTACCAGCGGATGGCAGGACGCCAAGTTTTATTGTTTCAGTAATGACGCCGCTGCCGGAAGCATTTTAAAAATTACCAATAACGCAAATGGCAAGAGTGTATATGCAAAAGTACTTGATGCTATTCCGGATATTAGCCAGAATGATGGATTGATCACGGTTGTCAGTAATGCTGCAGCACAGGAACTGGCCGCAGGGGAAGATAAATTTGATTGCACCGTAACTTTTGCCAGGCAGTAAAGAAACAAATTGTTTTATTTTTTTCATGAGGAGCATTGAATGCACTTCTTTTGGATGTCCAAAACTTATTTTAATTTATGGATTTAAGGATTCAGTGTCTATTCAAAACAGCACTTGTTGCATGTAACTCATGTACTACTTCCTGGAATTAATTAACCAAAAAATTCTCTCTGTTAAACTAATGATAACTATTTTCGGCCACTATTTCATTACGAATTTATATATGCTACTTTTGTTTCCTTTAAAAATTAATCCATGAGTGTAGGTTTACTTCTGTTTATCATTGCTTCTGTTGCTGTTCTTATCGGTTTATATGGAATGTTTAAAAAAGCGGGAATCACACCATGGAAAGCATTGATCCCTTTGTACAACACCTGGTGCATGGTGGAGAAAATGAAGTTGAAAAAGATTTGGTTCTTTCTCCAATTGATTCCCATCGCCGGACAATTCATTACCATCTGGATCAACATAAAATTTGTTGAGCACTTCGGTCGCTTCGGTTTGTGGCATCATTTCCTGACTGTTTTTTTCCCTTTTATTTATTTCCCTTATCTCGGTTATTCTGACCAGGAAAGATATGCGGGAGCTTTGGTTGTTGATAATTATAAAAAAGGTGTTATACGGGAATGGGTAGACGCAGCTGTATTTGCGATTGTGGCAGCCACACTTATCCGGACTTTTGTTTTTGAAGCGTATACCATTCCAACACCTTCAATGGAAAAAACTTTGTTGGTGAATGACTTTCTGTTTGTGAGCAAGTTTGCCTACGGCCCACGTTTACCCAACACACCGCTGGCTTTGCCATTCATGCATCATACCATTCCATACACTAAAACAAAATCTTATGTGGAATGGATTCACATTCCCTATATCCGGTGGTTTGCCAAACCTGTAAAAAGAGGTGATGTGGTGGTATTCAATTTTCCTGTAAATGATACGCTTATTAATGATGATCAACATGGATCGCAAATAACTTATTACCAGGAAATCCAGGGACGGATGATGGCGGATCATATTTCAGAGCAGGAAGCACGGCAGCGCGTGCTTGACCAATATGGCGATCTGATCATTACAAGGCCGGTGGATAAAAGAGAGAATTTTATTAAAAGATGTGTTGCAGTAGCGGGGGATACGCTGCAGATTAAAAACAGGATTGTTTATATAGATGGGGTAGCTCAACCCTTACCGGAATACCATGAATTTACTTATTTGGTCACCACTTCAGGTCCTCTTGATCCTGACCAGTTGAACAGTATGGGCATTCATGATAATGGTGATCCAAATACCAACCAGGTGCAGATGGCCGGTACGAATGCCTATTTAATTGGTATGAGCGATGCAGAAAAATTGCAATTGAAAATGCTTCCACAGGTTAAGGATATTCAACCACAACCGTTGCTCGATTATGATAAGGGAACATTTTTATTCCCGTATGATCAAAGTAGCTGGACCGTTGATAATTACGGCCCGATCTGGATTCCGAAAAAAGGAGCAACAATTCAACTGACGCCTGAAAATGTACAACGTTATCATAGGTGTATTGATACTTATGAAGGAAATAAATTTGAAGCAAAAGACGGAAAATATTATATCAACGGCCAGCCCGCAACTTCTTATACTTTCAAGATGGATTATTATTGGATGATGGGAGACAACCGTCACAATTCACTCGATAGCCGCTATTGGGGCTTCGTTCCCGAAGATCATGTTGTAGGTAAAGCTTCACTCATCTGGTTCAGCTATGGTCAGCGCGGAATTCGTTGGAACAGGATTTTCAGGATAATAAAATAAGTTCCATCTATTCCATCCCGTATTACTTTTTCATCCTATGGTTCTTTATAAATCATTCCATTCTTCATGATGAATCGAACCTGGCGGATGAGGTGAATATCGGTTGAAGGATCGCCATTTACAGCAATAATATCAGCAAACAAACCTTTTTTGATTCTTCCTATTTTGTCACCATAACCAAACACATCTGCATTGATGGATGTTGCGGAACGAAGCACATCAACCGGTTTCATTCCATATTCCACCATATTTTCCATTTCCCGTGCATTGTCGCCATGCGGAAAAACGCCAACATCTCCGCCCATACAAATAGTTACTCCCGCTTTTAAGGCTGCGGCAAAACTTTTTTTCTTATCAACGATCATTTGCGGATCAGGATCTTTCCCTTTGGTCCAATGGAGATAATAATGTGCAATCGCCTCACCGGCAGACAGGGTAGGGCATAAGGCAATTCCTTTTTCTTTCATCAACTCAAACACTTCCGGCGTTCCGTCATTTCCGTGTTCTATCGAATGAACACCTGCGGCAATGGCTCTTTTCATTCCTTCCGGTGTTGAGGAATGGACGGTAACGAATCTTCCACTGCTTTTGGCAATTTCAACTGCCTTGGCAATTTCTTCTTCTGTGAAGATTGGCTCATTTTCGCCATTCAATCCCCAGCCATAATCTGCATAAACTTTTATTACATCTGCGCCTTTTGAAATTTGCGTGCGCACTTCCTTTTCCATTTCATCTACACTTGCCACTTCTGCAGCACCTTGCGGCACCGTCAGATCTGCATTTCCCAATCTTGGTCCGTAAGAGCCTTTTGCAACGATCGCTCTTGTCGCACAAATAATTCTTGGCCCCGGGATCACTCCTTTTTGAATCGCCTGTTTGATGCCCACATCATCATACATTGATCCTTCTGTTCCCAAATCACGCATGGTAGTAAAACCGGCCATTAAGGTAGAATCTGCGTGGGTTACAGCTCGCGCTGTTCTTTCGGCGCGGCTTTCTTTTAAAACCTGGTCGTTCCAGCTTGCTTCATTATAAGGATGCAAAAAAAGATGGGAATGCCCTTCAATCAATCCGGGCAAAAGTGTTGTTCCTTTCAGATCGATGATCCTTGTATTTGACGGAAGCTTGAATCGCATCGGGCCTGCTTCTTCAATTTTATTTCCCCTGACCAGGACTACCCAATTGTTGTGCATTGTTTCGCCATCGAAAACGCGATCCGGTTTTAAGAGATAAAAAGAATCCTGTTGAGCGAAGGCGGCGGTAACAGAAAAGAAAAGGAATGCAAAGTTCAGGATCAGTTTCATGTTTGGTAAATTAAAAATGAAAAAAGTAAGGAGCCAATTTCTGTAAACTTATTTAATTATTCTAATTTTTTATTCGCTTTGGATAGGAATGATTCAACTTAGTCGTTTGTCGAAGATATTTTGTTCTTTGGTCAATTGAAAGCCACGATTGAGATAGAATTGGTGCGTTTCTTTGCGTATGGTGTTACTGCGTACTCTCAGGTTATTTAATTTTTTTTCAATTGCCCACTTTTCAACTTCTGCAATTAATTTTTGACCGATGCCCCGGTTTCGAAAGTTTTCATCCACAACTAATCCTCCAATTTCTACAAAAGGAGCCGATTCAAGATGAAGGGAAACAAAAGCGTGTATCCAGCCAACGACCTGGTTTGAAATTTCAACAAGACGGATAAAATGTTCAGAATTATTTTCAATTGGGATTATTCTTTCCGCTGTTTCTATTTCTGTAGCGTGATAACCCAATTGCCGCGAAAGAGCAGCGATTGAAGCGGTATCTGCAGGATTTATTTTTCTAATGATCATTTGCTTCCACATTCATTTTGGCAAACAATAAGCCAACAAAAAACAAAAATTTTCTTTTAACGGTAATGGTTATACTAAAACAGGTTACTTATTTCGATTTATTGTTCAATATTAATTCTACGCCTTTTTTCAAATTTGCTTTGGATGTATCGGCAAGGATAAAAGTTTCATAATAGGCCTTGATAAAAGCGGTCAAAGGTGTAGCGATCAATGCGCCGATTAAACCAAAAGCACTTGCCATTGCCAACATTACAAAAAGAGTAGAAACCGGGTGAAGGTTCATTGTAGATGCCCTGATCTTAGGCATTAAAAAGTCGCCACTGATCTCGTCAAAAACAATATAGAATATCAGAACCCAAAGCGCCTTAATCGGGTGAATGGAAAGCGCAACAAGGGTAGGAGGAATGGCCATAATGTAAAATCCCAGTTTGGGAACCAGTTCAGCAAATACCGTCAAGCCAGCCCAAACCCATACTCCCGGAATGCCCATTATCGACAAGAAAATAAATACTGCAACGGCTTCTATCAATCCGACCACAAGATTTGACCAAACCCAACCCACCATCATGGTTGAAGAAGTAGCCATTGCCTCAGCCGCTTTATGTCGTTTTTCTGCCGGAAAAACCAAAAGATAAGTTTCGATTAAAGGCGCAGGATTAATCAGCATATAAATCACAATGCTAAAAAATACAACCAGGAAAAAGACGCTTCCAATAATTGAAAATGAGATCCGGCTGACACTCGTGAGCACTTTGCCGGCCGAAGGAATATCATTCGTAATATCAGCATTTACCATCAACTTTTGCTGCAGCTCAGGATAATCTTTCAAAAGCGAGTTAAGTTGTTCTTTCAATGAAAGATAATAATCGGGAAGATTGGAGACCAATGAAGTTATTTGTGTCAGAATACGCGGAACAACAAGCCAGGCAATCAAAAACAGGAACAACAACATGGCAAAAAATACGATTAAAGCTGAAGCACTCCTGGGAAGTCCTTTTGCCATCAGCCATCTTGTAGGCGTGTTTAGCACCAGCGTCAAAACCACTGCAAAAAAGAAGAGAAACAAAACATTGATGATCTCAAAAGCAAACCACAAACCGAGGATGACCGCCGCTGCGATAAAAATGAGGCGGACATTTTTCCTGTATCTGTCGTCCAGGGAACTTTGCATAAAATGATTTACAGGATGAATGAAAAAGGTGACAAACAATATTTTACATAAAAAACTTTTTCACAAAACATGCCAAAGTCAAACCCTCCCTTAATAAATCAAATAATCATTCTTTAAAATAAATAATTTTTTAATATTAGAAAGGATTTACTATAATTTTGTAGCTGGTTTTTTTGCTGGTTTTATTCACCTTTTTAAAGT
Source organism: Ginsengibacter sp. (assembly GCA_051960475.1). GTDB lineage: Bacteria > Bacteroidota > Bacteroidia > Chitinophagales > Chitinophagaceae > Ginsengibacter. The sequence continues at coordinate 78,193 of JBQCEG010000025.1, forward strand.
AAAAACTATGCGCTCAAAATCCCTTTTTACATTGCTGCTATGCGCAGCCTTTTTTTCCAATGCCCATTCACAATCATTAAAATTATGGACATGGAATTCTTACAACATGCAGTTCAAACTGCCGGACAATATGTCGATTGTTTATAACGATGACAAACGCTTCGAGGCGACGAACCGCGCAATTACAATTGATATTTATCCGCGCAAAGGCGAGGATCTTACTTACTCTGGAATGAAGAAGGCAATCGTTGCCTGGGCGCAGCAGGAGCAGCTCTACTATAACCGTTATGATGTAAACAATGAAGAACAGCCGATTTATCTCGACAATCTGAATCGCTATTGGGGCTGTGCAATTGATGGCGCAAAAGGTGGGAATCCGGCCACGATGCTTTTGCTCGTGAATCCTGATAAACCGGATATCAGTTTGTATGTCTGGATTGCTTACAATAATGGTTATTCCCAGGACGTAATGCAGATACTCGAAAGCTTTGAACCGATGTAAGCTTTTCTTATTTTCTTACGAGATAATTCAGGGCAGGCAAAATAAAAAGCCACAACAGGAAGAACGGCCAAATGCGGCCGCTCCTGAGATTGTAATCGCTCAATAAATAATTCATCGACCTTCCGGAAAGAAGTCCTAAAGTGAATTCAAAAATAACAGTAAGGAAAACCCACAACCCGCCACAAATAAATGCTTGCCCCAAACTTTGAATTTTTAGATGAGTAAAAATTAACCACGCATAAATCGCACAAAGCACGATGAGCGTGAGTGTTGAATATTGATGGGCTCGCAATTCGCTTGTGTGTTTTATAAAAACCAATTGCCTGAATGTTGCATTCGCAAATGCGATAACGATCATTGGAATCCAGAAAATAAAAAATTCAGACCGCATGGGCAGAGGTTAACGTGGTAAGAAAAATGATCAGTAGCGCAACGATTGCCGTTGCCGGTTGCATCCACGAAACATAACCTATCATGATCACCTGGATGATCAACCATAGAATAATTACTGATGCACTGACATAAGCAATATTTGTTCCAAGGGGATGTTTTTTCAGAACTGCTATTGCCGCAAAAAGACTGCTTCCACCAACAATGAGAAACAGGAAGAGTGATGGAATAAAATAACTTGAAAAAGGCGTTCCATTAAGCCATTCCGCCGGGACATTCTTAGCGCCTGACATTCCATAAAAACCACCTGCAAAGGCATTTAACGCAACTATTGCAAGCAAAATACCGATTGAAAATCGAAGTGGTTTGGAAAGTTGAGGAGCGTGGTATATTTCTTTGTCAGCCATGATGATTTTTTTTTTGCAAAATAGCTGATGGTGTTTTCGCCGGAAATGATCTTACTCAACCATCACGTTGATATGCATCAGTAATCAAAGAAATTTTTGGTATTTTAATTTTGATATTAATCCTATTCACTGCCAGGTGCTTTAAAACCTTTAGACTTTTCATCGATCACCAGTACCCAATCATTCTGAACTCCTTTTGAAGGCGGAATGAATTTCATTACCGGCATCTTTTCTGAAATGTTTATTGGCCGGGATTTTCCATCTCTTGGATTGAACCACCAACAATTTATTTCTCCTTCGATATCGCTGGTCTTTACACTGATCGTTTTACCAACAGGCAGGTAAATCATTTCATAACTTTTATCTGCTGTGCGAAATGCTTCCATGTGTTCTCCTTTTTCGCCCTGGCCTGCAACAATGATTGAATTATCCGGAACACGGTCCAACAAAGGCCTTGAATCCATCAATTTTCTTAAATAGCCAACCTGGAAAGCACCCGGCCTGCCCATTGCATTCCGCCATCCACGGTCCGGATAGTTGATCGCTTCCACTTTTGAGTTCATGAATTGCCACACAGCATGATGTCCGTAAGTGACACCGCAACCACCTGCAAATACTGAACGGTAACATTGTTTGCGCACATCATAATCACGGAAATATCCATTGTCCACATTCCACTTTGGCCACGGATTTACAGGATGATCTTCATAATTTGGTTCGCCATCAAGAGTAGGCCTGGCAGGTTTATAATTGAAATCCCTGTGAACCAAATCCCAGCAATCCGCATCATGGCTACTTCCATGTCCTGATTGAAACATATTGATGTCCAGCCACGGTTCATTTCTTATCCATTGCGAAGTAGAATTGCTACCGCCCCAGGGATGATAAGTAATGATACATTGATGACCAGTCGCATCTATAATTCCCTGCGCCATTGCACGCCAAACAGGACGCCAGTCGCTGCTGTCACTTAGTGCAGGCCGGTCGCCGCCAAGGATCCAGATTATGTTTGGATCATTCTTATAACGGTTGCCAATCCATTTGCCATAAACATAAGCATTCACACTGTCGAAAACTACCGGCCCGATCCCCCACAATTTTGTAACCTTGTCGCCCCATGTTGGTAATAAGCCGATAAATAAATTTCTCCTGCAGGCCATGTGAACTGCACTGTCGATTACGCTAAAATATTTTTCATTTGGTTTTGTAGGATCCAAATTTTTGAAAGGCACTTCTCCATATTGATTGGGTGTGCGCAAACCATCATTTTCTGCCAAAGCGACGGCCTGGATCACCGTAAAACCCTTTGCAGACCGGTTGTCAAGATATTCTTTGATCTCCGGAAGTGTAAGCCGGTGAAAGAGTTCCCATCCTGTATCGCCCAGCCAAAAGAAAGGGGTTCCGTCTTGAAACTGAAGATAATGGCCATTCTTACTTACCTGCAACCGACCATGAGTAAACAATGATTGTGTTGTTGCATTTATCGAAAAAAGTAAAGTGATGGTGAGGCAGGAGAAAAGGCGCATGGCAAATGATTTGAATTTCAAAAGTATAGTAAACAACGAAATAATGTGGATTTCAATTCTGCCTGATCTCAATCGTAATAGGTAAACTTTTTTACACAAATATTTCGGAAATAAAAAAGCGAACGTGCCCTTCACGTTCGCTGCCAAAATCCAATTGTTATCAATTTCTTTATCTACTGATCTAATCAATAATAAGTAAAAGTGCTTGTGGCGATCGTACCAGATGAATCCTCAGTTTGCGTAACTGTGCTTATGCGGTTCTGATCATCAAATGTGTAGGTGAAAATAACAGTTCCCACCGGGTAGCCATTTGAAGTTACTGTATGGGTCTTCATCAATTGGCTTTTTACCGAAGGTAAAAGCGGGGAAATAACCGGCATTATATTTACCAGGTCGGGATAATAATCATACGTTTCAACATTGGTATCTGTATCTTCTGTTTTAACCAGGTTCCCGTTGGCATCGTAGGAGTAATTCGTCGTTGTCGTTAAAGTGGGCTGTCCACCATAATAGTCATATTCATACATTTTCGTCAACTGCTTGCTTACGTTGTAAACATACTTTTCGGTGGTGGTATCCTGTGTGTCATTGTATTGATAAGTGCTATCCATCATACCGTTTTTAAAGAAGACTTCTTCATGAATATTCCCTGAACTGCTTAACAAGTCCATCACTATTTCGTTATCTGATGGATAAGAATAGGTGAACTTTTCAGCAGGATTATTGACCATGAACATTGAAGTCATCCTGTCCTGTGCATCATAAGTGAAGTTCCAGGTAGCAGAAATAGAATCAGTTCCGGTGACAACTTTTTCTGAATATGTTTTCAGTTTATAATTACTGTTATCCGGTTTTGCAGGATCTTCTTTTTTGCAGGAAAATAAAACAATGGAAGAAAAAATGAGGAAGTAAAAAATGTGCTTTTTCATAAGACAGTTTTTTGATTGAATAATTTATTAGCAATGATAACGTATAAAACAGCTCTTTATTTTATCCCAATCAAAAGGAAATAAATGATCACGATCACGGTGACGGCGCCTGTAATAATAAATGCTGCAGAAGCTCCGAAACTATACCATAGCACTCCGGTAAGTGAACTGGCAATCAATGCGCAAATACTTTGCAACCCCGCAAAAGTTCCTATTGCGGTTCCGGTATCTTTTTTATTACTGATATTTGATATCCAGGCTTTTGAAATGCCTTCTGTTGCGGATGCATAAACTCCATACAAAAAGAAGAATACAAAAAACAGGTAGAGGTGATCATTGAAAGCCATACCGAAATAAACTATTGCAAACATGGCAAGCCCGCCAATAAAAATTTTCTTTAAGCCTATATTATCAGCAATAATTCCAACAGGAAAAGCAAAGAGTGCATACACGAGATTGTAAAAGATATAAACGCCGATTACCATTGTATCATTAAAGCCCGCCTGTTTTATTTTCAATAAAAGAAAAACATCAGAGCTATTGAAAAGAGCGAAGATCAAAAGTCCTGCAACCAGCTTTCTATATGCCGGCGGACTAACTTTCCAGTACTTTAAAAAAGAGAAAAACGGCACCCTCTCTTTCTGAGTTCCCGTGATCTTTTTTTTTCTTCTTAAAAATAAAGATGCGCTTACAGCTAACAGTCCTGGCACAAACGCAATCAAGAAAAGGGGTTTATAATTCCCCGGGTAATAATAAAGATAAATTAGGGCAAAAAGCGGCCCCAGAACTGCGCCCAAAGTATCCATCGATCGATGGAAGCCGAATACTTTTCCTTTGGTTTGAGTGGTGGCTTCATCAGATAGTATCGCATCACGGGCACCGGTTCTTAAGCCCTTTCCAAGCCTGTCCATCGTTCTTGACAAAAAAATCCAAAGAGGATAAATAAAAAGCGCCAGCATCGGTTTGGAAATCGCACTTAAGGAATAACCCCATTGCACAAAAGGAATACGCTTTCCGGTTGCATCTGACTTCTTACCAAAATAACCTTTACTGAGTCCCGCCGTAGCTTCGGCTACACCTTCAAGCACTCCTATCAATACCACTGAAAAACCTATTGACTTTAAATAAACGGGCATTACGGGGTAAAGCATTTCACTTGCCGTGTCAGTAAACAGGCTTACAAGCGATAAAATCCAAATAGTTCTTGTGATGTATTTCAAAAATTATTTTGATTGAAATTAAACTGATGCAATGAATTTTTCAAAAGAGAATTGAACAATGATAACAGTGAACAAACAAATAAAAGACCATTTTATTTTGCATAAAAAAGCGTTGTCCGTATTGAACAACGCTTCATAATATTTATTTTGAAATCATTTAATCAAAAACCACATCCAGATTTCCTCCGCTCGATTCAACAGTCACGGGAATTCCACCACCGTTTACTTTTCCTTTGATTTCTTCTTTGTTGTTGGAGCCGCTAAAGTTTTGAAGGTTTTGGGTAGAAATTCTCATCGCGCTAAGGTTCAGATCCATTCGGGTGTTTTTAGGAATGCTCAAATGAACTCTTCCTGCAGAATTTTTAATGGTAACATATTTTCCGGCTGATTGAATTGATACATCAACATTTCCGCCGCTGGTACCCGCTTCTACACTGCAATTAAGTTTTTGCAATGAAACATTTCCACCGGAAGTGTATGCTTTGAGTTCACCTTTGACAGCCTCCGCATCAACGTTTCCACCATTGGTTGTTGCTTTAATATTGCCATCCAGATCTTTTAATTGAATAGATCCGCCTGAAGTGGATAAGCGGATTTCTCCGGAAGAACTTTTACCCATAATATTTCCTCCGCTTGTTGCCAGATCCACATAATCTTTGCAACTTTTGAGGTAAATATTTCCTCCTGATGTTACACCTTTAATCTTTCCACTCAATTCATTCAGTTCGAGGTTTCCCCCGCTGGTTGTGAAATCCTGGTCGCCTGAAAGTCCTGACAGTTGTATGTTTCCGCCGCTTGAAGTTAATTTTGAAGATACATTTGCGGGTGAATAAATATGAAATGAAATACTCAACGCATTGTTCCAGTTGGTAAGGCTGTGTTTTGGTTTTGCAGTAGCAGTGAGCGTTCCGTTTTCAACATCAACCTTAAGGTCATAATCTTTTTCGATTCTTGCTTTGATCTCTTCATCCGACAAATTTTTGTTTTTGCCATTCTTGTTCACATACACATCCACGCGAGGTGAATTCGAAGCCTCAACCGTAATATTACCACCGCTTGTTTCCGAAACGATATGGTTGATGTTTTTACCGGAAAATGTTTTTGTGATGTACGGCTGATTCTGAGCCATCACTGCAGTGGAGGCAAAGGCAACCAGTAATAGCGTTAGTAATTTTTTCATTTTTATTGTTTTAAAGTTTAGAATTATCATTGGAAAAATGGAAAGGTTTTCCCCTGATCATTTTTGTAATACGTTGGTGAATTAAAAAAGTTACAAGTGATTTTATTTTGTTTAAACAAAAAATAAAATTTCATTACTTACACAATTTCATTCATTTTGCCATTTTCTTATTGCTTCCATCAGCACATCAGCTAATCAGCTAATTAGCACATTACTCACTCCTCAAACTCTTCACCGGGTTAGCCACCGCGGCTTTAATGGCCTGGAAACTCACCGTTATTATGGCGATCAGCACTGCAATAATTCCTGCAAATGCAAAAGTACCCCAGCCGATATTCGTCCTGTACGCAAAACCCTGGAGCCATTTATTCATTATGAACCACGCGATGGGAGAGGCGATGAGCAGGCCTATCAAAACGAGGCGGATAAAGTCTTTTGTAAGCAGTGTAGTAACTCCTGAAACTGAAGCACCCAGCACTTTTCGAACGCTGATCTCTTTCGTGCGCTGAAGCGTACTGTAAGAAGCGAGACCGAGCAATCCGAGGCAGGAAATAAAAATGGCAAGAATGGCAAAGTTGAAAAATAATTCGCCAAACCTGTCTTCGGCGCGGTATTGCTTGTCGAAACTCTCATCAAGAAAACTGTAATCAAATGGCCTGTTAGGAATTATCTGGTTCCATTTTGACTCAATAGCTTTAATAGTGGAGGGCAAATTTTTCGCAGCCACTTTTACCGAAAGAAACTGGTAATTATCCGAAGAATCAATTCGCATACTCAGTGCTTTGATCGGTTGCTGCAATGCCTGGTAGTGAAAGTCTTTTACCACGCCAATAATTTTACCCTGCCTTCCCCATTGATCAAAATTCTTTCCTATTGCTTGTTGAGGCGAAGCAAATCCCAAAAGTTTAGATGCGCTTTCATTGATAACCATCGCGTGTGTTGTATCTCCGCCATAGTCAGGGGAAAATGCGCGGCCGGCAACCAGTTTCATTTGATACTGGTTGATGAAATTAAAATCGACAAAATAAATATCGAGATTGGTGGTTTGCATTTCGCCATTGTTATTTTCCACTTTTGAATAGGCAGTGTTGACGCCTCCTCCGGGGATACCTGAAGAAAAAGCGGTGGAACGAACGCCTTGTATCGATGAAAGCGATTCTTTAAACGCATCTTTATTTTTATCATCATTAGTATCAATGATCATTGTCTGGTCCTTATTGAACCCAAGATCCCGGCTGCGCATATAATGGAGCTGGTTGTAAACGATGAGCGTGCCGGTGATCAAAATAATGGAGATGGTAAACTGGAAGATCACCAGTCCCTTTCTTAATAAAACGCCTTTGTTGCCGGTAAGGAACCGGCCTTTTAATACTGCAACCGGTTTGTAGGAAGATAATACCAGTGCCGGGTAGAAACCGCCAATGATACCAATGGCAACTGAAATTAAAAATAGACTAACGATGTACATCGGGTGATAAAAGAAGGCCGTGCTTATTTGTTTTCCCGCAAGCTGATTGAACGAGGGGAGTAGCAGGGCACAAAGGATCACAGAAATGATAAATGCTATCAAACTGATCACCACACTTTCGCCGGTAAACTGTTTGGCGAGTTGAAGGCGTGCTGCTCCGATCACTTTGCGGATGCCCACTTCTTTGGCCCGTTCTGCACTTCTCGCGGTGGTAAGGTTAATGAAATTGATGCAGGCGATAAGAAGAATGAATAAAGCGATTACCGAGAATATGTATACATTGTTGATGTTACCCGATTGGCTGCCGTCCCTCGTTGAATACAAATAAACATCTCTTAGTGGCTCCAGGAAAAGTGTAAAACTCATTTGGGCCTCCTTCAGTTCTTTTCCTGTATGCCTGTCTAAAAAGTCCGGGAATTTCGCTTCAAGTTTCTTATAGTTTGTGTGAGGTTTTAATAATAAATACGAATTCAGATAAAAATTAGCCCAGGAGCTGTCATTAGTACCCCCATAAATTTGTTTTTGCGAAGACATTGATACGATCATGTCTGCCTTGATCTGCGAATTTTCAGGTATGTCTTTCATTACGCCCGTTACCGTTGCGTTGAGATTCTTGCCGGTTAAGATCACCGTCTGCCCCACGGGATTTTTATTTCCAAAATATTTTTTGGCGGCAGTTTGAGAAAGAACAACGCTCATTGGTTCCTTTAAAGCCGTATTCTTATCGCCATAAATGAGGGGGAAGTCAAAGATTTTGAAAAGCGTGGAATCGGCCATTATAGAATTCTTCTCCTGGAATTTTTCATTTCCTTTGCGCACCAGGAAGCTTTGGCCGCTGATGCGCACAGCCGACTCTACTTCCGGAAAATCTTTTTCCATATTAATGGCCATAGGTGCTGAAGTGGCGCTCCAGTGCAATACGTCTGAAGGAGTTTTTATGTCAGTCACGATGCGATAAATACGATCGGCTTTTGTGTTGAAGGCGTCATAGTTCGTCTCAAAATGAACATACAGGTAAATGAGAAAGCAGGCCGTCATGCCCACCGCCAATCCCATAATATTGATCATGGAAAACACACGGTGCTTCCATAAATTCCTCAGTGCAACTTTAAAATAATTTTTAAACACGGTATTCAATTAAGAATTAAAAATTACGAATTACGAGACCAAATTTTCGTTTAACCATTATTGTTAGTAAACCAACAAATAACTCAATTTTTTATTTTTATCATTTTCACATTTTCGCATTTTTAAATCCGGTCCATCAGTACATTAGCAAATCAGCTAATTAGCTAATCATTCACTTTTCAAACTTTCTACAGGATTCCCCCTTGCCGCTTTTATCGCCTGGAAACTAATGGCAAGAAATGCAATAAGCAATGCAACTATTCCTGCTATAGCAAACATCCACCAGGTTATACTTATCCTGTAAGCAAAATCATCAAGCCATTTATTCATAATCCAAGAGGCTAATGGAATAGCGATTACAACAGAAATAGCAATCATTGCTATAAAACTGGAAGATAGTGTAGCCACAATATCTTTTACCGTTGCACCCAACACTTTTCTTATACCGATTTCTTTTGTACGATTGATGGCATTTATAGCAGATAAACCAAACAGGCCCATACACGCAATAAATATGGCAAAGAAGCATGAAGCCTGTATAATTCTTTGCCAGCGCATATCAGCATCATACATTTTTGCAATATCCTGGTCCAGAAATGTATAATCAAAAGGATAATTATCTGAAATTCCTTTCCATTGTTTTTGTAAGGCTGCAATTACATTTTGCATACTACCTGCTTTTACTTTGAACATGAAATTGCCAATATATCTCGTAGCCAGCCGATGTTCTTCAGGTTCTATTTTTTTAGAAAGCGTTTCAAAATTGTAATCTTTTACTACGCCAATAATTGTTCCGCGTAATGGCTTGTTGTATTCACCTACCTTCGCATCTTTTCCTAACATTTTGAACAGGGATTCATTCACAATAATTGGACTTACTTCTCTTGAAGTGTCTGAAGGAAAATTTCTTGAAAAAGGTCTTCCCTGCAGAAATTTTATGTCCAGCATTTCAAAATAATTGTAATAAACACTTATCTGTTTACGCCACTGCTGCGTACCATTCAACATAAAACCGTTAGTGTTATATTCTCCATCCAGGTTACCATTCATTCCTGAAAAAGAAATGACTCCGGGCTGTGATTGAGCAAACACCTGCAATCTTTCGGTCAATTGTTTTGTATATGCAGGATCCCACTTTGGATTACTTACCATCAACACCTGGTCTTTGTCAAATCCCAGATCTTTATTATTAATAAATTGCATTTGCCTGCTGATAACAAAAGCTGCAATCATCAACACCACGCATGCTGTATATTGAACAATAACCATTACTTTGGAAAGCCTTGGATTAATTTTAAATGTTTGGAAACTTTTAATAACAGATGCAGGTCTCAATTTTGATAGTAACAACGCCGGGTAATAACCTGCTATAAGGCTTAAAAATAGCGCAAGAGCAACCAGCGCGGCAATTACATAGAACAAAGAAAAATCCGCAAAATTTATTTGCGAATCCATCAACCTGTTAAAAAGCGGAAGCAATAATTGCATTAAAATAAACCCAAGAGAAACAGCAATAACTGTTACAAGTAATGTCTCTACCCAAAATTGTGCAATAACGGAAATTCTCTTTGCTCCCAACACCTTTCGAACACCAATTTCCTGGGAGCGGCTTGCTGCATTTGAAATGCCAAGTAAAACGTAGTTTAAAGCAGCAATTAGCAGGATAATGATAACCAGGCAAGCCAACTGGTACATTTTATTGGCATCCGTATAATGCCCCCACGGTTCAGATGCATTATAATGCGCATCAGCCAACGGACGTAAATACCAGCGAAAATTCTTAAAGTCGTAGTTAGTATAATATTTTCCATATTCAGCAACAAAAGGTTTTGTGTAATATTCAGTCACCCATTTATTCATCTTTTTCTCAAACTTTTTGTAATCAACATTATCTGCCAGTTCAACGAGGTACAAATGGTTTGCCTGGTTAAATCCATCATTTATATTGCTTTGGTAATTTGGATAAGCAAGTAGCGGCATCACTACACTGTATTGTATACTTGAATTATGAGGCGCATCCGCAGCAACACCGCTTATAATGAATGTTTGCGTAGTATCAACAATTACCTGGATAGTTTTGCCGAGAGGGTTTTGGTTGCCAAAATATTTTTTTGCAAGTGAAGCTGATATAACTATATTACTGGTAGAATTAAGTACTGTTTTGGGATTACCTTCTAAAAGGTGAAAAGAAAGGTTCTTAAAAAAATTGCTATCCGCATACAATACATGCTTTTCTTTGAAGACTTCGTTATTTACTTTAATAATATTGTCTCTCTCATCTCTAAACCGGGTTATGCTTTTTATTTCGGGAAAAGCATTTTGCATATTCGCAGCAACTACCAATGGAAAGGTTAGCTGGTTTTTTACATCGTCATTTTTTGTAAGGAAAGAAAATACACCTTTTTCTTTTGTGGTATCAGCTGAAGGAAAAGTATTGCTCATTTCCAGTCTGAAGAGATGATCTTTTTTTGAATGAAAAGAATCATACGATTCCTCATACCTAATATAAAAAAACAGCAGCAAGCAAAACGCAACTGAAACGGAAAGCCCCGTAACGTTTATAATACTAAAGGCTTTGTTTTTAGTAAGATTCCGCCAGGCAATTTTAAAATAATTTTTAAACATGGCTATTCAATTAAGAATTAAAAATTACGAATTACGAGATCAAGTTTTCGTTTAACCATTATTGTTAGTAAAGCAACAAATAGCTTTAATTTTTATTTTCACATTTCTCCATTTTCAAATTTTCACATTTTCATATTCTTCCCATCAGCACATTAGCTTATCAGCTAATTAGGTAATTACTCACTTCTCAAACTTTTCACAGGATTCGCCCTCGCTGCCTTTACTGTTTGAACGCAGATTAATATTGATGTTATAATACCAAGAACAAAGACAGACACTACAAATGGTGCGGGAGTGATATTTATTCTATACGCATATTCCTGTAACCATTTATTCATAATAATATAAGCTACCGGGCATGCCACAACACCAGAGATCAGGATTACCCAAAAAAATTCCTTCATAAATAATGACATGATTTCTGCAACCGATGACCCTAATACTTTTCTGATCCCAATTTCTTTTGTTCTTTTTTGAATGCCCAATGATACAAGGCCGAGAACCCCCAGTAATACAATGATCAATGCGAGAATTGTTGCGGCGTAGGAAGCTTTTTTTAGCTGCAATTCCGGCTGGTACATTTTCAGTAATGTTTCATCCATAAATTTGTATTCAAACGGACTTCCGGGTAACAGAGATGCCCATTTTTTTCGAAGAGCATCCACAGAACCGGCAATGTTGCTTTGCCTGATCTTGAAAGAAAGAAAACGATAAATATAATCGTATTCAAGATTGAACATTATAATTGGTGCCGTTTGTTTTTCCATCGATCCAAAGTGAAAATCATTCGTAACACCTTTCACGGTATATATTGCAGGATTTCCGGGAATTTTTACCTGCTTACCAATTGCGTCATTTGCATTTGACCAGCCAAGAGCCTTTACGGCCGTTTGGTTAAGGATTACTTTTAAAGAATCAAGTCTGTGGCCTTCAAATGGAGAACCAGCTACCAGGGGTATTTGATAAACGGATAAAAACTTTTCATCGTTTTCAAGGATTTTTGTAGAAACTGCCTGGGTTGAATCAGTTCCTAATTTATAGATGGGAACGTCGTTGCTGTTATTGCCATCAGGAATTTCAAATGAAAGGGAAACATCTTTTACAAAGGGCATTGAAGCAAATTGATCACGGATAGTTTCCATTTTATCAACGCCTTCCCTGGTCCAGTTTCTGGGAAGTTGCGCGGAGAGGATAAAATTTTTATTGTATCCTAAATTACCCTGCAGAAAAAGATCGATTTGCTTTGTTATTACAATAGCGCCTATGAAAGCAATGACGGCTATTCCAAATTGTAATCCTATTAAGGCCCTTCGCATTTTCACATGATCTTGTACGGAAATTAGTTTTCCTTTTAAGGATTCTACCGGCTTTAATGAGGATAATACGAATGACGGATAAATGCCTGCTATAAATCCTATTACTATAATAAATAATAGCGGGAAAGCAATAAAGGAAACAGGAAAACTATCAAGGCTGGGAATCGTTGTACCTAAAATATTGCTGAATAAATTTTCATTCAGTATGTAAATAAAAATCGCAAACAGCGTGGCAATAAAAACGATAATCATTGACTCAATCAGAAATTGAAGTATCAGTTGCCTTTTCATTCCTCCTAACACTTTACGGAGGCCTATTTCTTTCATTCTTGACGCACACTTACTAATTGAGATATTGATAAAATTGATACAAGCCATTATTAAGATGAATACTGCAATGGCAGATAACTCATACAACATTTTTTTGACCAATCCATTATTAGAATCCAGGTAGTAATCTTTAAGTAAGACAAGTGAGAGCTTCAGGTCAGCATTAAACTGTGGTGAGGCATTTTCTTTGATCAGGTGCTTCATTGGTTTTATGAGTTGAGAGCGGTTAACACCCTTTTTCAACTCAACATAACTGGCAATATGAGGATTTGACCAATTCATATTTCTTCCAAAGAAACTTAGGTTGCTTGTTGAAACAAACAGCTTATTTGGATTACCGTCTATCAGATCTGTAACCGAATTTTTCGGGTAAGAATTCAATACACCTGTAATAATAAAATCATGACGGGCGCCCGAAAAATTTTCAATCGTAAGAGACTTTCCAATAACATCTGTTTTGCCAAAATATTTTATAGCCATATCCCTGGTCAATACAACAGAAAACGGCTCATTTAAAGCTGTTGCCGGGTTGCCGTATAAGAGGGGAAACCCATACATTTTCAGCATTGTACTATCACAAATAGAAATATCTTCCCGAAAAACATCATTACCATTTGAAACATTGGATGTGATACCATCCCAACGGTAATAATTTGCAACCAGTCCCGGGTAGCTTTCTCTTAATGCTTTTGCTAAAGCACCGGGTGAAGTAAAATCTTCGCCTTCATTCTGGTTTTTCCATTTACTTTGAATGATGTATTGCCGGTCTGTATTTTTTAAACTTTCATTTACCTGTAACTCACTCCATACATAAGCGCCAATCAATAAGGTAAAAGCAATTCCGGTAGATAAGCCAATAATATTCACCAAAGAATAAAACCGGCCCCTTATGATATTACGCCAGGCAGTTTTAAAATAGTTTTTTATCATCAAGTCTGTTTTTTTGAACTAACTACTTTTATAGAGTTTCTTCTTGCCGGCTACAGTAAACCTACCAATATTTAAAATTCCTGAGTTTCACATTCTCACATTTTCAAATTTTCACATTAACTACTCACTCCTCAAACTATTCACCGGGTTTGCCATTGCTGCTTTTATCGTTTGGATGCTTAGTGTTATCAATGCTGCCACCAACATTGCCGAACCACTTAATAAAAACACCCACCAGCTTACGGGAGTTCGGTAGGCATAATCCATTAGCCACTCATGTATAGCCCACCATGCCAGCGGAGCAGCTATCAGAAAACCTATGATAACCAGTTTCATAAAATCCGTGGTTAAAATGGCGACGAGGTTGGTTATTGTTGCTCCGAGTATTTTACGGATTCCAATTTCTTTTGTTCTTGAATTGATGGTATAAATAACGAGCCCCAGCAAACCCAGGCAACTTATAAAGATGGCCAACCCTGTTGCCCATGACAGCAGGCTTGCCGTTTGCAATTCACTTTTATACATTGAGGCAATCGTCTCATCATAAAACTTATAATTGAAATCTTCTGAGGGATAGAGTTCATGAAAATCCTTCTGAATTTTGGCGATTCCTTTTTTCCATGTTTCTGTTCCGGCAATATTAGGTCTTAATCGCACATGAAATGTAGAGCCATTGCCATCTGTAAATACCAGCGGAAATATTGGAGATCGCATCGACTGATCATGAAAATCCTGCATCACTCCAACGATGGGCATACTTTTATTATTAAAAGTCAATTGCTTGCCTATGGCATCTTCCGGTTTTTTAAAACCCAGCAATTTGGCATAAGTTTCATTAATTAGGAACTCCCTGAAAGTATCACTGGGTGCTACATTTCTACCTGTCAGCAATTGAATACCATACACATTCAAATAAGAAGGATTGCCCCACCTGAGTTGTACCTGGGGCTGTATATCTTTTCTTGGGGCATACGAAACGTTAGTTAGGGCAACTCCATTATCCGACGGTGACAAAAAACCGGAACTGGCCACTTCCACTTCAGGGATGGCATTTATTTCATTTAAAAGTTGCTGTATATGTGAAGGGACTGTATCACGGGGAATATCGAAGGTGATAATGCCTTCTTTATTTTTGAAGCCAAGATCAGTATTCAGTGAATAATTGATTTGCTTACTCACCATAATTGTAACAATGATAAAAAATTGCGCTACAACAAACTGTGAAACGGTTAATGTTTTCCTTACCCACGCTTGCCTTGTTTCGCCGTTGTTTTGAGATGATTGGCCTTTTAAAACCAGTACTGGTTTATAGCCGGATAAAATGATCGCCGGATAAAGCCCTGAAATAAAACTCACAAAAATGGTAAGCAGCAAAAGAAAAAGAAGTATCACTGGTTTTTGCAAAAAGTCAATATGAAGTCCTTCTGGAATGTAACCGGAAAAAAGGCTAAATAAGAGGGGCGTAAGGCAAACGGAAAGTAAGGTAGCCACAAGCGTAATCAAAAACGTTTCACTTAAAAACTGCCATACCAACTGTTTCCTGGAACTTCCCATTGTCTTACGAATACCGATCTCTTTTGCCCGGTGTGCTGCGTTGGCGGTAGTAAGATTGACAAAATTGATACTTCCCAGCAAAAGTAAAAATGCGGCAATGCCAAGCAATCCATACAAGGTAGTTTTATCGGCGATTCTTAAACCAGGCGATGCGTATAAATTATTGAAGTGTACATCGTTTAAAGGCTGCAGGTGAAAATACAATGCCTTAGCCATAGCCTGATGTGGATCGTTTTTGTCGTATTTTGTAAAAAGCGCCTTTAACTGTGCTTCAATTTGTGAGGGGCTCTTATTTGCTGCAAGTTTAATGTACAATTGTGAATATGCCATCCAGTCATCCCACACATTCATCATAAACCGATCCTGCAAATTCGTTTGTGAAATTGTAGCATAAGAGATAAATTCTTTGCCTGTAAATACAGTTTGTTTATCGAGGTCTTTTACAATGCCCGAAATAGTTGCTGTAACGTCATCGTTATAAGTAATTTGTTTTCCAATAATATCGCTTGTGGCAAGAGATGGGAAATATTCATGCGCCCGGCTTTCTGTTATAACAACGCTGAAGGGATTTTTAAGTGCCTCTTTGGGTGAACCGCCGACCCATTGAAACGGCACTAGAGAAAAATATTGCGGATTGGTAAACACGATACCAGGCTGGTCTTTCAATACAATTTCCTTTGAGGAATGAGGCCTTTTTACCTTCACCGTAGCTTTGGTATTTCCCTGGAATTGCATTATTGGAATCACCTGTTGAACGCCTGTTACCTCTTGCTTTATCGCCCTGGCCAATGGTGCCTGTACGCCCCCGCTGTGGCCTCCCATGCCATTTGTTTTCACGTCAAGAACTACACGGTAGATGTTGTTATGATCCGGCTCGAATTTGTCATAACTGAACTCGTACCAGGTAATAAGAAAAATTATAAGGGAAGCGCTGATGCCTATAGAAAGCCCCAAAATATTAATAGTGCTGAAGACTTTGTTGCGCGTTAAATTCCGCCAGGAGGTTTTAAAATAGTTTTTTATCATTTTAGTTTCGTTTAACCATTATTGTTAGTAAACCAACAAATAGCTTTAATTTTAATTTTCACATTTTCACATTTTCAAATTTTCACATTAAACTACTCACTCCTCAAACTATTCACAGGATTGGCAACCGCCGCCTTTATCGCCTGGAAACTAACAGTAGCAAGGGCTATCAACATCGTTAATAAAGTAGCCAATAGAAAAACCCACCAGTGAATGTTGATGCGGTAGGCAAAATCCTCCAACCATCTTGACATCGCATACCACGCAACCGGGAACGCAATGATTGCCGAGATCAAAACCAGTTTCAAAAAGTCTTTTGACAACAAAGCAACAATGGAACTTACGTTCGCCCCCAACACTTTTCTTACACCAATCTCTTTTACTCTTTGTGCAATCGCGAAAGCCGAAAGGCCAAACAAACCAAGGCACGCAATGAAAATAGCAATGCACGCAAAAATCGTGAAGATCGTTTGCTGGCGTTGTTCTGCCTGGTAAAGTTTGGCAAATTGCTCATCCAAAAAATTATATTGATAGGGTAGATCAGGCAAATATTTTTGCCATGCATCTTTTAGAGTGGCTAATCCTGAAGATACATTTTTGCCGGCCAGTTTTACTGAGATCGCATTGTAAAAGCCTTGCTTCGCAGCGTTTGGCGGCATGATGAATATCATTGGTTTTATTTGCTGGTGCAACGATTCAAAATTAAAATCCTTCATCAC
>JBQCEG010000026.1:0-23684 GCA_051960475.1 Ginsengibacter sp.
ACCAACTCAAAAGCGATCCCCCATCAGCACATTAGCCAATTGACTAATCAGCATATTATCCCTACTCCACTATCACCCCAACCCCCGCCTTATTTGCCTTGTACAAAATTTTTTCTTTCAACTCATAATAACTCCAGTTACGTAACAAAAAGCTGTCTTCTTTTGCCGCCTCCTGCTTTTCTTCCTGCCTGGTAAGAATTAATGTACCGGCTCCATAACGAATACATATATCAATCAATCTCCTGCTATACAGGTGCAAGCGGTTACTGACATAATTTTTTTCCGCTTCAGAAAAACGATCAAGCGCTTTTAATTTCTTTTCTCTGCCTTTTCCTCCGCGGTTATAAGATACTGCTTTTGCCACCCGCCGCTTTGCTGCCTGGATGGCAAGACGCCTGTATAAAAATTCTTCCTTGCTACCAATAGTATAAAGGCTTTTTACTATTGTTACTGTTACAGGATAGTCAATTGATAAAGCAGCCTCCGCAATGACGTTTTCATCCAATGAATGTTTTTCTTTTTCCATCCTAAAAACTGCCAGTAAAAATATTTTGTTGTCTTTTAATTGTATAGAGCCAGAGCAAAATTTTATTATTCCTGCCATCATCTTATCAAGCAACACTTTTTTATCCGAAAAATCTCTTCCAAGGTATGTCCGGAAAGGAATCCCGAACAGCGTAAAGGTGAAGTTTCTTTTGTCCTCCGTGAGTTGCCAGTTTCTTGCCTCCCTGCCGGCAAAAGGAACCGGAATTTCCCGTTTGTAATTTCTCAGCGATCTTTCACCTTTCAGGTAAGACAGACGTTCATTATTAAAATTTTTGAAGAGAGTAGTATTAAGATTACTCAGGATAGCCATCGGCACTTCGCCTTTAAAATTCCTGGACAACACCTGGTAGATCGTCCCCATTCTCGACAGGTTGAAAATACCATTTTCATCTTTTGTCCTGTCCACAAGTTTCATATAGATACCCTCCTCGAGATAAAACAGATCCTTTATCTGCTCCTGCAAATACAAGTGGGTAAAAATATAATTAGCCGCCCGGAAGCACGCATACCGCCAGTCGTATAACTTTTGATAAGCTTCCTTTATCACTTCTTTATCCTTGCTGTTCACGAACAACTGGATGCGCCGGGTTAATATGATGGTATCTTTATTCATTGTGTAAGTATTTCTTTTATTTTGCGATGGGCCATCACGTAATGTTGCTGCACCCGTGCCAACGGTATCCCAAGTTTTTGCGCAATAGTGGCAAACTCCTGCTTCTCTACATAGCGCATGGTGAATACCTGCCGTGTTTGTTCGTCCATCCCTTCGGTATTCAAATGCCTCCAAGACTTTAGCGGCTTCCTCTCGTTTAGTTTCTTTTGTGCATGCATCAACATCGGTGGTTTCCTTTCGTTCAATCTCTTTTGCGCATGCACCATCTTCCTAAGGCTTTCCAGGCTTCTCTTCACTTCGAGGCTGATTGCCTGGTTGGTGGTGCCAAACCTCCGTGCAATTCTCTTACAGCTGTAGCCATATTTAAAATACAAGGTCATGATGGTTTGCCTGTTGCCCGGCAGGTAGGGCAACGCTTCTTCTATCGCCTTCAGTTTTTTATCTGCTAGCTGGTGTTCCTCTTTTTCTGATCCTGGTATTCCAGGAAGGTTGCTTAAGTATTCGGGGTGAGCAAGCATTCGGTGAAAACGGTTAGTTGGATTTTTTAAATAAGTATAACATTTCCATTTCACATTTTGCCGGATGAAACAATAGATGTGGCGCATGTTTTCCATTTGTTCGCGAAACTTCCATCCCTTGAGGAAGGCTTCATTCACAATGCAGTTGACGGCAAATTCATCATCTATTATTTCATAACCGTGCCGGTACAGCGGCCGGTAATACCGTGCATATACATATTCGAACGCTTTTTCATCGCCGTTCCTGAAACCCGTGTAATAGTGATCTTCATGTGTCAATGGCATAATACGTTACGTTTTGGTTTATTACTAAACCTGTGTGCAATACGCTGTGATAACAACAGCAGCTTTATTAATTATTTATCATTGCCTGCAAAGCGAGGCTGCTTATATGTATGAACCCTCAACTCAAATCGGGTTCTTTGGTTTCTTTATGAATTGCGTTTTATGTAGCGCAAGCGCTGCACCTTTCATCCGGTTTATTACCCGGGAACTTTTATAGTAATGTATAACGATGTAAGGATTTGCTTTGCGATAAGTTTTACCTGTGGCCAATTCTTCCTTCCTTAAATTCTGCAACATGAGATTGTAAAGTATGAAATCCAGATCGCGCTTTGGGATCGAGGGAAATGTGTTTTTTGAACTCAATGTATTTGCCCTAATATACAGTTCTTTAGAACTCATAATAGCCGTTATTAAAATTATTCAGTAAATATAATAGAACTAAACATTCTAACAAAAAGAATCTTTTGTTCTATTAAAAGGAATATTTAATTTCATTTAATACATCACTTAATATCATTATTGATAATTTAAATGATTATGTATTTTCTTTGGATAATGATAAAGGATAAGCGTTATACTGTTGTAAAAAATTTAATTGATAGTGGCCATATAACATTATTCACGCAAATCTTTGATATTCTACCAAAAAGCGTTGTCTACAAAGATTTGGGAATGAACAATGCACGCTTCACTAATCTAATGGAGAACGTGGAATTATTTGTTGTTAATGATCTTTTTCGAATTGCAGATCTAGTAGAAATTCCAAGGATGAAAATTTTGGAAATTATCTTTAATCAGTTTGAGGCTGATAATAAGAAAAGTGGAAGGCGGCAACGTAGGTGAGCATAATGAATTTTTAAGTACTGAAGATTAATCATAAGACTCTTTTACCATTAGTTATTCATTGTTCATATAGTGGCGGCCATTCGTACATATAACTTTCATAAGGTGCTTCCTTATTAATAGCTACATGGATATTTTTAATAATTCTACCTTTTAATCCAACAAGTACTTTAATGTACATGTTTGAAAAATCGAACCTTTCCTGGTAAATTGGAAATTCATTTTCAATAGAACATTCGTTCTTGGCAAAATTTTTTACCACGCTTCGTGAAATTTCCCTTTCTCTTCTTGTCTGATCATTTTCATCTATACTGAAATATCGAAAAATTATTTTTCCCATAATAATAGTTTTGTACAAATTTAAAAGCTATTCACACTAAAATACCTTAAAATTATAGGTATAAAAATGGGGTTAGAGAAATTGATTGAGGGGAAGTAAGGTTGTAATAATTAAAGATGAAGCAAAAAACTAACTGGATCTTCTGTTATTTTTTGCTTTATTAATATCGACCACAATTTTCACAAAAGCATTTTTTAGCGATCGATTCATTTCTAGCATATAATTTTTTGTAGCCACCTCGAAAGTAATATTTGGATTTTTGTATCCACTATTAAATTCATTACAGGAGGTAATAAACTTCTTTAAGGATATATGATTCTCTAAAACCTCCGGCCTTACCTTTAAGTAGGACTTCATAGAATTTTCAGCTACTTCAATTCTTATGTTCATGACCTTTAACCATTCTTGAATATACTTTGCAGAAAGTCTATCCTTATAGAGGCGATTTAAAAAAGTCATATAACTGCTATTAATTCCATTTACCTCTGATATAAAATAATCTTTTACAGCTCGATTTGTGGTAAGATTTTTTTGAACTATAAGTCCAATCCAAACTCCAATAAGAGAAGTAATTATAATATTAACAATCGCAATCCAATCAGAAGCAGATAGGCATAAAAATCTAAAAACTATTTCCATTTTTCTTTAATAAGTTCTTTGTCTTGTATACGGTACCAAGCCGGATGATCGACAGTCTTTTTTGGAGCCTCTTTGTTTTTCCTTCTTTCCTCCCAATCAATAAAAACATCGTTTGTTATCATATCTATCCAATCTGGCTCCTGGTTAGATATAATTTCGATTTTTGTTTTTACGTTTTCGAGGGAAAAATCATATACTAAATTACCAAATGCTTCATCTAAAAATGATGATGCATAGCCTGCAGTTCCATCAAGGTCGATTAACAGTTTCTGATTTTTTTTATATGATTCAGCAAATGCAGTATTCAAAATAGTATGGTAAAAGTCCTCTCCTGAGCAATCTCCTTGGTCGCAATATCGTGGACCAGGATATTCAGAATATTCTCTGACAATTAATTTAATTGTTGCTGTTCCCATTTTTCTAAACAATTTAAATCGACTTGCCAGGTATAAAAAGTGCCTGGCAAATTTTTAGACAAAAGTCTTGTTTTATTACTATCTTCAAAATCTAAAAATACATTATTTGTTATCACCCTCATTCTTTTCACAAAACTTCTTTCAAATCTATCTTTTATTAGTGGTAACCCTCTGTTTCTGTTAGTCTCGTTTGTTTTAGAGCTATATTTCCTTTCAAAGGCCCTGTAAAGGATTTCATCATCTTTAGTTAGTTTAAGAGTTTCAGAAATTAAGCGAGCAAATCTGCGGTTAAGAGTATGCAGAATACCGTATCCTATGTCTGTCATCGTAAACTCAACTAAATTATTTCCTTGTGGATAATTAACTGACAAGAACCAATTCTTGTTTCTTGTTTCCGGAGCATTCGCCCATTCAACTGAATTTGAACAAATTTCTTGTACGATACTATACACTGGAGGAAACTTTTGTTCTATACCGGTCAAAAACTTCATTGCTTTTTCAATGGTTCTTCCCACTTTCTGATTATTCGTTCTATCTGTACCAACTTTAAAAATGAAATTTTCGCTATGTTTCTTAAATTTATTTCCACCTAAATCTCGCATATAATCTAAGAAACCTGATGTATTGAAAACTTCCTTGCAAGATTCATCTTTCGGTACTGTACCCCAAATTTTTACAGCTTTTAATTGAGACATTTCATGAACTTTTGCAAGCAAGAAACTTATTGCCCCCATGTCAATCTGTTTAATATTAGAAAGTTCGATTTGAACGACTTTTAAATATTTGCTTTTTGTTTTGCATCTTTCAAGCGACTCTATAATTCGAATTACATTTTCCGGTTCCTGAAACAATGAAAAGCTAAAGCCAGCATCGATTTTGATATTCTCAACCCTACTTTTTTTGTTTCTGTTTCTAATTATCTTTTCATCGGCATTGATTTTCTTTCTTTTCTGAACTTCTATATTTCTCAATTTTTTCTTATGCCTATTTCTCCGTTGCTTTTTTGCTATTGAAATAGACCTAAGTTGAAGCCGAACAATGCTCCATTTTTTTTTCATAGGTAGTAGTGTTTTATTTAGCTTTATTCATTCCCTCCCAAAAAATAAATCGCCTGCAACGGCAACAGACTTTTATCTTCGTCAGGCATCTTTGAATAATATTCCTGCCACAGTGAAATCAATTCTTCGCCGTTAATTAGTTTGATATGAACGTTCGCTTCGCGGGCAAAACGTTCCGCTTCGTTGGAAAACCGTCCACTGGTCACGAACAATCCTACCTCTTCGCCATGATTGATCAATCCTTTTAAACTTCTTATCACTTCTACTCCTATCGGTGTTTCAGGATAATGTTTTACTTGCACCTTGATTCTTGGTTTTTGAATTCCCAATGCGTCCTGGTATGCAATAATATCTATGCCACCATCTTTTCCTTTTTGTGCGATGAATGAAGTATGATATCCCATTGCCCTTAAAAGAGCTGCTATCAAATCCTGGAATTCATAAGGATTTTTCTGGTTAATAAAATCCTTAATCCCCGAAGTGGCTTCCTGCTGCAACTTTTCAATTTGGATACTTTGGATCTTATCGATTTCAATTAAATCAACATCATCATTGTTTTCCGAACTTTCAATTGTTTCCGTTGCTTCGGCTTTACGTTTCGCATCCCATTTTTTGTATGCCTCTGATGCGGCTTCCAATAATTCCACAGGTCCTAACTTCATTGCCTGCTCGCCTTCAGGAGTTAAATACCACACTCCTTTTGATTTACGCATGAACCCAGCTTTGGCGCAATCAACAGTATAAAAATGTAAAATGGCTTCCCACCTTACATATCCGGTTTTCTCATAGACTTCCTTTTCCCAATCGCTAAACTGAACATTCTGTCGTATGCGGTCTATCACTTCTTTTCCGGGCAAATCACCTCCTTCAGCTTTTAAAATTTTAAAAGCTTCATAAATAGTTTTTGCAGCGACCGCTTTTGATGGAGATAATGTTTTGGGTTCTTTTAAACTCATATTCATTTAGTATAAAATTGGTTTATAAATTACTCATCTTTTTTAGTTTGTCTAAAACAATTGATTCTACTTCCTTTTTATTAAACCCATAAGCTTTCATGATTGAAGAAACCTTGTCTATATCTTTTTTAGTGTTTAACATCGCTCGCTCAACTCGTTCATTAAGTTTATTAAACGCTATTTCCTCATTTGTGTACTTTTCGGATAAATAAAGTTTTACAATGTCCTTGTCTGTGTAATTTATTGGAAGGTTAATACTTCTAAGTATTTTGTCATCTTCAAAAAAGGTTGTTTGAACGGAAAAAGCAAAAACTCTTAAGTTCAATGAATTTTCAGAAATCATAAAATCTAGCGTGCCGGGCTTCTCAGCTTTTATGATTTCTAAAAAGTAATCCAGTAAGACTGTAAACTTCGCAGCTCCCTTTGTTGCAGCAGTTATTTGAAGTTGAATTCCGGGAACCAACAACTCTAGAAAACTATCTGTTATTGTTACTTCTAATATTGTCTTCTTTCTTTTTGTACTTTTTATGCTCCTTTTGAGTTGTGAGAGCGCGTCAAAAAGTTCATTTCGCAGAACTCTAAAAGCAACCTTTTTGTTTGTTTCCTGCATATAAATAAAAATTAAAAAAATCTCTTTTTTTCTCTATTTACCGTTGTCTTCCACAATCTTAATTTCTTCTTCCGTTAAACCATACAATTGATAAACTAATTGGTCTATTTGGTTTTCAAGATCAGTAGTATCAGCTGATGAATCTGTCTTTAATGAATTAATTATTTGGTCTACTAACTCTGTTAACTCTGTCTTTTGATATTCTGTTATTTTAGGAATCGGAATTTGCTCAAAGTATTGTGGTTTCACTTCTATATAGCCGCCGCTTCGGATTACACAAATAGATTTAAGAAAATACCACACAATTTTTGAGTTTAGAATTGCAAGCAGAGATTTATCATCTGTTGGAAGAAAAACAGCAGGGGCATTTAAATAACTTCCCGTATCGTCAAATGCAAACTTGTTTTGATTTTGAAGATTAGGAAAAATAATTTTTGTCTTTTCGAACAAATCGTAATAAGCACAATTTCTAAGCTCCCACCAATACTCTCCCTTGTCATATCGTTTCCGAGCCTTTTGCTCGAACGGAATTAAATGATTTATTATTCGAGGATATGCTATATTCATTTTTTCTAAAGCTTCTTTTTCCCCAAGGGGTCCAAACTCCTTGATAGTCGACTTACTTGGGAATACAATCATTTTTTTAACAGGAGTCGATGAAATCCATTTCCTTAAATCTTTCCCTTCATACACCGGCTTCAATTTATTACTAATTCCCAAATCTTCATTTGTAATAAAAGCTTCATTCAAAGCGGTCTTTACCCCATAATAACATTTTCCAAATATCTCCCGAAGTACTTGGTTTTTGTTAAGCTTAATTAAAATCTGTTGTTCTGCGTAATTAAAAAAGTTCCAAGCTAGACTGTTCAATTTGTTTTGCTCAATCTCAGTATAAATATCCTTTTTAAATAACAGAGATTTATCGTCGTAATTTTCTTTATTGAACTTAAAATACTTGAAATTGCTTTGCTGTATAGACTTTTCCGCAATTAAAATTATCGGATAGGTGGTTGCTTCCTCAAACACCACAACATCCGTAAAATCAACATATTTCTTTAATTTAAAATTATCCTTTACAAATTCTCTAAGCACCTTGCCAGCAGTTGTTTTGTCAAATGTATTATTGATAAATGAAAAGTATCCATCGTTGCGCAGAATATTGTGGCTCAGTTCATAGAAGTAATAAAAAATATCACCTCCCGAACTGTAAAGTTTATAATTACTTGATATATAATTTTTAAATTCACGAAGCTCCTCCTGCCTTATATACGGCGGATTCCCGATCACCACATCAAACCCAACAAAATCACCATCATCATTCAACACTTCCGGAAATTCAAACCGCCATTCAAAAGCGTTTTCGTAAATGCGGTTGGATTCTATTTCACCAATTCTTTTTTCAGCTTCATCTCTTTTCTTCGTTGCCTTTTCCAAATCTTTATAAAGCTTTGGAGGCACTTTTTCCCGAAAAGCTGTCCTGTTATTTATTTCTGTTGCTATTTTCACAACCTGCCCCCTAAATTTCACAACGTCCTTTGCCTCTTTATCTCTAAAAGTCAGTTCAGAAACAAAATCGGATTTAATGGAGCTGATCAGCTTTTCCATTTCTTTCTTCTCTTGCTTGCTTTCTGCATTGCGATAAGTATCAACAGCGACCCTATAACTTTCAATATTCCATTTACTTTTGTCAAGAGCATGCTTTAAATCGGAGTCTATTGCAAAACGGCTCACCAGTGAGTTGCCGCATTTAATATTAATGTCAATGTTGGGAAGAGTTTCCAGTTCCCGTCCATCTTTATAATAAGCATTCTTCAACAATTCAATCCACAACCTCAGCCGGCAAATCTTTACCGAGTTGGGATTGATGTCTACTCCAAACAAACAGTTTTCAATAATGATTTCCTTTTCATGAAAAAGCGTTTCCTGCACGCGCTGGCTTTCTTTATTGCCGGGATGATACTGAAACAATTCACCATCCTGGTCGGTAATGGCCAGCTCATCATTCTCTACCGTTATCTCGTACCAGTGCAGCGACTTCCCTTCTTTATCTTCCAGAATCTTCAGGTCGTTCTTTATCGCAATAATTTCATTCAACGCCGACACCAAAAAGTGCCCCGACCCCACCGCCGGATCGCAGATCTTTAAACTGTTTACAATCTCATTCGCCTGCTTCCTCGAAATATGTTTCGGAATCAAATCTCCAATGTCCTCAATCCTGTCAATCTCCAAATCCTGTAAATCCTGATTCAGACGACAATATTCTTTAAACTTCTCCACCACCGCCTTCCGTATCGTCTCCCTGCACATATACATCGTAATAAATCCGGGCGTAAAATAAGAGCCGTCTTTATAACCGTTTATCTTTTCAAAGATCAAACCCAGCACAGATGCGTTGATCAGCGTTTTATTGTCTTCCTGTATGTCTTCGCCGCCATCACCACTGAAATCGTAAGCATCCAGAAATTTGAACAGATAGTCGAGTGTTTTGAGTTTGCCGGCCAACTTTCTTCCATGTGCATCTTTCAATACCGTTGAAGAAATAATGGGGAGTGTTTTATCATCATTTAGATTACTAATAACAAGAGTTTCATGTTCAATATCGGTTGGCTCAAAAAGGGAACTGTTCAAGTAAGGCACCTTCTCAAAAGGTATTTTTACATCATCATTTCTTTCATCAAATTTTTGAGCCATTACCTGGAAGAAAAGCCTATTCAGATCATCATAGCTTTTAATTTTGCTGCTATTCAAAAATGAATACGATTTGTCGCCTTTGTGATAACTGATCTGTTGCGCTTCCAGCAGTTTTAAAAACAATACACGGTTGATCCAGGTGATGCACAATTCAAGCGCCACATTAAACAACCGTTCTTCTTTGGAATCGCCAAAATGCGAAGGTTTATTCAGTCGGTTTAATTTATCCAAACTGTCAAGTTGAATAATAGTATCTTCTAAAATGGCCCCTGTATTCCGCTCTCCTTCTTTGTTCCGTCCGATCAGTTTTTTGTTGCCGTCTTTCGTTTCGCTCAGCCCGATGATGTGAAGCAATTCGGTATAAAACTTTTTATCCAGGCTGTTGCTGTCGTTTACAAAAGGCAATTTTAAAAGATGCTCCGGTGAAAGCAGTTTGAACAACGCGATCAGCTTTCTATCATTTTCTTTGTCTTTATTGCGAAGTGGCCCTTGATAATTGCGCAGGTCAAAATGAGCAAACTCTATCTCTTGTTTTATCTCAGCGATGAAAGGTTCGGCAACTTGTTTGTAAAAGAAATCAGTGGTAACATCAGCCAATCGTGCTGCTTCAAAATCATTAAACTGTTTTACGAAGTTTTTGTTTTGCGCAAAAAGCCTGTCGAACAATACCGCATCAAAAATGAACCATTCGTTGATGTTGGTGATCACCAAATGTTTTACTTCTACATTCTTGTGCATGATCCTTTCGCGCAGGTAATACAATACCACTTCCTGGAAAGCTTTCGTATTCAGCTTTTCCGTAGTGATCATTTCATTTTTGTTCGCCGGGCTTTTTGCTTCGATGATCACGCCAACCGTTGAGGAGGCTTTATTGCCATTATGGATCACTAAATCATTCCTGCCTTTTGTATTGATGAAATAATCCGGATCGTAATAAGTTTTCTTTAAAAAATCGGAGACGAGATTTTTATGAAACTCTTCTGTTTCTTTTTCGTTGGTAGCATCAAGCAAATGAATAAGATGGGCCTTGAACCGCTCAATATCAGTCCTGTTCGGTTTTACTTTCAGAAAAGCTTTATTAAGCGCCTTCGCCGGTTTCAATTCAATTAATTCCATTCTTTTTTCTGCCTGAATTTTTAGGTCTTGGTAATTGCAATCAGCAACAATGTTCGTTTTATCAAATATACAGGTTTGGAGAGAAAGTTAAACCAAAATAAAAATCTTCCTTTTTTCTTTGTTTACCGGCAACATGCACTTACTGGTTGAGTAATGAAGTAACACATCCTCATTCAAAGCCCGGCTTCGAGGGCCTCAGCATGACAACTAATTAAAGAGTTTGCCACCAGGGTAATCAGTGGGATTTAGACCTACGGTTTTCAGAAACCTTATATCTTGTCACTCCGGGAGCGTCAATCCTCCAATCATTTTAATCCTCTAAATCCTGCCTGTCCCGATGCTTCGGGAATTCTGACAATTGGTTGATAGGTATAACGGTAATGAATATACTAAATTAAGCGAATCACAGCATTTTGCTACAATCTTTTAAACCCGGCTTCGGGAGTCTCAGCATAACACGCTCTTAAATTTATCATCTACCTTCTTAAAGGATATAGTTAGCAAACAAATAAGCTGCTTTTTTATTTGCGGAGGCATATAAGGGTTATGCTTACACTAACTCAACCAATACCCACAAAAGCCGATAAAACAACAACATCAGCAAATTTTATTTATCTTCAATTAAGATGCCCTTTGACAGTTGAAGCGAAAATTTTATGCTTACATTTTCCAGGTAATTAAAATATTGAAATCATTCTGTCTGAGCTTGTCTTTGCTTAATCATGCCCAACTGTAAAGAATCAATTATGTCTTCAATTCCACTGGCGATATTGGTTTATGGCGAACATGATTCGCATAGAAATGCCTTGACGGAAGAAAAGTACAAAGATTTGGCTGATGCTCTCAAATTGGAAGGCTATGCAGTTGAATCAGTATTATACAATGATTCATATGCACCACGACTGGCGAAAGATCTTCTGAAATTCAAGGCTGTTTTAGTTTGGGTAAATCCGGTTGAACAGGGAATGAACAGAAAAAGGCTCGATAAAATGCTAACGGAAATTTCGGGCTACGGATTTTTTGTAACCACCCATCCTGATGTTATATTAAAAATGGGAACAAAAGATGTGTTGTTTAAAACAAGGAACATGGATTGGGGCTCTGATGTAGAGATGTATTTAACTTTTGAAGATTTCAAAGACCGGTTTCATCTTTCATTGGAACGATCAGGAATTCGTGTGCTTAAACAACATCGTGGCAATGGTGGAAATGGGATCTTTAAAGTTACCGGCAGCCCTTCCGGTGACACTGTAGAAGTTGTGCACGCAAAAATTGCTTTGAGGGAGGAATTTTCATGGCCTCAGTTATACCAGGCATTTAAAACATTCTTTGATAATGATGGCTTGCTTATCAACCAGCAATGGAACGATCATTTGGCGAATGGTATGGTAAGGTGTTATTTATCAGGAACGAAGGTAGCCGGTTTCGGGTACCAGGAGATAAACGCGATGTATGAAGTGAATAATATGCCGGTACCTGCCAGCAAACGATACTATTTCACTGAGAATTGCGGTCTGTTTAACGATCTGAAACATGTTATGGAGAACAAATGGATTCCACAATTGTTGGAAAAGCTATCCGTTTCAGCAGACGAGCTCCCTTTGATATGGGATGCTGATTTTTTTATAAATAAAACAAACACTGATCAAACTGCTGGCAAATACACACTTTGTGAAATCAATGTGAGCTGTGTTTCACCCTTCCCTCCGAGTGCGATCCGCTTTATGATTCTGGAATTGAATAAAACAATGTATAATAAATATGCATTATAACCTGGAAATTTTTGCATTTTTCCATTTTGCATTCACTGAGTTTAAGGACAAGGTGTGTAAATGGTTGTGCGTTACCTCAATAGAAAAACAAAGAGAAATATATAAAACGAAATAAAGGATAGGTTTTGTTTTCATACAGAATATTACTTTTTGCTCCGATGATAATAAAAATATTCGCTGTTCTCTGGATTTAATACGCTAAAATAATCTGTTCCTATTACATAGTATTTCCCGTAATTAGTTTGACCAGCGATACGCCTGTACTCTATTTCCTGGGGATCATTTGTAAAGAGTAACCCGTTTTTAAATATCCCTTTAATTTTAATTTTTTCATAGGAGATCACAACCTTGTTTCCCTTGATTTCCACATCGTAAGTCATATTGCTTTCAGCCGAACAAAAGTGTCTTTTACCTTCGAATGGCGGTTTAACGATTTTCTTTTTTTGAAGTTCGCCTTCCTTATGCTGACCAAAAGCTAATGTAAGATGGCAGGCAAATAAAAGTAATAGCAGCACCGATTTTTTCATAAGAGCATTATGAATTTAAGGGTCAAGGGTGTACTTTGATTAATTTCTATTCCTGTTAATTAAATTTATAAGAGCGCCATCAAACATAAGGCATGCAATGATGAAGAATACCCCTGCAAAAGTTAACAGATCCATGTCTTTTACAAATCCAAAAACTGACAGGCACAATCCTCCAAAAATCAAGGTGTACCTAATGTAATTAAAAGCTTATTTTTTTGAATTTGTTTCATTAAGCGCATCCTTTAAGCCCTTTGCCAGTTTTCCCGGATCACCTACTCCCCAGAAATGCATCATAAATAAACGGGGTTCATCTTGTAATATATGATTGTGAACCGCAGTGACAGTAATACCGTTTGCAGTAAGCGCCTTGATAACGGGGTTTACCTCATTGGCCAGTAACACAAAATCACCTGTGGTTGCTGCACGGTTTCCATCCATTTGAAAATTGATGCCGGTACCCACACCCATAGCAGCCGGCATTTCCATCCCGTCCACGGTTATCTTTTCGTTCCTGGGAAAACCATATTGCAGTAATACTCCATTTTGTTTACCGGTTTTTCCAAGTACAGACGTTACTTTACTCCAGTCAATATGCTGTATTTGCTTTTTTGGAGTAGCCGCCGCAAGAGGAGTTCTTGTGACTTCAAGTACTGCCTTTATTTCTTTAGCTAATTTTACCGGATCTCCTGTTCCCTCATAATGGACATATTTTACATTGGGACTTTCGTTGATGAGGTGATTATGAATCGCTGTGATTTCAAGGTTTTCTTCCAGTAGTCTCTTTTCTACCCTGGGCACTTCTGTATCTAATAATACAAGGTCGCCCATCATCATTGCATGATCGCCCATGCCCGTGATACCAGCCCATGAACCCAGCGCCAGCCCCGGCACTACTGAGAAGTTGCCCACCTTTACTTTAAGATCTGTCCGCGGGAAAGTTATTTTATAAACGTTGCCCGCTAACATACCTTTTTTTCCAAACACATTATTCAACGCAGAGGAATCAAGTTGTTGCCCATTACAAAAGATAAATGTAAGGCTTGCAAAGACCAGGATCATTGTTTTTTTCATATCGAAGGTTTTTTATTTTTTAAGATTTTGCTTACCGAATTGCTTTGCTTTTCTTTCTTTGTCATTAACCCATCATTCAGGTATTTTATCCGGGGCATTTTATCTAAGCGCCCTGGGAACCTCTGCTGGGGCAATAATTTTTCAAAATGCAATGATAAAGATCACACTTTCAAAAATCATTAGTTCATCTACCTTACGGAAGTTGATAACAAAACTATAAAGCGATTTTGGAGAAATTTAGCTGAACCGTTAATTAAAGATAATTTCAACCTTATGCCATCCGTTTTCATACCTATAACTGACACTGTAATTATATAAAGCACATATCTGTTTTACCAGTGAAAGCCCCAAACCCGTTGTCTTCGTTTTGTGGGACCCTTTTCTAAACCGCTCAAACAATAATTCAGAACTTGTTTGCAGAGGATATCCTGTATTTTCTACAAGAATATGTGAGGTTGATAAATGCACAATCACTTTCCCGTTCGGTTGATTATGCTCTACAGCATTTTTAACGATGTTGGATATCAATATTTCAGCAAGAGAATGATTTGCATTTACTATCACATTTTCGCAGATTTTAAATTCAACTTCCGGGAAATTTTCATAATAGATCGCCAGGTTTTCCACTATTCTTTTGACCATTTGAGATATATTCACTGCTTCCGTTTCCGGGAACTGCTTGTTTTCAATTTTGGAGAGAAGCAACAACGTTTTGTTCATTTGGCTAAGCCTATTGGTTGCATCCGTAATGTCGCTTAATAAGGAAGCAGATTTACCAGTAAGGTTGGGCTGATTTATCAATAATTCAAGTTTTGAACGAATGATAGCAAGAGGAGTTTGCATTTCATGTGAAGCATTTTCTGCAAATTGTTTCTGATTATAGTAAGCAGTGTTAACATTATCAATCAGGTTCCTGATTACTGAGTTAAGTTCATCAAATTCAGTTGTCCCGGTTTCTTTAGGAAGCGGAAAGGATTGATTCCTGGTTATGTCAAATTCATTCACTCTTTTCAAGGTTGAAAAAAAAGGCCTCCAAAGCAAATTCGAGCTTTTTCGATTCAGGATTACAATTGAAATCAACAACAATACAAACAACAGCGCCTCACCCAAAAACACTCTTATAATGAGATGTGTAATTTCAGTCGAGGATACGTAAGTTGTTACGAAGTAGGTCTTGTTATTCCAGGTAAGTTCATCCGTGAGTATTTGAAACGGAAGATATCTTCGTTTGGCCGGGTAATAGATAGTTGTGTCTCGCGGTTCATTCAGTTCTACAGATGGTTTAATCAAGCCGGGAGCTATATCATATTCACCTGTTACATGATAATTTATTTCTCCTGCCTTCGATTTAAATGTATTCCAGACATTTTGCTGTTTCAGCAACAATTGTTCCTCCTGCATATGATGTGTCTGCAAATGCATCAATAAGTAAAACAAAACTGAGCACGCGAGTAATACCACAGGCAACCAAAAGAGAAGGTAGCGTGTATTTTTTTCTAATAATGGTTTGCTCATACTGATAACTTATAGCCTAGTCCGTAAACACTTTGCACAATGTCTTTACATCCTCTTTCTTTTAGTTTCTTTTTCAGATTTTTTATTTGGGAGTAAACAAAATCAAAGGAAGGCATACTGTCCGTTTCATCGCCGTAAATATGTTCAGCAATAGCTTGCCTGCTTACCACCCGGTTCTTGTTACTGATTAAAAAAAGTAAAAGGCTAAATTCATTTTTTGTAAGTGGCACAAGCTGGCTTCCGCACGTTACTGTTCTTGCTGAGAGGTCCATCTTCAAATTTCCCGCTTCAAGGAGGTTAATCCCTTGCGCATATTTTCTGCGAATAAGCGCTTTTACCCGTGCGTTTAATTCTGATAGGTGGAAAGGTTTTGTTACATAATCATCTGCGCCGAAATTTAAACCGGCTATCTTATCATCCAATGAATTCCTTGCAGAAATTATTATAACTCCTGCATCCTTTTTATATTTACGTAAGTACTGTAACAATTCAAACCCACTGCCATCCGGCAAATTTATATCCAGTATTATGCAATCATAATCATAATCATCAATCTTCAATAGTGCTTCTTCATAGGTAGTTATCCCTTCACAAAGAAAATCCGATTGAGTGAAATAATCCAATAAGCTTTGCAATAAACTCGGCTCGTCTTCTACCAGCAATAGTTTCATTTAATTTTAATTTTAAACCGTCGAAATTGCTTTTCGCTTGCGCTTAATTCCTTAAGTGCCTAAAGCCTGTTTTACCTTCAAATATTTATTACGCCGATGCCAGGATCTAAAAACCGTATTCCAATCTAAATTTATGCTTTTCCAATCCAATCACTTCGCTTGCCTGCTAAATAAAAAGATAAAAAGATTAATGGCTGAAAGTCTAAAAGAAACCGGCAAGTTATAAGTACTTTTTGGAGAATTTTAGTCAACTGGCAAAAAAGTAACCCCGCTCTGCAATCTCTGATTGTTTGAAACAATTACCTTTTATCCCTTAAATTGCTTTTTCATTTTTAATAATCAAACGCATCCTAAACAGGCAAGATGTTTGTAACATAACGAACCTACTTTATGAGCGAAAATTATAAAATACAAAAGAAACTCACCGCACTTACACTGCTCCTTTTCATCATAAAGATTGTAGCGTGGACTATGACGCATTCAGTGGCAATTCTAACAGATGCCCTGGAGTATACAATCAATGTAGTGGCCGCGTTTATTAGCCTTTACAGTCTTCACTTATCTGCAATACCCAAGGACGAGAATCATCCTTATGGCCATGGCAAAGTGGAATTTGTTTCAGCTGCGGTGGAAGGCCTGCTAATGGTTATTTCCAGCTTCCTTATCATTTATGAAGCGATCTTCAATTTAAGGCACCCTCATACGCTTCACAAACTTGATTACGGAATATACCTTGTAGCCGCAACTGCGTTTATCAATTATCTAGGCGGATACTACGCCGTAAAGAAAGGAAAAGAAAATAAGACGCTGGCGCTTGTGGCAACCGGGAAGCATATGCAGTCTGATACTTTTGCTACAACAGGAATCGTTATTGGGTTGGTATTGATGTTTGTGACAGGATACGCATGGATTGATAGCGCAATTGCTCTCCTGTTTGCTTTCATCATTATTTTCACCGGATATAAAATCCTCAGAAATTCTCTTGCCGGAATAATGGATGAAGCGGATAAAGAATTGCTAAGTGATGTAGTTCACTATCTTAATGAAAACAGGAGGGAAAATTGGATCGATCTTCATAATCTGCGAATCATAAAATATGGAGCTGTACTTCATTTAGATTGCCATCTTACTGCTCCATATTATTTTTCAATCAATGAAGGACACGACGAAGTCAAGGCATTAGAAGACATGACCCGTGAGAAATTTGGCGAAAGTGTTGAAATGTTTGTTCACCTGGACGGTTGTCTTTTCACGCAATGCAATCTTTGCTTTAAAAGTGATTGCCCCGTGAGGAAGCACTCCTTCACCCGACGTGTGGAATGGAACTTTTCAAACGTATCGCTCAATCATAAACATATAGATCCTTCACTCTCAGGTGATATAAGCGAACTTTAAGTTGCGATGTGCTTTTTTTGCAAATGCATATCGAATAGGATTCCTGGTGCTATGCAAGTAAAAAATAACATATAGTTGAGATAAGTTATACGTATCAGCCTTGCTGATGTGGCTGGATACCTCAATAATCGGCGCATAAATTGCGCTTGCGTAGATTCTAATAATTTTTAGCGCCACCGAGTCACTCCAGTAAGAAAGAATAAACGAATGATAAATCCGTTCAGCCCATTAAGAGAGAAAGTTTTTTTAAAGCTTTATATATCACAAACCGTTGGTCTTTTAGGAGACGCGTTTACATGGGTGGGTATTGCTTTGTTAGCTTACCAGTTTGGCGGTAAAGATTCAGCAGTGATTTTGTCTGTTGCCTTAACTTTAAGGGTAGTAGCTTTTATCATTTTCGGTCCTTATGCGGGCGTACTGGCAGACAGGATTGACAGAAAAAAGATACTTTATACCACCCACTTCGTGCGGATGGCAATTGTAGGGTGCCTGCCTTTTGTAACAACAGCATTGCAGATTTACCTGCTGATTTTTTTCCTGAACATTTTTAATGCCTTCTTTACCCCCGCCTATCAATCGTCAATTCCCCAGTCCATAAAAAACGAGGAGGCTTATGGACCGGGCATTGCTTTATCCAATGCTACCAACCAATTGTTAGGAGTTTTAGGTCCGGGTTTGGCGGGTGCTATCGCAGCATGGCTTGGGGCAAGGCAGATATTTTTTGTAGATGCCGGCTCTTTTATTATCGCGGCGGTTATAATTCTTACGCTACCTCCTTTATTGGTAAAAAGAAAGGATCAAAAAAATATGCGACAAGCTAAAGTTTGGCCCGACATTGTTAAAGGAACAACATTCCTGTTTCAAAACAAAGCTATCCGCTTTGCGTTGCTTGTTGAATTAGTTTCTGCTGTTGCCGGTGCACAAATATTGGTAAACACAGTAGGATTTGTAAAGGGCCAGCTTCATTTAACGAACAAAGATTATGGCTATGTAATGGCGGCATTTGGGATGGGGGCGGCAATAGCAGCGTTTGCCTCCGGCAATTTTGATAAATCAAAAAACAGGAAAGCTTCTTTATTGACAGGTGGGGGGTTGCTTTGTGTTTCCGTCGCATTTGGAAACTATGTAACGTTTTTCCCTTTACTATTTTTATGGCTCATTGCAGGCTTTGGACAAACGCTGGCAGAATTGCCTTCACAGATTCTAATAGCCGAAAAAATACAAAAAGAAGAACATGGAAAAGTGTATGGCGCCCATTTTGCCTGGAGTCACCTTTGGTGGGCTTTTGCTTACCCTGTTGCTGGATTTACCGGTACACATTTTCCGCAGAATGAATTCTTAATCGGAGCCGTTGTATCAGTTGTTCTGCTGATTATAATAACACTTCTGTTTCTTCCTAGAGAAAGAATGAAAAGTTCTGATTTAAAAAAATAATCCGGCCCGTTATTCCTGTCATGGGCTAAAACCCAAACATTCTTACTGAACAAGGTTTAGAGGAAACATTCGAACGAAGGATACAAAAGATAACGTTAATCCCTGGCTTATTAGCGATCCTTCGGTATTTGGGCGATATATTTGTACTAATTCTTTCACCGTTATATGCATTCCGCAAAAAAAATAGCAAATAAAGTTTTCATTCTACTTATTGAGGTAATCCTGTTGCTTGTTACGACTGGCAAAAAAATTATTTTGCCTACCAAGAACCGAAAAGGCAATATCCTTTCATCACTGTTTAATTTTTTTATCGGAACGATTGAGATACTCAACCGATTTGAGATTGGCCTTTTTCAAATGGCAAAATTGTTCAGGCAAAAGCATGTAAAGCAGGCGATTATAATTGCATCAGCATTCTTACTCCTTCTTACCACTTTTGAATGGGTTCCTGCAAAGGAGCAAGGGTTTTCAGCTACTCGTTTTAAAACGGAAGTTAAGCACACGTTCAAAACAAACGTTGCAACAGAATACAGTAAAGCAACACTTACTCCTCATTTATATTTCCAACTGTTTCCGAGTCCCCCTCAAAGGTTACGTATTTCGTTTTTCAAAAACTCTTATTTGCCCAATCCTGTAAAGCGATTCCTTTTTATCCGTAGCATTCTCATTTGATACCGGTTTTATAAATAAAAACTTTTCCTTTTTCTGTTTCCACAGAACAAAAACTTTTTTAACCTCTATCATCTAAAAATGAAAAAATACATCTTTATATTATTGTTGGCACCATTGCATTCGTATGCACAAAATACTTTCAAAGTCATTGTAAAAAGCAGTGAGACCGGCGCTCCGTTACCGGGTGCATCTGTCATCATTAAAAAACTTAAATTGGGAGCTACCGCCGATAATGCCGGCCTCGTCACTTTAAAAAATATCCCGGATGGAGGGTACGAGATCGATTTTAGTTACTTAGGGTTTGAAGGGGAAGAGAAAGAGATTTCATTCCCTTTAAAAGATACAAGTGAAATCTTTGAAGTTGGTCTTAAAGAAGAAGAAACAAGTCTCGGTGAAGTGGTTGTGACGGCAACGAGAAGCAGCCGTACCATTAAAAACATTCCCACAAGAGTTGAAGTGGTTGCAGGTGACGAAATCGGGGAAGAAGGTAAAATGAAGCCGGGCAATATTTCCAAATTATTGCTCGAAAGCACCGGTATTACCAGCCAGCAAACATCAGCAGTCAGTGGTTCTAAAAATATCCGGATAGAAGGACTTTATGGAAGATATACGCAGATTCTCCGGGACGGGATGCCGCTTTACAGTGGTTACAGTGGCGGTTTGTCGGTGATGCAAATTGCACCGCTTGATTTGAAACAGGTGGAATTTATCAAAGGCTCAGCTTCTACCTTGTACGGCGGAGGGGCTATTGCCGGACTTATCAACCTGGTTTCCAAAATTCCTCAGCCCAAAAGAGACTTTTCAGTTATGCTGAATGGTACTACTGCCAAAGGTTTGGACGCCAGCACTTTTTATTCGAAAAAATCTGGAAAAACAGGTACAACGGTTTTTGCCTCTTATAATTATAATGGTGCGTATGCTGCGGGAAATACAAGTTTGACTTCCATTCCTAAAACAAGTCGGTTCACCGTCAACCCTAAATTGTTTTTCTATCCCAATAAAAATACAAGTGGCTTTTTTGGTGTGAACCTTAGTACTGAAGACCGTTACGGCGGAGACCTGAAAGTGATTAAAGGCAAGGCGGACAGCATTCACCAATATTTTGAAAAAAACCTGACGTTGCGTACTTCAACTCAATTTGAGTTGGAGGACAGGATCAGTGAGGATAGCAGGATTCAATTTAAAAACAGCGTGGGATTTTTTGACCGCAAAATAGTAAAGCCCGGAATTGCTTTTCACGGGCAACAAGTTTCTTCATTCAGTGAATTCAACTATTCACACACCAATGAAAAGAGCGAATGGGTAACGGGTGCGAACCTTTGGACTGATAATTTTAAAACGTTAGACAGCACAAATCTGCCTTATAACCTCACTACTTTAGGTGTGTTTGTACAAAATACTTTTACAGCATCAAAGTGGCTTTCGCTCGAAACTGGTTTGAGGGTTGATTACAATACCCCCGCTGCCAATAATAAGCTGAAAGGTTTTTTCATTTTACCCAAAGTGAATGCACTATTTACAATAAACGAACACTGGACAAGCAGGATCGGTGGTGGCCTTGGTTATAAAATGCCCTCGCCGTTTAACGAGGATGCAGAACAAAAAGGTTATGAAGAAATATTGCCTGTAAATTTTAAAACGACTGATGCTGAAAAAAGTCATGGTTTGAATGGAGATGTAAATTTTGATACTCATATCGGTGATGCCTTCCTTTCTCTTAATGAGCTTCTATTTTACACAAGGCTCAATCAGCCTTTAATCCTCCGGGGAAATGAATTTGTAAATGCCAATGGTTTTACCGACACAAAAGGTGGGGAAACGAATATCAAATTGTCTATCGATCCATGGCAGTTTTTTATTGGCTATACTTATGCCAACACTCGCCAGCATTTTAATAACAAAGTGCAATGGCAACCGCTAACCCCCAAGAATGTTTTGATAACGGATTTCAGTTATGAACTGGAAGATAAGTTAAGGGCCGGGGTAGAAGCGAATTACCGCAGCAGGCAATTACTTACGGATAATTCAATGGGAAAAGGCTATGTAACGTTCGACCTGCTCTTTGAAAAAATGTGGAAGCACCTGAGTGTTTTTGTGAATGCTGAAAACATTACTGACCGCAAGCAAACACAGTGGGAAGCGATTTACACCGGAAGTATTACTCATCCGGTTTTTCGTGATATTTATGCTCCACTGGACGGAGTTGTGCTTAATTCAGGAGTTAGATTGAAACTTTAGGGTCAATTGCCTGTTGGGTTTTAGCTCTTTGTCCAAGTAAGATGTTGATTAATAGTAAAGCCAGTTCTATAAAGGAAATTTCTTTGGAGTAACCTAACCTTCGGATCCTGCTACTATATAATCTTTGCGTTCCGATTGCAAAATAATAGGGTTGTTTAACAACCTAGCATATTCCATAGGAGTCAAAACGACGTATTTTAAAAACACATTTTCTTTTTTGTGTCCTGAAATCTGCATAATTGCCTTCAGGGGATACCCTCGCTTAACCATGTTAGTGCAAAATGAACGTCTTCCTGTATGGGCAGTTATTAATTGCCACTTTTCAGAAACAGTAATTAATTTTTTCCCGCCTTTCGTTTGTTGCTTTTCAACGGTTTCCTTAATCTTTGCTTCCTTGCAAACTTCTTTTAAATGCAAGTTTATTTTCTGATCGGATACTGAAGGCAATTTATCATTCCATTTCCTTAAGATTTCCTTTACAATTGGGAAACATGGAATCACTACCTTACTTCCCGTCTTTTTCTGAAATATTTCTAGAAAGTCATTATCCTCCCTATGTTTGATATTGTGACTCTCGATGTTGGTAAAGTCAGAAATACGAAGCCCTGTCCAGCATGAAATAAGAAATAAATCTTTCACTTTTTCCTTTATTCCACTAAGTTGTAACTTTTCAATTCTGTTCAATTCTTCTTCATTTAAGACCACGTTTACGGCTTCTTCCCTTGCAATGAAAATTTTTTTGTTGTTCAATATGGAATAATCAAAAACAAATTTTTCATCCTTGGCTTCTCTTAAAAACTGCCTAAAATTATCTATATGTTTCGCGGTATTATTGATGGCGTAATCCTTCTCCGTTGTAAGAAAATCACGAAAATCTTTAAAAGTATTTACAGAAAGGTTTGTCCAATTCAAAGGTTCGCGATTTTCCTCTTGAAAAGCCTTGATATTTTTAAGGGTGGTAGTGTATTCCTGAATAGAACGGTAGCTTATTTTCAATCCTGTCCTGGGATTTGTTCTGTTTTTAGATTCGGCAATATATTTTTCAATGAATTCAAACAATGATAGTTTTTTGTTAGCAATTGTTTTACCGGTCGCCTCATCCAAACCCCTTTTTAAATATTCATTAGTTAGCAAAATACTTTCTTCCTTGGATTTTACATAGACAGCATAAGCAGCGTTGTATAAAGATCTGAGGCTATTATTTATTTGGAAGGCCAAAGGTTCGGAATTAATATACCGCACACACTGGGCCTTTTGATTCCAGTTCTTTGGTAGAATTGAAAAATCAGTTGGATAAACAAAGCGGTTAGCACTGCTTGAATATTTTGATTTTCGGCTTTCATTGCCAACAGTCCATCTGCAATTAAGATAGATCTTTTGTGGCTTGGACGCATTCGTTTTCCTTAACTGGAACCTGATATTAAATTTCATCACGCGTATTTTGCCATTCAAATATACGCGAAGCAATCCAAAATCACAGACGTGCGTTGTCCTTTTGGTTGTCCTTTCTTGCTAATTTCATCTTATTCTGCCATACTTTATCAATTTACAGTTGTTCCTTGAAACTCTTTACTATCGGGGATTTATCGTAAAAAGTGATAAAATTTAGCAAACCTGATTTAACCTAAAAAGTCGGGTAGACAAGATTCGAACTTGCGACCCCACGCCCCCCAGACGTGTGCGCTACCGGGCTGCGCCACTACCCGAATGAATGCTGCAAATCTAAAGTAATTGAAGGTTTTTTCAAGAAGAGAAAAA
>JBQCEG010000027.1:0-9786 GCA_051960475.1 Ginsengibacter sp.
GGAGCGCGAATGGTTAATAATACACCCCGGGGTAAGTGAAACAAAAAGAGAATATCCTAAGGAGAACTGGATTGAAACAGGAAAATTGTTGAGGGATGAATTGGATGTCCAGGTCTTAGTAACTGGATCATCTTCAGAAAAAGATTTGTGTGACCGTATTCAAAATAATATTGGAGGCAATCCTTTTTCTTTAGCCGGTTTGCTCTCTGTTGAAGAATTTATTGCCCTGATCAGTATAGCGCCTTTGGTTATTTCTGTTAATACCGGCACCATTCACATTGCGGCAGCAACACAAACGCCCGTGATTGTATTGTATGCGCTCACCAATCCTCAACACACACCTTGGAAAGCAAAATCTTCAGTCTTATTCTATTCCGTAAAAGAAGAATTGCGAAGCAAAAACCAGGTGGTAAGTTACGTAACAGAAAATGTGATGGAAAAGAATCTTGAAACTCCTTCCCCTGGAGAAATTATAAATGAAACAAAAAAATTGCTACAAAAAGATCGTGGAAATAAGCATGGCCGACTAAGGCAGTGAACAAACAAAAAACGAACTTTTGTAATCACGCAAATAAAAAACCGCCTCG
The DNA here is from genome assembly GCA_051960475.1 of Ginsengibacter sp. Lineage (GTDB taxonomy): Bacteria > Bacteroidota > Bacteroidia > Chitinophagales > Chitinophagaceae > Ginsengibacter. The sequence continues at coordinate 588 of JBQCEG010000027.1, forward strand.
ATTGAAGCGGTTTATAAAAATCTAATTATTGTTTGTTTACTGATCCGGGTTTTGCAGAGTAACAGGTTGCAAACGGTAGGCGTTTACATATCGCCCGTTTTGCTGTGCAGGAACCCATTTAGGACCATTCCTGATTGCGTTTACTGCTACTTCTGCCAGCTTGCTTCCTTTCATAGTTGTCGCTTCCACCTGACTTACAGTTCCGGTTTTATCCACGATAAATCTAACTACACAAGTACCATAATCTGATTCACCAAACTCATCAATGTGGCGGGTTATCGCCTGGCTTACATAACGCTGCCAAGCTTGTGCACCACCGGGGAATTGCGCTTCAATTTCCACTTTTGTAAACACCTTGTCAGGATCTTCTTTTTTTTCTACTGGTGCAGCTACAACATTTGATCCTTTCAAATCCGTTGGCGGAGCTACGATACCCAGATCCTTTGTTCCTTCAACAGTCTTGATATCTACCTTGGCCTTTTCTATTTCTTTTACATCTGGTGGTGGTTTTACCACTTCTTCGTCTTTCACCACTTTCGGCGGAGTAAACTTAACCGTAGCTACCGGTGGGGGTGGTGGTATTTTTGGCGGTGGCGGTGGCGGCGGTGGTGGTGGTTCATCCGGTTTAATTTTTTGCAATGTGGTCTCAGTTGTTTTCAACTTAACCGCATCTTCATTGCTCTTTAACTTATTGGCTATTACTGAGCCAACAAGAAAGAGTAAAATCAGCGCAATGGTACCTATCAGTGCAATAGTGAGACGCTTGTTGTACGTCTTCCTCAATTCATACGCACCGTAGGTCTTATTCCTTCCATCGAAGAGAATATCCAGGAGGTCTGATTTTAATATTTGATTACGTTCCATGTTTAAGTTTTTAATAAGTTCTCAAGTACGTCTTTTATTGAATTCCGTTTGCCTGTTCGGTTTGCTGGATCTTACTGTATTCATCCGGTGTAGGATCAACCATTGCATACCTGTCTATTTGATTAATATCCATTTCATCCAGAATATTTACGGCATTCTTATAAGTAGCGTCTTTGTCTGGTTTGATAATAATAAAAAGATCTGAAGCCGGTGTACTTTTCTTTTTCTTAAGAATGATATCCCTTACGTCTTTATAATTGGTTGTCTTCATCGTTGACGGATCATTTCCATAGTAGTAGTACACTACATTGTCTTTACCAAGTAACAACGTGAGGGAACCGGATTCTTTAACTTTTGTAAGATCTTTTTGATCTTTTGTATCCTTCGGCATATTCAGGTTCATCGAAGTAGGCTGCTGAACTGTTGTGGTGAAAATGAAAAACGTTATCAGCAGGAAACCAAGATCCACCATTGGAGTAAGGTCAACCCGGGTAGAATGTTTTTTACCTTTTTTGACACCAGGCCCTTTTTTCTTACTCTCCTTAACTTCCATTTCTGCCATAGTAGTATAATTTTAATTTTAAAAATATTAGTTTCCAGACTTGCTATTCCGGTGTAGAAGGCGCCTTGCCATGCAATTGTTCTTCCAGATTCTTCTTGTACAATTCACTTCCTTCAGGAATATTTTCTGAACTGGTAACCAAATAGTACTTGTATTGGTCGTTCTTTTCAAACGCGTCAATCACTTGCTTAAAGGTTGAATATTTCGCCTGGCTATCACCCTTGATGAGGTAATTCATCTTCTCTCCCATTCTTGCATTTACAATAGCCGAGATCCACGCCTGCAATTCATTGTTGGTACTGTCAACTGGAATACCGGGAAGTTCGTTTCCTTTGATCTTACTTGGATCTAACTGATCAAATTGTTTTAGCTGGTTGATAGGAACTCCAACGAATTGTGCATTTACGAAATGATCTATATCGTCTTGTGAAAAATTGATGTTCCTTTCTTTGCCCAATTCAACCAGAACGTCCTTTTTAATGGCAGGGTCCATATTCATAAACACTTTATTGTCTTTACTGATCGTAACCTGCATAAAGTCTTTTTGCGCCGCAACTTTGTTTGAAACAGAAGTCGGAGTAACTACTTCAATGGCTGAATCAGGTTTAAACTGCGCAGCCAAAATAAAGAAGGTTAACAATAGAAAAGCCACATCACACATTGGCGTCATGTCTATCGAAGTACTGCCGCGTTTTATTTTTGCTCTTGCCATTAGTAATTTGTTTTATAATTATGAGATGCGATTTTGTGTAAATTCCACAAAATTATTTGTACAATGAAGCAAAACTTTGTGTTAAAGTAAAGCCTGATTCATCGATACCATAAGTGATCGCATCAATTTTAGTAGTAAAGATGTTGTAGGTGATAATAGCGAAGGCAGAAGTACCAATTCCGAGGGCCGTGTTATACAAGGCTTCAGAAATACCAATTGACAAGGTACGTGCTGCGTCACCACCACCTGATTCACCCAAAGAGCTAAATGCACGGATCATACCAATTACTGTTCCGAGCAATCCAATCAATGTTGATACAGATGCAAGGGTAGAAAGGAAAACGAGGTTTTTTTCGAGCATTGGCAATTCAAGAGCTGTAGCTTCTTCAATTTCTTTTTGGATAGCCAATACTTTTTGATCTGTATCCAATTCAGTATCGGAGATCATTTGCTTGTATTTGCGCAAACCTGCTTTCATTACGTTTCCTACAGAACCTTTTTGTTTGTCGCACTCAGCGATCGCAGCATCAACTTTCTTATCAGCGAGGAAAAACTGAACTTTCCTGATGAATTCTGCATTTGAAGTTTTACCGGCAGCTTTTGCTACTGTAAGAGACCTTTCAATTACAAAAGTGAAAACGATTAAGAAACATCCTATCAGGATAGGTACAATGATTCCACCTTCATACATTCTAGGGAAACTACCTTTTGGTCCAACCTGGTTGGGCCAGAAACCGCCATTGGGATCAGGATTGGTAAAATTGCTATCGGCTCCAATAACAAAGCGCCAGATAACATAACCGGCTATAACACAAACAATAGGTGCTATCAAAGAAATAATGTTACTGGATTTTTTGGCCTGCACCGAGGTGGTAGCGTTAACTGGTGCGTTTGCAGGAGTCTTTAAATCTGCCATGTTGGTTTAGTTTTTAAATGTTTAAGTTTAATTGATTTGTTAAAGATTTTTGATTATGCAATTGTAAAGAAAAAATAAATTAGAATCTCAATTTCCGTTAAAAATATTTTGTAGCGGCGCACAAGTTAATAAAATAATTGAATGATAACCGCAACCCTTTAGTAATTAAAAAAATGAATTTTTGCTACTCAAAGCGTTAAACGTTAAAATCACAAACTATAAAAATAGAAAAAAGCAACTACATTAAAAAAAGTTTTTGAAGCTTTGGTCTTTCTTATTCCTATTATTAAAAATAATGGCTTTCTTATTCATACCTGAGCGCCACGATCGGATCGAGGCGGGCCGCTTTTATTGCAGGATATAAACCTGCAAACAATCCTACGCCCGAACATACAACAATTCCAATAACAACCCAACCCCACGGCACTACAAAACCGGTATGTAAAAACAATCCAACCACGTTTCCCACAACAACACCGAGGATGATTCCGAGAACCGCTCCTATCAAACTGATAAAAATAGATTCAAATAAGAATTGAGCACGGATGCTTTTACTTTTTCCACCAATGGCTTTTATCAAACCGATTTCACGCGTACGTTCGCTTACAGCTACCAACATGATATTCATCAATCCAATTGCAGCTCCTATCAAAGTGATCAAACCGATAAAAGCAGCAGCAGTTGTAATGGATCCAAGAGCGGATTTAAAAACTTCTGCAATCGTATCACTTTTGAAAATGTAAAAATTATTTTCTTCATCAACAGCCAATCTTCTTATCGGCCTGAAAGTTCCCTTTGCTTCTGCAATAGCAGGTTCAAGGTCATTAACACTGTTAACCATTATCCCTATTCCATAAGAAATTCCGTCTGTAGGAAAAAGGCGGCGAATATTATTGTAGGTCGTGAGCACAATATTATCAGCATTAAAAAATGCGCTTGAACCTTTGTCTTTCAAAACACCAATCACGCGGTATTTTACACCATCTGCTTTTATCGTTTGATCAATTGCTTTTAAAGTATTGTCGCCATAAAGTTTTTGTGCCACACTATTCCCGAGGATACAAACACTTCTTCCGCTTTGCACATCCAACTGGTTCAAATTCCTTCCACCCGCAAGTGTATATCCGTTTTCGATAACATAATTTTCATCTCCTCCATTAATAGAAATGTTGGGATTCGTTTTCACTTTGTCATTCATCACCACAATATTTTGTGGACCGTCGAGAGAAATGGTAACACGGGCAGGAAAAGTGTAATGTTCTTTAAAAAGCTTTGCCTGCTGGTAAGTGATCAATTTATTTTCGTTGGATTTTTTTTGTTTCAAAGCGCGCGCATCAGTCTTTTTTACCTGCCTTCTACCCATCCTGATGTTTACATCACGATATTGAATGCTGAAGGAATTGGCGCCCATCACAGCGAAATTTTCATTCAGGCTTTGGTTCATCGAAGCTATGGCCGTTATGATCCCAATCAACGCCATAATTCCAAAGGCAATAATAGCAACGGTTATACCCGTACGTAGCCGGTTGCTCCTGACTGTTCGGAAAGCGAGAGAAAGCGAATCTTTTAATTGCATTGCCATTACAGAAAATTATAACGGATGTGAAGGTACAATTTCAGAACATTTTTCGAATTACCGTTCCTGTATTTAAAAGCAAAATAAAACTTCCCGGTTTTTATTGATTTACTATTTATAAATAAAAAAAGCCCGGATGAATCAGAAATTTGAATCATCCGGGCTATGAGAAAACTATTGCTTATTTAATCAGCTTTCCAGGTGTTGTTTTTCCTGTTGATGTCGGGCAATTGACCATTTGGATCTAATTCAACAGAAGTGATCTTTGAAGTGGAATTGTATTTGAAAGTCCAATCCACATCCCTTTGCCAAACGTTCACCGGCAGCTTCACAATTTTAGAATTACCATTCTCCTCGGTTATTTTCATAATAACAGGCAGCGCCATTTTTTCTTTGTTTTCAATAGTGATCAAAGCGCCATCAGCCGGGTTATCATTTACATATTTTACACTTTTAACTGCCTGGTCAAACTTCCAGGTTGTATAAAACCATTCTTTCCAAAACCAGTTCAGGTCATCGCCTGCTGCATCATTCATTGTACGGAAAAAATCAATTGGCTGCGGATGTTTAAATGCCCAGCGCTGGATGTAAGTTTTGAAAGCAAAATCAAATCTTTTTGGTCCAATTACAGAATTGCGCAAAATATTTAATGCAGCTGCTGTTTTAAAATAATACTGTCCGTAATCACGAAGTCCCATTGATTCAGGAGGTGTCATCAACGGATCTTTGGCATGTTGCAACGCTCTTGCCATAGCCAAAATGCTCCTGTTGGTTGTGTCGCCATATTCACCATGATTAAAAGAATTTGAAGCATAACCATTGATGAAAGTGTTCATACCTTCATCCATCCACATATAACTTCTTTCATTTGAGCCCACAATCATCGGGAACCAGTTGTGACCAATTTCATGGGTTACGTCATGCCACAAATTGCCATTTTTAATTTTATAACTGCAAAAAACAATTCCGGGATATTCCATTCCCAATGCAACACCGGCAACCACTACAGCGGAGTTCCAGGGATATTCAAAATAATTTTTAGAATAAAATTCAATGCTTTGTTTCAGGTATTGAGTACTTCTTCCATAACCTTCATAACCTGCACTCTCCTCGGGATAAACTGCCATTGAAATACCTTTCCTTCCGGAAGGAAAATTAATTCTTGCTGCATCCCAGATAAATGCCCTGGAAGCAGTCCAGGAAACATCCCGCGAATTAGTCATTTTAAAATGCCAGGTAAGCATTCCTTTTTGTGTAGGTCGTGTGGAAGCTTTTCCAACTTCATTTTCTTTTACAATAAATACAGTGCTGTCGCTCTTGCGCGCCAGGTCTAATCTTTTAATTTCTGTAGGAGTTAAAACTTGCGATGGATTTTGGAGATCACCGGAACCTGCCACGATCATATCAGCAGGAACAGTGACGTAATAATCAAAGTTTCCGTATTCACAATAAAATTCTCCCAGGCCCATGTAAGGCAAAGTGTTCCAGCCTTTCACGGCATCAAAAACACACATCCTTGGATACCATTGCGCCAACTGATAAACCACACCATTTTTCGTGTACAACCTTCCCATACGATCGGCACCATATTGCGGAATCGAAAACCAATAAGAAACTTTTACATCCACTTTATCGCCGTTACCCTTAACGGTAAAGGGTAAACGCAATTGCATTCTTGTATCGGTAATAACCGGGTCAATTTTGTAAGTTTTTCCCTGGTAAGTAACAGAGGCAGATTGAATGTGATAGCCACCTTTGGTATATCCTTTTACGTCAAAACGATCGCCACTAACTAATGTGGTAGCCGCGCCACGCGAAGAAGGATTGAATAAATTCTGATCCAGTTGCAACCAAAGATATTTTAGTTGATCCGGACTGTTGTTGGTGTAATGAATAGAAACATCGCCTTTGAGCGTGGTATCTTTTTCATCAAGTGTGGCATGAATAACATAATTGGCGCTGTTTTGCCAATATTTTGGCCCAGGCGCTCCGTCAGCACTTCTGAATTCTGTGCCACCCTGGGTTAAAAAATTAGGATCAAAAACCTGGTTTTTATTATAAACCGAAGAATCCTGTGCAGTTGCTGCCTGTGCGAACAAGATCACCGCAAGGAAATAAAAAAAGTGTAGAGAAAATCGTTTCATGTAGTTTTTTTTGGCGATAAAAGTAATCGAATAAGTTATTTGAAGCCTAAAACAATTGGACGAACGGAAAAAAAATTAACACTCTTTAAATTACTTAAATCGCTCTTTTATAACAGGCATGTATAAACGATTTCTCATAAAATAAAAAATTCATAAAATTTCTTTGTTCACTCTAGAACATGAATTTCATCATCCATGACTGATAAAGTAGTGGCTGAAAAAATAATGTGCGCAAGGATCAAATGTTGATAGAATCTTTTAAAATCAATCTGCGGCGGATTTGGATGCAGGCTGAAAACAAGTTTCCAAAGCATTATGCCGACACTACCGTTCGCTACGCCAACAAAAATATCATCTGGCAGATCTGGATACATCTTTCTGATCTCGGGTAACCGTTGATACATCGATGCAAAAAAAAGACCCATACTTCCATGCATCATCCACCCCGCTATTTCTGAAACTGTTTTTACAGATGGAGGCAAAACGCGCTTTACCATTTTGCCCAGCAAAGCCGGCTCCCTGAAATCCTTATCCTTTTTGCCTGAAAGAAAATAACTGAATAAGGTCATGGCCGCCGTTCCGGCAATGGCACCCGCAACAACGTTACTTTTCTTCATATGATTTTTTGATTAAAACAGGTAAAAAGCATGCCAGATAAGCAAAATCACTTTGGCTGCTAACAAATGATTTTTTAGCATAAAGTTTGATAAAGCAATAAAAAAAGAAAAGTTATGTCAGATTCAAAAACAACAACCGACCTGAATGAAATTAAGAAATGGGCTGAGGCAAGAGAAGGTAAACCAGCCAAGGTAAAAGATGTAGGCAAAGGAAAAGACGATGGAATTATCCGCATAGATTTTCCCGGTTATTCAGGAGAGGATTCACTTGGGCATATTCCATGGGAAGACTGGTATAAGATTTTCCAGGATCGAAAGTTGGCTTTTCTTTACCAGGATAAAACCAATGATGGAAAAGAAAGCCGGTTTTTTAAACTCGTCAACCGCGATTAAAAACATATGCCGTTTAAACAATTAATTGAAACAGGCCTTTAGCACTTTCTGTTTCATAAAGAAAATGAAGGGGCGCTCCAATTTATTTGGGGTTGCCTCTTTTTTTATGAAATAACTGACCGTAATAAAATTCGGTATATTAGCAATTATAATTTATTTCTATCCTCTCGAATGCGTTTACTCATTTCAAACAAAAACTATTATGAAAAAAATTGGAATCCTGTTTGGCCGTGAAAGAAGTTTTCCTGAAGCTTTTGTTGAACGCGTGAATGAAAAAAATGTATATGGTATCAGGGCTGAACCTGTTTATATTGATAAGGTTGTGCAGGGCCAACCGAGCGGCTATGATGTAATATTGGATCGCATTTCACAGGATGTTCCTTTTTACCGCGCTTATTTAAAAAATGCTGCTTTATGTGGCACGACTGTTATCAATAATCCCTTTTGGTGGAGTGCTGATGAAAAGTTTTTTAATAATTGCCTTGCCACAAAAATCGATGTTCCGGTTCCAAAAACTGTTTTGATCCCTTCGAGTTCTTTACCCGCCGACACCACCGATCAATCATTTTCAAACCTTGCTTATCCTTTGGATTGGGAAACGATCTTTGATTACATCGGCTTTCCGGCTTACATGAAACCTCATGCGGGCGGCGGATGGAAAAGTGTTTACAAAGTGAACGGAATTGATGATTTTTTTACCAAGCATGGTGAAACCGGTGAATTGGTAATGATGCTGCAGGAGGAAATTGTTTTTGAAGAATATTACCGCTGTTACTGTATTGGCGCAAAGCATGTTCACATAATGCCTTACGAACCAAGAAATCCACATCACCTTCGATATGTGGCCGATTTTAAACCTTCAAAAGATCTTTTGCAACAAATGGAAGGCATTGTGATTCGGCTTTGCAAATATTTAGGTTACGATTTTAATACTGTTGAACTTGCAATTCGTGATGGTGTTCCTTACGCAATTGATTTTTGCAATCCTGCTCCCGATGCAGAAAGAACAAGTGTGGGCGAAGAAAATTTCAATTGGGTTGTAGAAACTGCTGCTGAGTTTGCAATTGAAAAAGCACAGTCACATAAAGAAGGAAAAGACAACCTGACCTGGGGCGAATATTTGGAAAAAAGTGCGAAAGGAAAAGGGATAATTTGAAAATGTGAAAATTCGGAAATGTGAAAATGTAAAAGCAATTAACCAATTAACTTATTAACCAGTACCCGCTTTATGGCTGCTATTTCTTACAAACACTTCACCATCGGCATCGAAGAAGAATACATGGTAATCGATCCGGAAACGCGAGAATTAAAAAGTCATGAACAAAAGATTGTGCAGGAAGGAGAAAAACTCATTAAAGACAAAGTGAAAGCCGAGATGCACCAGGCGGTTGTGGAAGTGGGAACAGATGTTTGTC
>JBQCEG010000028.1:0-2810 GCA_051960475.1 Ginsengibacter sp.
TGGTTAACCCTGTTGTGGGTATGATACTTAAATAAAAAACCTTCGTCAAGCAAAGTTTGTTCCTTTAAGGAAACAACTTCTTTTTTATTCAGCACTTTCTCAAGAATGCGCCTGTTATTTTTTAGAATCGTTACAATCTTTCCAATTTGGCCCGTCTCTTTTTTTCGTACTGTATTATGGTAGGCATTCTTATGTTCAATCGAACAAAATTTTTTATTTGCATTTCCATTAAAGGGCTTTTTACACCACAAACATTTCTGCTTTTTTATCCGAATAGCCATTTTCAAATTTAATTTATTTTCTCAAATCGTGTTGAAACGTTTTGAAGCGGATTAGTGCGCACTAAAGCGATTAAAACATAAGGCTACCCTATCCCTCGGCGTACATTCGTCAGGCAAAAATAATTTCTCATCTAAAACAAAACAAAATGAAAACAAATCATGTTATATTGATCGGTTACGTTGGATCCCATCTGCTTAGCACTAAAATTGCAAACGGTTCTAAAAGAGTAGCAATTCGGATGGCTACTCATTATTCCCAAAAAAATCACTCAGGAGAAAAGATTTCCCAAACCGTTTGGCACGATGTAGTAGCCTGGAATAAGGTAGCAGAGTATGCTGAAAAAAGTGTAGTCAAAGGCAGCAGGATTTTAGTTGAAGGATCTATTATTTATCGAACCTATCCTGACAATGCAGGACAAATGAGGTATGTAACCCTAATTTCAGCAGAAAGCTTAATGAACCTTGACCGTTGAATTAACTAATTTAAAAATTAAAAGCTATGATTTTACAAGAACAAAAATTTAGATATCGCAAGTCATATAAAATTATAAACTGGGGCTGCTCCTTCGATTCTTTGACCGAATTAAAATTTGCCGTTTCAATCCGGGATGAATATGAATTCCTGCGTTCGCGTGTTTCGATTTATTATCACCCCGGAACAAAAAAACCTACAGAGTATATTAGAATGTGCCATCACCGTTACACTCCGGACTTTTTAATTCGGCACAAGGAAACCTGCAAAGCATTCCTGGTGGAAATAAAACCAAGGGCATTTGAAAATCATCCTCAGCTTTTATTGCGTAAAGAAGTTGCAGAAAATTATATCAGGTGGAAAAATTATGATTGGGAGTTTAAGGTAGTATTTGACGATGAGATTTTCCTCGACCAGGAACAATGGGAAGAGTTTCAGGATTGCGCTAAACTAAAGTCAAAATCTGCATGGAAAATTTGGTTTGAAGAGTACAATAAGAAATTCGACAGAAGTGCACCTTCTTTTTTAAAAACGGTTCCATCGGATACTAATATTCGCTTTGTAATGTTTGGTAACAGAGCTATCCGGTATTAAAGTTTAATTCAGTTTCATTCAAAAAATTAATGGGCCAGGATTTCGTTTCAAAGTATTTCAACAGCCCATTTGCATGATCGCTGATATCTTTCCTTCTTTTAATTTCAGAAGAAAATTATCCATTATTAATTCCTGCACGAAGTTCGCCGCAAGCCTCTGAGCCGCAAAGAAATTCCGGCATAAAACTAATTGCTCCAACATTACCAAAGACATTATTTATTCCGTTGCTTCTTTGCTTGGGTCGGTTCGCGACGGGTGAGGTTCCATAATTAATTTTTAAACCATTAAATAGAAAGTTATGGAACAGCAAATCAAACAAAACGAATTGAACCAAATTGCAGAAGTTGCATTGATTTACAAGACAAAAGTAAAGCCATCAGAAAGACCAAAAATTAACTCATCAAAAGATGCTTCTGATCTGTTTAGAAAAAATTGGGACGAAAACAAAATTGAATTAGTTGAACAGTTCAAAGCGTTACTGGTTAACAGATCAAACAGGGTTCTGGGAATAATCGAAATTTCTTCAGGAGGAGTTACGTCAACAGTAGTTGATCCAAAAATGGTTTTTATGGCAGCACTAAAAGGAAATGCTTGCGGTTTAATTATCTGTCATAACCATCCATCAGGTAATCTGAATCCAAGCAGGGCAGATGAAGAAATAACACGAAAAATAAAAAATGCCGGAGAATTTTTGGACTTGCATCTGCTTGATCATATTATCTTATCAAGTGAGGGATATTATTCCTTTGCAGATGAAGGTTTAATATAATTCCCGTTGAAAATTTAATTAACAATTGCATTTTAAAAAGTGCAATTGTTTTTTGTTCACCTTAGAAATTGCGTTCAGAATTAACTTAAGAAATACTTACTAATTCTTTTGAAAAAACGATCACAAAGATTTCAACTTTTGGTAAAATTGAGTCAATCCTCCCCTTTCGAGAATTTCATTCATTAAGGATGAAATTTCAGTCCTGCAATCTTCCGACATAAAAGCAATAATTGGAAGCTTTGTCTCCCCTTTCTCCGCTTGCAATCCCCGTTCAATGAAACTACATAACAACAAAATATTTTGCCTGCTCAATTGAAGATTTATTTTGCACTTTTCATTCATCCCCGGACTACATAAAACCGTTTCAAAAACCCTCTCTTTCTCATTTTGTCCTTTCATTAATTCATTGTTCATACCCATAATCTTTAAACTGAAAAAATAATTTTATTACGTTTTATTACTTCAAAAGTAAATTTCTCCGCAAGATTTAAGCTGTTTAGAATTTGAACATCTATGCTGTTCTGTTTCCTCAACTATTATTTTTGAGATCAAAAAAAATCTCTTGTTGAAACCTCAAAATTGCAAGAGATTAATAAAATTAGGCAGCCTTGAACGCTGACCGGCGAGATGTTCAAACGTTACACGTGTGCATCTCTCAACCCTTTACTCGGAACTCGTGTCGGTATGACTAAAC
>JBQCEG010000029.1:0-35653 GCA_051960475.1 Ginsengibacter sp.
TGGATGAACTGATAAAGCAACTCGAAAAGAAAGGTATATACACCAGCCTCCGCAGGAGCGATGCGGGTTTGATATACGGGATAACCTTTGTGGACCATCAGACTAAATGCGTCTTCAACGGCAGCACTGTAGGTAAGCAGTATAGTGCAAAAGCCATTCAGGAAAGATGCCAGGCCAAAGAAACGATTAAGCCTGATTTACAATCGGAATCTATCAAAAGAACAGAAGATATTTCACTGCCAGTATATAATAAAACACTGAATACTTCTAATGTTGCCATCGAGCATATTACCACTTCCATTACGGCAAACGGTGACAACCTTATACAAACACTCATGCAGCCCGAACAGGCGGCAGACTATATCCCGAACCAACTAAAGAAAAAAGGCAAAAAGAAGAGAAAGAAAAGAAATATTTCCAATAACCAATAAAACATAAGATTATGGCTGTACAGACAGGTGAGAACGAACAAGCATTGAGAAAAATCCTGGATATGACCAGGCTGATTAGTATCGTTATTTTGGTGATACACTTCTATTATTATTGCTATGCCGCTTTTCTGCAATGGGGATTGAGCAGTACTTTCAGCGACCGGATTTTGGGCAACATTTACAGAACAGGACTGTTCAGCTACTTTACTAAAAGCAAGTTGATTTCATTAGGCTTTTTGATGATTTCCTTGTTAGGAGCAAAAGGTCGTAAAGACGAAAAACTAAACCATAAAACAGCCTTTGCCTATATAATTACCGGCTTGTTGTTGTATTTCTTCAGCTACCTATCCCTGTTGCTAAAATTGCCTGTACAGGAAAAGGCGATGGTTTATATCGGCATTACTTCCATTGGCTTTTTACTGGTGCTTTCAGGCGGCACACTGCTTTCCCGTATCATTAAAAGCAAGCTCAATAATAAGGACATTTTCAACAAAGAAAACGAAACGTTTCCGCAGGAAGAACGCCTCTTGGAAAATGAATATTCCATCAACCTTCCTGCACGGTATAAATTAAAAAATAAAGTACGAAACAGTTGGATTAATATCATCAATCCTTTTCGTGCTATGATGGTATTGGGAACACCCGGTTCGGGTAAATCCTATTTTGTCATCAGGCACATTATTACACAGCATATCCGAAAAGGATTTACCATGTTCGTGTATGATTTTAAGTTTGACGACCTTTCAAAAATCGCCTACAATACCTGGTTGAAAAACAAACACAGATACGTCAAGCCTCCTGCTTTTTATGTTATCAACTTTGACGACCTAACAAGGAGCCACAGATGCAATCCATTGGAGCCATCAGCCATGACAGATATCACTGATGCTGCTGAATCAGCACGTACTATTTTGATGGGATTGAACAGGGAATGGATTAAACGGCAGGGTGATTTTTTCGTAGAATCACCTATCAACTTTCTGACGGCTGTTATATGGTATCTGAAGAAGTATAAAGACGGTGAATTTTGCACCTTGCCACATGTTATCGAGCTAATGCAAGTGGACTACGACAGCCTGTTTACCTTGCTTCGCACAGAAAAAGAAATTGAAGTATTAATTAATCCATTTGTGAATGCTTATTTGAACGATGTAATGGAACAATTGGAAGGCCAGATAGCATCTGCTAAGGTAGCGATGGCAAGGCTTTCTTCACCCCAATTGTACTATGTTTTATCTGGGAATGATTTCAATTTGGACATCAATAATCCGGATGACCCAAAGATTGTTTGCATGGGCAATAATCCGCAGAAAATACAGATTTATGGAGCCGTACTTTCACTGTATGTAACTCGCCTTGTTAAACAAGTAAATAAAAAAGGAAAACTAAAAAGCAGTTTGGTGTTTGACGAGTTTCCCACTATCTATTTGAATAACATGGACAGTCTTATAGCCACAGCAAGGAGCAACAAAGTTTCCACCTGCTTAGGCATCCAGGATTTTAGCCAGCTTCGTAAAGATTATGGCCGGGAGCAGGCAGATGTAATTATGAATATTACCGGAAATATTGTAAGCGGCCAGGTTGCAGGTGATACCGCCAAACAACTTTCCGAGCGCTTTGGAAAAATCATGCAGGACAGGGAAAGTTATTCTATTAACAGTGGTGATACTTCAATAAGCCGTTCCAAACAACTGGAATCCGCTATACCTCCTTCAAAAATATCTGCGTTAAGTTCAGGCGAGTTCGTAGGCATGGTAGCTGACGATCCGGGTTGTAAAATAGATTTGAAAGCTTTTCATTGTGAAATTATTAATGACCATGATGCACTGAAAAGAGAGGAAGAAAACTATAAAAATATAGAGGTCATTCGGAAACTGGATAATAGTATGGTGCAGCGAAATTATTTCCAGATAAAGCAGGATATACAGGACATTATTCAATCGGAAATGGAAAGGTTGCTGAATGATCCGGGATTGAGCCACTTAGTAATTAAAAAGGGATAGCAATGGGATCATACCAAATAGTCTTATCATGAACATTCGGTATCCAATTGGATTTTTTCTATGCGCATTTTTATCCGTAAGCCGTGGCATCTTTTCGCATCGTTTGAAATCATCAATTAGAATTCTTACTTACTTATTTATTCATTTACTATACCATCTATTTGTTTTATAAATTTCTTTGACCTGTAATTGGCGAACCCTTCGTGATGGTATCGGATTCTGTTTTTTTTATCAAGCACCGCAGTTGTAGGCAAAATTCCGGAATAGATACTTGAAGGTATGGTGCCATCAATCTTGAAAATCGGAAATGGATAATGCTCCTTTTCCAAAAATGATTTAGCAGCAGAAACGTTCTCATCTTCATTGACCATTAAAAAATAAACATTGGGATTTGTTTTGTATTTTTCATAAAGAGACAGGATAGATGGAAACTCTGCTCTGCAGGGCGGGCACCAGGAAGCCCAAAAATTAATAAATACAACCTTTCCCTGAAGGGAAGAAATGGTTGCTGTATTCCCATTTTCATCCCTAAATTTAAAATCAGCAACTTTTTCAAAAGTTTTTTCAGAGTTTTTGTTATCAATCTTGGCGTTAAAGATTCCGGTGGTCATTATCTGCTTCAGTACCCACGATTTGGCATCAGGACTGGCGATCATCACCACAAGCCCTATGCCTAACAAAATGGACAATCCATTTTTACGGATATATTGCGGGAAGCTTTTTTTACTCGTTTCTTTCTGATTTTTTTTACTCGTTTCTTTCTGATTATTGTTTTTCATTTTGATCAATTTATTATGATTATTTTTCTTAACTACCTGACATCAATTCATTCAGCGTCTTCAACACTTCCGGCCTAGAATAGTCGGCGGCTCCCTCAACGCGTGTAGCTATCTCGCCATTTTTGTTGAGTATAACTGTAGTAGGTATTGCCATGCCAAGAAAATTGGATGGAATAGCACTTGCAGGGGCATAAACGGGAAGCTCATATTTATTGTTTTTCATAAATGCCGAGGATTTTTTCAGGTTACCATCCACATCTACCATCAAAAAAACAATTTTATCATTACCCTTAAAAGATTTTTTTAGTCTGTTGATCCCTGGCATTTCCACTTTACAGGGCGGGCACCAGGTAGCCCAGAAGTTGATGAACACTACTTTCCCTCTTAAGGAACTTAAAGTAACCGTTTGTCCATTTTCGTCGAGGAAGCTAACATCCTGTGTTTGGGCTGGCTGACTTCCAATTTCTTTTTCCACCGGTGCTGGCTGGATTTGTGCATTTTTATTTGTGGTACTTTGACAAGCTGTAAAAGCGAAACCTGCTATCATTAATAATAGCAGAAGAATTGAGGTTGTTTTCATTTGAATTTTCATAATTTAGAGTTTGAATTTTTAATTGATTTGCCTTCTTTTATTTCTTCAGATGGTTTTAAAATGATATGATCCTGTTGGGATAAATTCCCAAATACTTCTGTAAGGCTGTCTGATCTTATTCCTTCCTTCACCGGAATACGCCTGACCTCATTATCATTCAGCGTAAGCACAAATGTTCCCATCTGATTATTGAGTACACTTTTAGTATTTACCCAATAGGATGGCGCTTTTCGTTGCAGCTTGAGTTTTACCTGTGCATAATCGCCTCCCTGCAATTTTCCTGAAGAATTGTCAACATCAAATTCTAAGGTGAGTGAGCGGTCCTGCTGACTTAGCAGCCCCGAGGTTCTGGAAAGTGTTGTATTGAACACGGTACCCGGTTGTGAGCTAATGGTAAAGGTTGCCTGCATCCCTTGCTTGATAGAAGCCGCATGTTTCTCAGGAAGTGACAGCGTTAAGCGAAGCCGGTTTTCCTGCGCCATCATAAATAGCGGCTGGCCCAAACCTGCACCTGCCAGCGCTCCTACAGAAACTTTTTTTTCCATAATAATTCCGTCAAATGGGGCGGCAATGCGAAGGTAGTTTTGAAGCTGTGCTGTTCCCGCTGTTCCGGCTTTCGAGGACTCGTAGGCCGATTTTGCACTTTCCATTGCTGTTTTTGCCCTGTCAAGTTCAATGGCAGCCACTGCTCCGGTTGTTGCAGAGGCATCCACCATTCTGTCGTAAGCCTGTTTGGCATACAGGTAATCGCTATATACTTTCTGTTCTGATGATTTGTCTGAGAGGTATTTCTGGTTCATTTCCGGAGCCTCGAGCAGGGCTAATAACTGGCCTTTGTGTACCCGACTTCCACGATCAACATATAGCTTTTTCACAAAGCCGGGCACTTTAGCATAAACAGCTACCTGTTCATACGGCTCCAACTCTGCCGGCAGGGAAATCTCATATTCGGGATTGATAAAATGTACCGGTTCAGTTTTGTAACTGGCGGGTTTTACCGATTGTTGATTCGAAGTTGCTGTTGCTTCTTTCTTTTCGTTGACATTACATGCTGCAAAAAACAGCGCCAGCAATGGAAGCATTAAAAGGAATGATGAGAATTTATTGTTTTTATAAAACATCTTCTTTGTTTTTAGAGTTCGTTATTTAATTTGTTTTGAATAATAAATACTATCGCTATCGTCCGGGTCAAGAGAAGGGCTTTTAATTTTTGTCCGTGACATAAATGAAGCGAAGAAATGCGGCACCAGCATCAGGATGGTTATGGTAGATGCGATCAGTCCACCGATAACTGCCCTTCCCAAGGGAGCAATCTGTTCAGCCCCTTCTCCTATGCCAATAGCCATTGGCAGTATGCCTGCAAGCATAGCGGCGGCTGTCATTAGCACAGGCCGAAGACGGGAAGAAGCTGCCAGCCTTGCTGCGTTGAAAGGCTTTAGCAATAAGCGCTTTCGGTAATATTCCCCCTGGTCAACAAGCAGGACTGCATTGGATACCGATACGCCGATTGCCATGATCATTCCCATATAGGATTGAAGATTCAAGGTGCTTCCGGTAAGGAAAAGAATAATGAGGCTTCCGGCAAAAACAGCAGGAACGACGGATAGTATGATCAAAGGGACTTTAAAGGACTGATAGTAGGCAGCAAGCATCAAAAATATGGCTACGATCGCCACCACTAAACCAGACATCAGATTGTCTAAAGTTTCACTTAGTAATTGCATGGTGCCTTCCGTCCACACCGTAATACCACGGGGCGGTTCTCCTGCATCTTTTATCGCAGCATTAACGGCTTTTGAGGCAGTACCAAGGTCTTTTTCATGAACATTCGCAATCACGGTCACATATCGGTTAGGCCCTTTCCGGTTTACCTGAGCAGGCGCTGTTGTTCTGTGTATCGTTGCCACATCTTCCAGTATAGGACGAAAGCTTCCTTTCTTCAACGGCAAGGATCTGAGCTGCTCTTCCGATGACACAACTCCTTCCGGAATCTGGATTTGCGACTGGAAGGGAAGCCCTGATTTTGGATCAATCCAAAGGTTTTTGTTCGTATATCGGGTTGATGACGTGGCTGTAACAAGGCTTTGGGTAATGTCTTTCATACTCAATCCGAACTGTCCTGCCAGGTCGCGGTTCACTTCAATCTCCAGGGTAGGATAATCAATGGATTCTGTTATTTGCACATCTCTTAAATAAGGAACTTCCTTTAAACGTAACTCAATTTTTTTGGCAAAAGCATAAGCGGCTTTCACCTGCCGTGCACCCACTTTTACTTCAATCGGTGTCATCGCTCCCTGCCCCATAATCTTTTCAGTGAGTTCCATTGGTTCAAAGTTGAACCGGGCAGCAGGATATTTTTTCGCCGTCTTCTTCCTGATCTCTTCCTTCAGCTTTTCAATTGAGCCGGTATAGACATCCTGATTAACGGAAACCTCAAGAACAGCTTGATCGGAAGCACTTGTAAAAAGGAAAATGGAATTGATCGGTGTATTAGCAGGCTGCGGCCCTACAAAGCCCGAGGTAATGGCAATGCCGTTTGCCGGAACCAGGGATTTAATATCAGCGATAACATTATTAAACAATTCTTCTGTTTTTTCAATCCTGCTTCCTGGTGATGCCTGGATGCGCAATTGAAAATCACCACTGTTTGAAGCAGGCATCACATCTGTTCCTACTTTATTTATCAAAAGAACAGCGGTTCCTCCTGCAATTACCATATAAAGAATGAACAGAGGAAGAGACCTGGGAAACCATTTACGCATCCTGAAAGAATAGCGTACTCTAAACTTATCAAAGAAGGCACGTTTTGCTGCTGACATAGCCACCTTATTATGTTTCCCTTTCATTAACCAATTGGCCAATATGGGTACAAATGTTTGAGAGGCTAAAAAAGAGACAATCATTGCAAAGGCAACAGCCATAGACAAAGGCATGAACATATCCCTTGAAATTCCGGTCATGATAAAAGTTGGCGTGAGCACGGCAAGGATGCTTAATAAAATAAGCAGCTTCGGAATTGAAATTTCCATTACAGCATCCAGGATGGCCCGCTGTTTAGGTTTTCCCACTTCAAGATGTTGATGGATGTTTTCTATGGTTACGGTTGCTTCATCAACCAAAATTCCTATTGAAAGCGCAAGGCCGCTCAAAGTCATAATATTAATTGTTTGCCCAAAAAGATACAGCACCATTACTGCCGAAAGAATTGCTATCGGTATCGTTAACACAACAATAAGCGCCGCCCGAAAATCTCTTAAAAACAGCAGCACCATCAATCCTGTGAAAAGCGCACCCAGTAACCCTTCATGTATGAGATTGGAAAGAGAACGCTCAATATATTTAGACTGGTCAAATTCATATCTAACCGACATATCTTCTGGTAAGATGTGCCGAAACTTGTCAAGTGAAGCTTTTATATTTTTGACCGCATTCAGCGTTGAAGCATCGGCTTTTTTAATTACCGGAAGGTAAACAGAGCGTTTCCCATTTACCATAGCATAACCAAAAGTTACATCTGCTCCATCCTCCACATGAGCAACATCTCTAACGTAAATCATCCGCTCACCTATCTTTTTTATGGGTGTATTCAGAAACTCTTCCGGGCCTTTAGCCAGCGAGTTGAGTGGGGTCATATAATTGAGGTCTCCTATTCGAATATTGCCCGCGGGGGAAGGCTGATTACTTTGGGCAATAGCTACGGTAACATCTTCAGGACTTAAACCATTGGCCTGCATTGCCTGCGGATCTACATTTACTAAAATCGAACGCGCACTGCCTCCAAACGGCGCAGGGGCTGTAACGCCGGGCACATTAACCAGCATCGGTCTGATCTTCGTTAACACCTCAGATTGTATCTCATCAATAGAACGGGTTTCACTTTCAAATACCAGTTTTCCGACAGGTAAAGAACTACCGTCAAAGCGCACCACAATGGGTGGCACCGCTCCGGGAGGAAGAAAACCCATAGCTCTTGAAACCGAACCGGAAAGTTCTGCGGCAGCTTGAGACATATCCGTACCTGGATAGAATGTTAATTTCATCAGGGTCAATCCCTGGATGCTTTTAAAGTCAATGTTCTTTACTCCACTAACAAATAGCAAAACCTTTTGAAATTCGTTGGCCATAAAGCCATCCATATAAGCCGGGGAAAGGCCACCATAAGGCATGGCTATATAGATTGCGGGAGATTCCACCTCCGGAAAAATATCGACATTTATTTTTTTAATGGCTGTAACAGAAAAGAATACAATTGCAATGACTGCCACCATTATAGAAATAGGTTTTCTTAATGCAAACCGGATTAAATTCATTAGAAATTATTTAAAGATTATTAAACAGAAAATCAAAATCGGCGGTCAGTTCCGCTTCATTTGCCAGCAACAGCCAATATTCACGCGAAGCTTCAATATGGTTATTCTCCGCATGTTCTACCAGTATCTGAATTTGTAACAGTTCGCTCAGTGTAATAAGGCCGCTTTTGTACCGGGCCAGGTACATATTATAGGCTTCCTGTGATTGTTTTACCGCCTCAGATGTTTTTGTAAGCTGTTGAAATTCTTGTATGATTTTAGATTGTGAAGCAGATAATTCCGCCTGCATTGATTGTTCATATTGTTCGCGCAACAAACGGGCACTTTGAGCTTCTTTTAAAAGGCTGGCAGCGTTCAGATTTTTTGTGTGCAAATCCGTGATATTCCACGTAATACCTATTCCAGCAACAACGTTGCCTGCGGTATTGGAAAAGCCATCTTTCCACGCGCCAGACACCTTGCTATTGGAACCAATGCCCGTGCCACGGTAGGCATAGCCGCTGATGAAGCGGAGAGAAGGGAGTGCAGCGCTTTTTTGTACATCGCTTTTCAATTGCAAATACCGCGATTGCTTGTCAAGAACACTAAGAGCAGGGTGAGAGGGACTTACCAGTTTCACACCTTGGGCATAATACGCCTTCGGTTCAGAAAAGCGTTTAACCGACAATTGATAATCAACTGTATCAACCGGGTAAAGTTCCAACAGCCTGATTAATGATGCTGCTTTATTCCCTTTCAGGCGGTCGTTTTCACCAAGTGCCTGGGTGTAAGAGGAAAGAGCAAGAAGGCTATCCGCGGCAGGTCTCAATCCGGCAGCAGACAAGCCCGCTGTAATCTTTCGAATCTCATTTAGCCTGTCAACATTCTTGTTGTTCCATCTAAATTTCGATTCATCGAACAGGAGGGAAATATACCGTTGCGATAAAATCTTTTTGAGATTTAACAGGTAGGCATCTTTTTCGCTGAGACTCTTGCCTGTTGCAGTATGTGCTGCTTCATTTTCTTTACGCAATTTTCCAAAGGAAAAGATTTCCCATTCTACTGTAGAAGACCCGTAAACATTGGGCGCTAAAGCGGCTCCGTCAAAAGCACCTGTTGTTCCTCCTACATTAAACAAGCCGGTTTGCGGGAAGAATGCGCCGGGAATGCCGTTATAGGTTCCATAAGTATTTTGCATTTGCGCATTTAGCTGCGGAAGCATGTTGGCTTTTACCGCACGTTCGTCAAGCCTCGCAGCATCTTCAGCAAATTCTTTCGACTTGATACCGGGATAAGTTTCTTCTACCTTTGGCCATAATTGGCGCAGGGTGTTTTCTTTCTCCTGCGCATGTACGGGAGAAGATATTAGAATGACCATGCATGTTACTGCAACAGCCATAATATTGTGTGTCATAATATTTTAAAGATTAGGAATGGCCTTCCGGCCAGCGATTGCCTGAATAGATAAATAAAAAATGCCTATTGACATAGAGGGTTCAACAGGAAAAAGAGGGTAATGCCCGGATACTAAATGAGAAGCTTCCGGTATTGCAGATATATCGGAAAGGTGGGCTGAATTTTTGCGTTGGCAAAGCGTAAATGTGCCTTTCCCTTACTAAGGGTTATCGCAAAAAAGAAAGCAATAATTGCTGTAAAAAAGGTAGCAGATAGCAGGCCTTTTGTCATGGAAGATAAATCGGCCTGGAGGATTGCAGTTTCATCTGTTGCAAATCCATTGCAAACTTCGTTACTGTTCGCCGAAAAAAGATTTATTTTTTTATTGGAAGCCTGTTCGGCTTTTGCGGGAACACCTGCAAAACTCTTTATACTGAATTTAATTGGACAGGATGAAAGCATGACGAGCAGTATAGCGGCAATTGCAAACAAATGCGAAGCGGTACTTTTTATTTTATTTGGCCTGCTTTTATCCATGGAAGCCGCGAAATTACTGTTATTATTTTTACGACGCAATTACAACAGGCATGTTTATGTTTTTTTAACAAAGTCGGAAGTAAATGTTCAATAGTGTTCAAGCTGCCAATTCATAATTTTTATGTCCTCGCCACTCAATTTAAAGAGAAATTCAATGTTACCGTTATTGATAGAAATCAAAGATTACCTTATCCATTCTGAAATGACTGTTGCCGAAATTGCCTACATGCTAAATTTTTCAGAATCAAATCATCTAATGTGTTTTTTCAAGAACTAAACGGGTAGTTGAAAAGGTTCGCATAAAGAATTATTCTCAAACCAAAGCTATTACTATAATTTGGTAAAATACCAGATGGAAGCCGATACTACCACCTTAAAAATCACAACTGTCAATCGAATTTTGTATTTAATATTTTTGTGCTAAAACCTAATTAGTTTTGTTTTTTATTCCGCCTACTCTACTAAAATTTTAGTGCTTTTTTTGCGCTCGAGTACTGAAACTAAGGAATATAGATATATTTAGCCATCAATAGAGATTTAGTCATCAATAGAGAAATCCTGCATAAATTGTATTATATCAGGAAAAGATATTTCAGTGCTCGATAACCATAACATCACATTTTCTACTTTTTGAGGCAGTTGATCCAATTCAATGTACTTTATTCCCTTATAACCTTTTAGGCTGGTAACAGGTTCAATAGTCAGTCCAAATCCACTTTCCACTAACCTAATCGCAGTGCTTGCAAAAGGTGTTTCATGAATGGTACGTGGCGTAAATCCTTCATGTATAAAAATAGAATTTAAGGTCTCCACGAATTTTGGACCTTCGGCTTTAGGCGGCAAAATGAACCTCTCTTCACGGAACTGCTTTAGTCCGTTAAGACCATTTGAATCAACCGGATAATCCAAAGGCATGGCCACTGCGAAGTTTGTCTTTGCTATTATTTTATGTCTGAAATTTCCGTCTACTTCAGGATTGGTAGAAAAACCAATATCTATCTCTCTGTTTTTCAGCGCATCGTATTGCCGTGTGTTATTAAATTCCAGCCAAATGATTTTAACATTTGGATAGACATTGTTTACCGCTAACATCATTTTGGGCAAAAAGTGCTGCAATGCCGAATGAGTGTAACCAATCCTGATTTCACCTGCCTGACCATGATACAGTTTGTTTGTCCGGCGAACAGCAAAATCGAATTGGTTAATAAGAAGTTCGGCTTCTTTCTGAAAATATTTGCCTGCAGAAGTCAACTCAACATTACGTTTGTTGCGGTTAAATAGAACAGCCCCGATTAAATCTTCCAACTGTTTGATCTGTCTGCTCAACGCTGGTTGTGCAATGTGTGTCTGCTCCGAAGCCCGTGTAAAGTTTAGCGTTTTACATAAAAGCAGAAAGTTTCTTAATACTGAAGTATCTATATCCATTTATTCATTAAAATGATTAGTTCATTCAAATTTAGTATTTTTTTTGATTAATTGAGTTATCTAAATTTGCTGTATGAAAAAAGACAGAAACGTAACAGTGGATTTTGACGATGTCAATTCAGCGGAAATATTCCGGAATATCGGTTATCAGACTATAGATGTTCTTGCGGAAGAATTGACGAAAGCAAAAGAAAACATTGGCTCCCCTGTGCTTAATTGGCAAACGCCGCAAGAGCAGCTAAAGTTTTGGCAGGATGATTTCAAAGGCGAAAAAATTGAAAACCCTCTTCTCCTTTTCAGGAATATTATTAAATCTTCCATTAACATGAATATGCGTGGCAATTTAGGGCATCAGATAGCCGCACCACATCCAATTACGACATTGACCTCCGCATTCATTGCACATCTAAATAATGGTATGGGTGTATATGAAGTAGGAATGGCCGGAAATGCAATGGAAAAGATTGTTATTGATGACTTATCACGCATTTTTGGTTTACCGGATGATGCTTCAGGTTTTGTTACCTCAGGCGGGAGTCTAGGGAATCTTACTGCTATACTCACAGCAAAAATTAAATATTTGCGTGAAAATCCCGGTGTGAAAATGGATCAACTTGTCGTTATATTATCCGAAGAAGCTCATTACAGCATAGACCGTACTGCATCGGTTATTGGCTTGAAAAAAGAAAACATTTTTAAGGTTCCTGTTGATGCCGATTTCCGAATACGCACGGATTTATTGGAAGATTTTTACCAATTAGCCGATCGTGAAAACAAAAAAATATTCTGTATAATCGGTTGTTCGTGTTCCACATCAACAGGATCATTTGACGATCTCGCAGCCATTGCTGATTTTGCACACAAGTATAAAATATGGTTTCATGTTGATGCGGCCCACGGTGGTCCCTCTGTTTTCTCAACAAAATACCGTCATTTATTGAATGGTATTCATTATGCCAATTCAATCATCATGGACTTTCACAAAATGATGGGCGTTCCGTCGCTTTCAACAGCTGTCATTTTTAGGCATTCATGGTACAGTAACCTCACCTTTTCTCAGGACGCTAAATATCTATGGCAAGACCAAAAAAGTGAGGAATGGTACAATTCAGGTAAAAGAACATTTGAATGTACAAAACCGATGAGCATTCTGCATATTTATACGCTTCTTCGGATGTATGGATACGACATTTTTAAAGACCAGATTGAACTATTGTACGGTTTGGCTAAAGATTTCGCTGAAGATCTAAACAAGAGATCCGACTTTGAGGTTCTTATCAAACCACAATCCAATATTGTATGTTTCCGATTTATCAATGCGAAAGGCGATCTAAACATCCTCAACAGCAAAATACAACAAGAGATAGTTCGGGATGGAAGATTCTACATTGTTGGAACAACTGCTTCCGGTCAATATTATTTAAGAGTATCGTTGATGAACACGCGTACAACCCAAGCCGATCTCCAAGAACTACTGAACCTTATCATTGAAAAGGCAAGTGAACTAATGATGAATGAATTTGATATTTGCGATATAAACCATAGCTAATTTTTAATTAAACATAAATGACTAAAATACTAATTGTAGGAATAGGTGGCGTGGGCGGTTATTTTGGTGGACTGCTCGCACACGCATATCACAGTAGTCAGGATTTGAACATTTGTTTTATGGCAAGGGGTGAGAATCTCCATAGCATAAGACAAAATGGACTGCTGGTATCAAACGAAAATACAGAAATACGTGTGTTCCCTGATATTATTTCAGATGATCCGGTCGATTTTGGTGAAGCCGACTTTATCATTATTTGTACCAAGAGCTACGATATTAAAGAAACTGCACAAAAAATCGAAAGCTGTGTAGGGAAAAGAACCGTATTATTACCTTTATTGAACGGAATAAACGGCACAGAAGAACTAAGGAACGTGTATCCCGATAATCTGGTTGCTAATGGTTGTGCCTACATTATTAGTAGGCTAATAGCACCGGGCCACATCCAAACCAAAGGCAATGACCACAGTATTATTTTTGGTATAGACACAGTAGATTCTCGTCTTGACCAGCTTTATGACATTTTTAAACAAGCAAATGTTGATGCAACCCTTACACAGGACATAATTGCCAAGATTTGGGAAAAATATATCTTTATCTCGACAACAGCAACAGTGACCTCTTATTACAATAAAACATTTGGAGAAATAAAAAATAGCCCAGAATGCAGAAGGAGCCTTAAAAAGCTGATCGAGGAATGTTATGCTGTTGCAGAATGTAAAAAAATTATGCTGCCTAAAGATATCAAGGAAAGGGTCTGGGATAAGTTTATTGGGTTGCCCTCTGAAACTACTACTTCTATGCATTCCGATTTCCTTTCAGGTAAAGCCAATACGGAAGTTTATGCATTGGCAGGTTATCTGATTGAGGAAGCCCGAAAGTACAGCTTAGTACTACCGAAATATCAGGAAATGTATGCTAAGCTTACCAATAACCAAAATATTGAAAATTAATGAACTGGAGAATGAAAAATAAGAATTCAAACATTAATTGTAGAGGTGGTGTATCAAAAGTAAAATCAGATTTGGACATGCTAAAGGCAGCAGCCATTAAAATGTAGAATATGGAAACTAAAGGAGTAATTATTCGCAAAGCTGTTGAGGCAGACAGTATGAAAGTTTGGGTGTTGATGAGAGATTTAGCAGTTTTTGAAAAGTATATTGATGTTTTCGCTATCACACCTGAAATTCTAAAGGAAAGCGGTTTCCGCAAAAAATCACCAGACTTTCATTGCTTTGTAGCAGAGGACAATGATGAGATAGCAGGAATGTTAGTGTATTATTTTCTTCCGTACACAGCACAGAACCGACCTGCGATTTATATGAAAGAACTCTATGTAGATGAAAAATACAGAGGACAAAAAATTGGGGAACAATTGATGGATGCTTTAAAAAAAGAAGCCAAAGTAAATAACTGCGGACATATAAAATGGACAGTTGCCCCCTGGAATGAGGCAGGGAAAAGATTTTATGAGCGTTTGGGAGCAAAGGAAAATAACGAGTGGATTAATTATGAATGGAATGTTTAAAAATTATTAAAATAGTAATGGAAAATATAACGGTACAGTGCGTAACATTAAACGATATTGAACAATTACAAAAAATTGGCAGGGAAACATTTTCAGAAACATTTTTTTCAAGCAATACCAAAGAAAATATAGCAAAGTATTTAGAGGATGGTTTTTCTATCGAAAAGCTAACCGAAGAACTGAATAATGAGCATTCCGAATTTTACTTTGCAGTCATTGATGATAAAGTCGTAGGTTATCTGAAACTAAACTTCGGTAGATCCCAAACCGAATTACAAGGCAGCATCAGCCTTGAAATAGAAAGGATTTATGTATTAAAGAAATACCACGGAAAAAAGGTTGGACAAGTGCTGTATGAGAAAGCAATGCAGGTTGCAGGAGATAAAAAAGTGGATTATGTATGGTTGGGAGTTTGGGAAGAAAACCCAAGAGCCATCCGCTTTTATCAGAAAAACGGATTTGTAGAATTTGACAAACACATTTTCAGATTAGGAGATGATGAACAGACTGATATAATGATGAAAAAGTTTTTGTAAAAACGTATTGTGTATGGAATTTAATATTCAACCTACATTAGAAACCGAAAAAGTAATCCTTCATCCTTTACAGGAAAAGGATTTTGAAGTTTTATATACCACAGCTTCCGACCCCAAAATATGGGAACAGCATACCCAATAAAGACCGTTGGAAAAAGGACATATTTAGAACATTCTTTGACGGAGCAATACCAAGCAGGGGGGCTTTTAAAATTGTAGACAAAGCTACAGAAAGCGTTATCGGCAGTACCCGAATTTACGATTATAACGAAAAGGAAAACAGCATATTTATCGGCTATACGTTTTATGCGGTGGCTTATTGGGGTAAAGGATTAAACCAATTGGTAAAATCCACAATGATGGACTACATTTTTCAGTTTGTTTCATAGGTGTATTTCCATATCGGAGCAGATAATATCCGCTCACAGATAGCCATCATTCGTTTAGGTGCTGAAAAAGTTGCAGAACAGGAAGTAACCTATTTTGGCGAAGCACCCAAGTTGAATTTTATGTACGAAATCAGTAAAGAAAAATGAAAACAGGATAGTTCCAACAATAATAAGGACATCAATTGCTAATGAAGAAGAATAGGCATTATCTCAGTTATGAAGGATTTTGTAATCAACATAGGTAATGTATATACCTTGATTGGTGCATTAGGCTTCGCATTTTACCTAATCAGGGTAGAGCAATATAGGAGGCGCTTTTATATTGGTAGCAACCCTTGCTTCGAAAGTGAAATTTAAGCAACGTGTAAATGTATCAACCAATTGATACCTGAAAAAATCTAAAGCAGAAGACCTTACGTTTACATCGGTAAAATCGGTACTTATAAAAGAATTGGAAAAAAAACAAAAATTTACAGAAGTATGAACGAAGAAATTCTTCAAAGCATTGCCGCCATACACGAACGGATCGACAATGCTTGTAAAGAAAACGGCAGAAATCGCAATGAAGTGAAATTGCTGTTGGCAACCAAAACCGTGCCTACGGATCGTATCAAAATCGCTTTACAGGCAGGGCAAACTCTGATAGCCGAAAACAAAGTACAGGAACTCAAAGAAAAGTACGAAGTATTGAAAGTTGTTCCGCATACCAATCATTTCATCGGGCATTTGCAGACTAATAAAATCAAAGACCTTTTGAAATATGATGTTTCCTGTATCCAATCGCTTGACCGTTTAGATTTGGCAGAAAAATTACACCAACGCTTACTGTTTGAAAACAAAACCATAGAAGTATTAATACAGGTAAATACTTCTTTCGAAGAAAGCAAATTTGGCGCAAGCCCCGATAATGCCATTGAATTGGTAAAACAGGTGGCACAGTTGGAAACCCTCAAAATAAAAGGTTTGATGACCATAGGTTTATTTAGTGCCGAAACAGAAAAAGTACGTAAATGCTTTCGGTTGCTTAAAGATATTCAACAACAAATCATCGCTTTAGAAATCCCAAACGTAGAAATGCAGGAGTTATCAATGGGAATGAGTAACGATTTGGAAACCGCCATTGCAGAGGGAGCAACCATTATAAGAGTGGGTACGGCTATTTTCGGACAAAGGATTTATCCCGACAGCTATTATTGGAACGAGGACATAAAATAACTGTATGGACATATTTTACAATGAAACACTGAATAAGTTTAAAACGGCAATCAGCGATTAGGAGATTGAAAGCGATAATCCTTTACAACGGATAGAAGCCGTGAATTATCACGCAATATCTGTCCGAAGTAAAGGAATATGTGCTAAAAACAGAGTTCAGCGAAATACGCTTGTCATTAATGCAAATATCTCAAGGAATACTAAATATTTTTCCCATTTGTCTAACTCTTGGATAAGCAATTATTTAAAGAGAAAGTTTGATTACTTCTCCATCCTGAGGAATAATTAATTTGTCTACACGGATATTGAATTCGGCGGCTTTCTGGCTTAAAGAGTTCCTGGTTGTCCGACAATGATCCAAGGCATCCATATGTACTGCAATGACTTTGGCCTTACCACTCTCACCTATTAAAGCCATTGTCTGTGGTTCGTCCATAATGATTGGTATATTTTCAAACCCCTGAATCTGCGCTCCTCCGGAATTAACAACAATATAGTCAGGATCAAACTTTTTAATGTTCTTTTTAATATCATCAGTCCAGATAGCATCCCCAACAATATACACGGTCGGTTGGTTCTTTGCCATTAACACAAAGCCGGACGTTTTGCCCATCATCTTCAATACCTCACCAGTGCCGTGCTGTGCTTCTATCCGGGTGATGCTTATACCATTCCATAGCGTATTATTGTCTAAAACGGTTGCACTACTAAAACCTTCCTTTTCAAAGAAAACCTTATCTGCGGGCTGGTTTATCAGTTCTATAGATTTATCAAGGATTTTACTCGCGGCTTTGTCAAAGTGGTCGTCGTGTGTATGAGTCACCATCACCAAATCAACACCTTTAATAATTTCTTCTACCGGCATTTTCAAATCAACTGTGGGGTTTCTTTGGATTCCGGCTATTGCTGTCCGGTAAAAATTAGGATTTGCGATTAGGTTTGCACCTGTATTAAATTTCATCTGACAATTGATTGTTTTTTAATAGCAGGGTCTCATGTTATAAATAAAAGCTGATTGTAATTATTATCTTCTTGTTTTTTAAATAGTTTTAATAGTGCTTTTTCAGGAGAATTTAGAAAGGCAAATAAATCGATATAAGTCATAAGATGAATTCTCACCATTGCTGCAAGATTGGAAAAAGACCATTTAGCCTTTGTTGCTTTCTTCACTATTTTTAAAAGCATATCTGCAATATGGACACACCATACTTGTATCTTTATAGCATTCTCCGAATCACCCAAAAAATATTTCAGTGGATAATTTTGTTTCATTCTTTTGAATAGCAATTCTATTTGCCAGCGTTTACGGTACAACGATGCTATGGTTGCAGCGCTCATTCTATAGTTATTGGTTACAAATTCATAATGCTCTTTAGAAGTTTCGTCATAAAGAGTAATCAGCCTTGCAGTTACTCTGGTGCCGGACCTCCAGCCTAATTGAATTTGTTGGTCACCAATGATGGACGAATCTTTAGACAATTGATATTGTTGAATAACGGTATAAGTAAAGAGCTTATTAAGGCGGGTGACCCAAGTTATTCCTTCACTGCTAAAGCGATTCAAACTTGTAAAATCACGATATCCCCGGTCAAAGACAATGATTGACCCCTTTGGAAGATTGACCTGTTTTAAAAACTGAGAATCGTTGGCTGCCGCTTCGGTAATGCGAACCATGGAAGGAACATCCTGGTCACTTCTTATAAGTGAATGCACTTTAATACCACCCTTTTTCTTTCCGCTTACCGGAATTTTACCTGAAGTCCGCAGCACTTCCTGAAAAAGAGAAATAACCGTACTATCGATAATATATAATCTGGAAGCGTTGCTTTTCTTTCGGCTGTCCGATAAAAAAGGAGCATATCGCTTAAAAAGACAATTATAAATCTCGCGAAATACTTCTTCGTTCCTTCTTGTATTTGCATCTGATATAGTGCTACGTCTTGGATGATAACGAATACCTAGATGCGATAAACGTTTTTCCGAAGCAAGCATACCGGTTGTAACTTCTCTTAACGAATTACAATTATTAAAGACGGAATAAAGTATCGTAACCAAATGCTCATAAGTAGAAAAACGCTTGCAATATCTGTCAGCGCTATATTGCCTGGCAATGCGAAATATGGTATCTTTTGGAATGAATTTTAAAAGCTGAGTGAAGATCGGCTGTCCGCTAAAAAAAGTACTTTTGTTCATATTGGCATGTTTTAAGTGTGGTAACTCAAAACTACCAATTTACGGAGGTCCAACGACCTCCTTTTTTATAAATGAAATACTTTTTACCGGACAGTAATAGATTCCGGCCCAAGACTCGATTGCTCCTTTTGGAGACAGCATTGGATCGACCAAAATCTTTTTTCCACCATACTCAATGAGTAATGTTGCGTTTCTGACCAACTGAAGGGTCGGTTTTGTGCCTAAATTAGTTTGTGCAAACGATAAGGTAGCGGATAGCGTAATCGCCAATGCTAAAAGTACTTTTTTCATGAATTTCTATTTTTTTTTAATAATATCCCACACTCCTTAAATTAAGACTTTCGGAGTAATGAGTTCAATGCAAAGGTCGTGACAGCGGGTTATCTTTAAGGTATCAAACACTTGCTAATTACTACCATTTTGATAACCCAAGTCCTATCATAGAATTATCAGTAAAAGACATTTTACTAACTTTGTGTACTCAAATCAAATCATGAAAACCATTAAATTTCATAAGACTGAATGCGGAGTTGATTTCCTGTTAAATGTGTTAACAGAAAAAGATATTGATTACACGGATACAGGTACTTTTGATACTGACTATTTCGAGGTTTTATTTTTTAAAGAAGCAAAGGGTATACTCATTCTAAACCAGCAAGAAATCGAGTTGAAAGCTGGTTCGATTATCTTTATTTCACCGTTTCAAAAACGAAACTGGAGATTGGATCCCAACAATCTTGAGGTTACTACTTTGGTTTTTCAGGAAGCCTTTTTAAATGACTTTTTCGCCGATAAGCTATTCACTTACCGCTTACTTTACTTTTACCAGTTGGTACATCCTTTAAAAATGAATATTGATCAGGATGAAATGCTGAAATACTGCAGCCTGTTGACAGAGATCAAAGTGGAGCTTTTGAATAGTGAAACCGATAGTGTCCATATTATTCGCTCATTATTATACTATCTGCTACAGACGCTGAACCGCCGATATGCAAATCAACATGCACTGCCTTTGAAAAAATCAGGGGATAACTTTGCTTTTCTTTTCAAGAATTTAATGGAGATCCACATCAGGGAGGTGCAGCGGATCGGGGATTATGCTGAAATGTTGGGCATCAGCAGAATTTCACTGAACAAAGCGGTCAAAGCCCAGTTCAACACGACCGCTACTCAATTGCTAAAACAGCGACTTCTTTTTGAAATACAAAACTTGCTTCTTCATTCGAACAAAAATATTAATGAGATTGCTTACGAGCTTAATTTTTCAGAGCCAAACCATCTGATGAGATTCTTTAAGACTCAAACAAGTCAAACCCCAACTGAGTTCATCAACAGCATGACTACGGTTTCCAGAAAGGCAGAAACAAATCCTGTAAAAAGTATCAATTGAGGACAAAATCGTAAAGTTCATACCTCAATAATTACGGTGTCTGTCAGGCAATCATTAACCTCAAATAAGGCAGATATAAATTACATGAAGGAAAAAAATGGTTTTTCCTGGCAGTAAATATTCGGCGGAAGGCGAGTTTGTCAACGATTGGCATTTGGTTCATTATGACTTATCTCCGTTCGCAAGAATCTGGATATTTACCCAAGCAATTGAAAACTGGAATGACAATCATAACAACCCCTTACGATGATTTCTTTTACCTCTGAAGGAGCAGAAAAATCTGCTGTCACAGGCGGATAGTTTATTTCCGGCTGTACCAATTGAACTCCCGCAAAGACACCTATTATAATTGCCAGAATAACAAACCTTTTGTTGAATTTTTTTGGAATCTTCATAAGCTAAATCATTATTGTACCACAAAGGAAGAATTTTCATCTATGTAAGCAAATGAGAAAACATTTGAGTGTGGCGAAATGCAATGCGAGTGTGGGAGCAGGAAATGGGCAAAAAGAAACAAAAATGCGTATATTTTTTGCATGAGCGAGAAAATAAACCATATGGTTTATTTGTCGATTTACTATATGGTGTTTCTGAAAACGTTTCTGACTTAAAATCAAAGAACTATTTACAATAAAATCAAATTCTGTTGCATGTCAACTCATGCGAAACTGAAGCCGGAGATATTTCTTCGGTTTTCGTATATTCTTTGGGGCATGTCCCTTCGGGTCGGGTCATTCCAGGGTTCGCTACGCTTCCGTCACGATTCCATCGCGACCGGCTCATTTCTTCGCCGCCTTCCATCTCCCTCATGCTTCACAGTAAAAGTTACTATAAAGCTGAATGAGCTAAAATGACAACCAGCCTGCTTCGGCATTTTCCAATCGAAACGGATAAAAAGGCAGCTAATTTATTGCGGGTAAAGCCAATTGGAAAACAAAAAGACTACGGCATAATGGCTTTGCTCGTTCCTCACAAATCCACCCTTCGGGACTTATTCCGTTTCCTTTTGGTTTTCCGCTTTTCCCGCACTTTTTATCTGCTTTCTTTTTTTCCGTTTTTTCTTTTGGAAAAATGCTCTTTGGGGCAGGCGGCGTGAAAAAAAGACAAACTAAAATAAATGGTTTAACAATTAAAATCAAACGACATGAACATCATTGGAAGACTAACGAGGGATGCACAAATTAGCACCCTGCCGAGCGACAAACAAGTGGTTAATTTTTCCGTAGCGGTGAACGACAGCTACCGAAACAAACAAGGCGAACGAGTGGAATGCACCGAGTATTTCAACTGCGCCTACTGGATTTCAACGAATGTAGCTAAGATACTCACCAAAGGTGCATTGGTTGAACTTATCGGCAGAGTAAGCGCAAAGGCTTGGATAGGTAACGATGGAAAGGCACACGCAGCACTCAATTTTCATACATCACAAATCAAATTGTATGGAGGTAGTAAACGGTCTGAAACCGTAGCAGGTGGTAACAGAAACAACTCCGCAGCACCTGCTAACAATGGCACAGACGATTTGCCTTTCTAATCATTCATTTTTCATTTATCAACTTTTTAAAAATTACAATCATGGCACAAAATCTTAATTATAACGAACGTACCGGCAAATACAGTTTCTTTAGCGTACAACAAAAAGCATGGCACAACTTGGGGCAAATAGTAGAGCAATATCCCACCAGTGCCGAAGCCATCAAATATGCAGGATTGGACTTCGAGGTTATCAAATCTCCCTTATATACTCGTGGCACAGGTATCAGCATAGGCGATGATGGCGAAATAAATGAAGGCGGTAACATTCTACTGCCTGACAACTTCGCAACCATGCGAACCGATACCAATCAGGTTTTTGGGGTAGTTGGCAAGGATTATCAAATCGTTCAGAACAAAGATGCTTTTGCTTTTTTTGATGCGATTGTAGGTGGTGGCGATGGCATTCTATACGAAACCGCAGGTGCATTAGGTAACGGAGAACGGGTATTTATTACGGCTAAACTTCCCGACTACATCCGTGTGGGCGATGGTGATGACGTTACAGAGAAATACATCTTTCTGACAACCTCTCACGATGGCACGGGAAGCATTACCGCTGCCTTTACACCTGTGCGCATTGTTTGTCAAAACACCCTTAACGCTGCATTGGGCAATATGTCTAATGTGGTACGTATACGCCATACTTCGGGTGCAAAGCAGCGCCT
This sequence comes from Ginsengibacter sp., assembly GCA_051960475.1. Taxonomy (GTDB): domain Bacteria; phylum Bacteroidota; class Bacteroidia; order Chitinophagales; family Chitinophagaceae; genus Ginsengibacter. The sequence goes on from JBQCEG010000029.1 coordinate 22,453, forward strand.
TGAGAATGCTCACAAAGTAATGGGACTTACTAATCAGTTAAGTATTCAACTGGAGGGAATATTCAACCAATGGACAAAGGTGCGCATCTGTGATGAAGATGTAAAGAAACTTATTCAATTGGCGCTTTGTCCTAACAAGGAAACATTGGATGCACTTAAAAAAGGTGCAGATGATGAACTGTCAACCGTGTTCAAAAATACAGTGGAAGATGCCTTTGCCTACGGAATGATAGCAGATACCCAACAGATGATTTCAACCAAAGGAACAGTATTCGGCGCATACAATGCGGTAACAGGGTACTATCAGAATGTACGCAATTACAAAGATGATGAAAGCAAACTGCAATCCATTGTAATGGGTGGTACAGCGCAGGCTAAAGCACAGAAAGCATTTGAATTGTGCAGCCAGTTTGCAAAGGATGGTGCAGCCTCACTTATGCTGAATTAACAACAAATGGATAGGCGGCAATGTCCGCCTGTCCTTATTATCCACTTTAAAAAACCAGGTTATGAAACCTTTAGAGCAATTAATAAACGTAGAAAAAGCGCGGATACTGCATGAACTGTTTCCGCAGGAAATACCTGCCTTATTGAAATACACAAACAATATGTGCCTTACCATACAGGAAGATGAACAGTTAACAAGGAACCAATGGGAAAACGGATTACTCACAGTTGAAGCGTGGCTATCCTTTGTAGAAGAAGTTAGGAGCAAAATAGATAAGTATGGAAAGAGATTGCATACGCAGAGTCGTCTGTTTGCTGACCAGTTGTTTGATGGCTATACTGCATTGTATATTGTGCATTGCATGACTTTGTACACCACTACACGAAAACATAGTAACCACAAGTTCGTGTTAGCCATTGACTTATTATTTAACCCATAAAATAGAAGGTTATGGAAACATTAATCAAACTATTACAGGCTATGCCTTACCCAACCATGTTTTTAATCGGTTTAGCAATAAGGCTATTTATCGGTATGCGACAATTCAACCGCAGAGGCTTAGGCGGCCTGCAGCATTTCAATAACTATTTTGTGGGATTGATTACGCTTTCTATTGAATGGGTATTGAAGTGGGCAGCTTCATCCCTGATGCTGTGGGGGCTGTGGGGCTTGCTTTTTAAATGAGATAGCACAGAAGTAAAACTATACAAGACTGTATGGAAATTATTTAATCAAAAAAATGTTGAACAATGAAAAGAACAAATTTTTTCAGCAGCGTGGCTGCATTAAATATAACAGGCGACCTGCAATTGACTATACGGGAAGGAGCAGAAAACAACTGGATAGTATCGGTTATCTCCCAAAGCATCGCAACGGCATTCCTTTCCCCGTAGGCGGAAAGCCGTTGCGCGGAGAAGCGGTGCAGCCACTTACCCAAAGCCGGTTCCTGTCCATTTCATTCACTGTAATCCGTTTTGTGCAACAGGCTGCGGCACTAATTATTATGTTATTGTTGTAGCTTTTAATCATTTTTAATGCTTGCATTTGTCGTGCATCCTGCATATATTTTATATAGGATACGTAGAAGTATTGTGAATAATTTTGCCTTGAAGAAATTGATTGGTGCGATGGACAAAGCGGAAACACAAAACGTTGAATACAAGCTATCATGGAGAGATGAGTATCTAAAATGGATCTGTGGTTTTGCTAATGCGCAGGGTGGAAAAATATTTATAGGAGTTAACGACTATGGTGAGATTGCAGGGGTTAACGACTACAAAAGATTGATGGAGGATATACCTAACAAATCAGTGAATCATTTAGGGATAGTTGTGGATGTAAATCTGCATGTACATGAAGGAATATATTACATTGAAATCATTGTACCGGTTAGCAATGTTCCGATAGCTTATCACGGGGTTTATCATTATCGAAGCGGTAGTACAAAACAGGAATTAAAAGGTATAGCTTTACAAAACCTATTGTTGAAAAAGATGGGAAGGAAATGGGAAGATATGCCCGTCGAAAACGTGAGCTTCAGAGACCTGAATGAAAATACAATTCATGCGTTTTTTATTAAGGCTATTGAGAAAGAGCGAATACCCCAGGATGCCCTAACAATGGGTACGGAATTACTTTTAAGAAACCTAAGCCTAATCACAGAACAAGGTCAGCTTACAAATGCGGCCATACTACTTTTTGGCAAAAGCGTTGTCAGGGCGAGCGTAACTGCGAGCTTTAAAATTGGTAGATTCGGTAAATCGAACCACGACCTGTTGTTTCAGGATATTATAGAAACGAACATTTTTGACATGGCTGATAAGGTTATGGAAACTTTGAAAGCAAAATATTTAATTCGACCAATATCTTATAAGGGGTTAGAACGAATGGAACCTTTAGAGTATCCTGAAGCATCTTTAAGAGAAGCTATCCTGAATGCCATTATTCATAAAGATTATTCCAGTACCTACACTTTTCTCAGGGTTTATGATGACCGGCTCCATCTTTGGAATCCAGGCGTTTTACCTGAAGAATTAACTATTGAGGAGTTGAAAAAAGACCATTCCTCTTATCCACGTAACAGGAATATTGCCAACGTTTTCTTTAAAGCCGGTTATATAGAATCCTGGGGTCGAGGTATCAATAAAATTATTGATACCTGCAGAGAAGCTGGTTTGCCTGAACCCTTAATAGAAGAAGAGCAAGCGGGATTTGGCTTAACGTTCCTGAAGGATATTTACACCGAGGAAATATTAAAAGATTACGGGCTTGAAAACCGCCATATAAGGGCTTTGCTATTCATAAAAGAAAACAAGCGAATTACTAATAAACAATATCAGGAGCTATTTAATGTGTCAAAGCGTACGGCTACTTATGACCTCCAATTTTTAATACAACGAGAGCTAATTTCTAAAGTTGGTTCAACAGGAAAAGGTACACACTATATTCTGCTAAAGGGGCAATAAAGGGGCAATTGATACAGTAAAGGGGCAACAATGAGGCAATCAATATCTATTTTAATTGATTTTTAGACGATTAGCGACATATTTTTTGCATCTTATGCCGCTAAAATGTCCACTAAAAGCTTCAAATCTTCCTCTAAAAAGTTCGAATTTTGTACCAGTGGGTTCACTAAAATTTGAAGATTAAAATATCTTTCTTAATTTTTCTTCTTAAACTTCATGGATTGCTCCCCTTGGTGCAAAACAAACCCATCGATTGCTCCACTTTCATTCCTTGTAAAATTAAGTTGGAGATCTTCTTCCTTTTGAAAGAAAGCGTCCTTCTTCTCAGCATAAAGCGTTTGTGCGGACTGGCCTGTAGGTAATGCAATCAGTACACTGTCTTTTACAGTCATCGTTACGGTAAACCCCGGCTTGGTTTAATTAAGATTCAAACAAAAGAAAGCAGAATTAATACTTCTTCAGTAAATATTTATAAAGAGCGAGGTTCAGCAGATAAAGTTCCAATCCATAAAAAACATCCTCAAAAGGTATAGTAAACAAACGAAAATTCATTATTTCTGTTTTGTTGTAAATAACTACGGGCTCACTTAAACCGCTCCCCGTAAGTATGCCGTTTACAATAAGAAACGGAACTAACAGTATAGCATAAACGCTAATTGCACTCCCCAGCCAGCTTACGCGAAAAATAAACTTCAAAAACACAAGGAGGAAGGCGGTAGAAATAAATGTAATTGAGGTGTAAAGGCGGCTTCCAAACAACAAGGCGGTTCCTGAAAGTAATATAAACATGATAACCACAAAAAGTTTTTCTGCTTTATCATTCCACTTCAAATTAAAGAATTTGTCGAGACAAAAGAAAGTAAATACACAACTAAATGGAATGCAAATAAAGAAAAGCACTTCTTCAACGGGAAGGTTCAAAAAGTAAATGCCACTTACATACCGCGGATTAAAGTGCCAAACACCAAGGTAAGTAAACACGGCATCCCAAATTATAAAAATAACGGCAACTATTCCGCAGGCAATGAAGAACTGCTTCCATGTTTTATAAAATTTTATTTTGGGGTGAAAAGAAAACAGGAAAGGAACAAGGATGGTAAAAAAATCAACAAGGAAATAAAGAAATCTCATGTTGCTTTTTTGATTTTCAATTCCCTGAAATACCTGAAAGGCACCCACAACATCCCAAAACATTCACCATCTTCTTTTGTAAGATGTTTGTGATGCATTTTGTGTGCACGGCGAATTGCCCTAAAATAGAGACTATTGCTATTTCTTAAAAATTTAAATCGCTGATGAATAAAAATATCATGAATGAAAAAATAAGCAAGTCCATAAATTGTTATCCCGACACCAATCCAGAAAAGATAATTGTAATCATTTCTCATTCCGAAAAATAAACAAGCAATACCCGGCAAAGCGAAAAGAAGGAAGAAGAAATCGTTGTGTTCTATGAAGCCGTCGCCTTCCTTTTTATGATGGTCTTTGTGCAAACTCCATAATATCCCATGCATAATATATTTATGCGCAAGCCATGCTACGCCTTCCATTGCAACGAATGCACCCACAACACAAATGATATTAATTAAGATTTTTTCCATTAAAAAGTTGATTTAATATCTGCCTCCTGTAGGCAAAGATATTTTCAATTTTTTCACGCACCATTATTGAATGCGTTAATTTACCGATCATCCCAAAAGGTAAAGAATATTTTACACTATCCTCCATCAGAGTTCCATTTTCTTTTTCAATAAACCTATGGGTGTGTTCCCAGGTTTTGTATGGCCCTTTCAATTGTTTGTCCACAAACAAATACGGTTTCTCTACTTTTGAGATCTCCGTTTGCCAGCTAAGTGGAATGTTGAACAACGGCCGCACTTTATAGTCGATCAACATACCTTCATAAATTTCACGGTCTTTAACCGGGGCTAGAATCTTAAACTGTAATTCCGGCGGTGTGATCACAGAAAGATTTTCCGCATCAGAAAAAAAATCCCACGCCTTTTGAAGGCCTATATGTAAAAATTGTTGTGCACTAAATTCGTAAGTTTTCATTATCAAATGTTTTGTGCTTCAAGTTTCTTCACTACTTCAGGCAAACAGATCTTCAACCATTCAGAATAATCCTGTGGGTTTTGATGGACCGCCTTTTGCAAATCTTCGACCGAAACATATTTCCAATCCTTTGCTTCAGCGATATTGATTTGCGGAGTTTCATCAGATGTACCAAAATAAACATGATCCAGTTCGTGTTCTGTCAGGCCATTTCCAAACTCTGCCTTATAAATAAAAGTGAATTGAAAATCCGTTTCACAAACAATTCCCATTTCTTCTTTTAATCTCTTTTTGATCGTATCTTTTATTTCTTCACCGTTCACCGGGTGACTGCAACACGTGTTGGTCCACAAACCTCCCGAATGGTATTTATCGTCTGCTCTTTGCTGCAACAATAATTCACCTTTTGAATTAAAAATAAAAACAGAAAAGGCACGGTGAAGGCTCCCGGATTGATGAACGGAAAGTTTTTCCATTAAACCGATCTCGTTGTCATACTCATCCACCAAAATCAAAAGGTCATTCATATTCTGAAAGTTTTCCGCACTTTTTATAATTGTAATTCTGTTTTTTTCTCCGGCGATATGTACTTGGATTTTTCGAGGTAAAAAGCCAAATATTGTTTCAATTTAAGGTCATTAATTTTTGGAAATTCTCTTTCCAAAAACTTTTTGTCTTCATGAATGTTATCGTCGTAACCAAGGAATGAAGGCACATGCGTTTGTGCATTGAACCGCAAAAACCTTAATTCAACATTGTTTCCATCTACATTGATCGCATTTTCAAGCATCTTTTTTCCTTTGTTGAAATAAGACATTTTTGAAAAAGGATTGAAAACGTGTTTTGCCATCATCATCACGGCACTTGCCTTATAGCCGGCGTAAAGAGGATTGTTATTTTCGTTATATGAAGAAAGAATGTTAATCAGTTCCTTGCAAGCAGATTCATCTTCCACCGATTTTTCATAAAGCAAACGCACCCGGTCGATAGACGGCAAACCAGCCAATGTTGACGTTGAGATAAACAGTAAACAAACAAATAAAACGTTTTTCATACGAGCCTCATTTTTTGCATCAATAAACTATTCAGCATTAGTCCGAATTTCTGTCCGTTATTGATCCGGATCCTTTCATTCAGAATTTTATGCGCCGGTAATTTTTTTATTTTTTTAAAAAGTGACCGGTAATATACATAAGCAAGATATACACCACCTTTTGAAGAAGAGGGTAATTTTTTTATTCCTTCAAGTGCCGTCATGAAATCCTGTTCGATTTCCTTTTCGATTTCCTTTTTTATATCACTGCTGAAATACTCCATATTCACATTTGGGAAATATGTTCTTCCCAAAACAGCGTAATCATCTTTCATGTCCCTGAGGAAATTTACTTTTTGAAAAGCCGCACCCAATTTCATTGCATAAGGCTTTAACTCGTCATACAAACCATGGTTTTCATTTGTAAAAATCTTCAGGCACATTAATCCAACTACTTCTGCAGATCCCAAAATATATTGCTGGTATTTTTCCTGTGTATAATCGACCTTATGAAGATCCATTTCCATACTTTTCAAAAAAGTATCCACCAATTCAATATCGATCTCATATTCATTCACCGCTTGTTGAAAAGCATTTAAAACCGGATTTACGGAAATTTTATTTCCAATCGCATCATAAGTATCCTCCCTGAATTTTGCCAGCAACTTTTCCTGGTCATATCCTGCGAAGCTATCCACAATTTCATCGGCTAGGCGAACAAATCCATAAATGGAATAAATGGCGTTGCGCAAGTGGTCGCTCAGAAAATAAATCCCGAGTGAAAAGCTGGTGCTGTAAAGCCTTGTAGTGGCTTTGCTCACTTTTACAGACAGGTGATCATACAAGGATTTCATGATTCGTATTTTTTAAATATTTTAATAATTGTCCTGCAGCGATCTTTCCCGAAATAAGTGATGGCGGCACTCCGGGGCCGGGAACCGTTAACTGGCCTGCATAAAACAAGTTCTTCACTTTTTTGTTTCGGATCTTTGGTTTTAGAAAAGCGGTTTGTTTAAGCGTATTCGCTAAACCATAAGCATTGCCTTTGTAAGCATGGTAGTCACTCACAAAATCATTGATGCAATAACTTTTTTTATAGTCAATGAATTCTTCAATTTTTTCACCTGCATGTTTTTCCAACCTGCTCATCATTATTTTGAAATACTTTTCACGCAGCGACTCATTGTCTTCAAGTCCGGGGGCCAAAGGCATTAAGAGGAATAAATTTTCATGGCCTTCAGGTGCAACAGTTTCATCTGTTTTGGAAGGACAACAAACATAAAATAACGGCTTCGATGGCCATGATGGCTTTTTGTAAATTTCAACCGAATGCGTATAAAGATCTTCTTCAAAAAACAAGGTATGGTGTTGTAGCGCCCTTATTTTTTTTGCAACTCCCAGATAATAAATCAAGGATGAAGGCGCGAATGTTTTCTTGTTCCAATATTTTTCAGAATAATTCCTGTTGTCCATTGACAAAAGTTCATATTCAACATGATGATAATCGGCGGCGGCGATCACTCCGTCAAAGTTTATTTTTCTCCCATCTACCAAAACATTTTCTGCCCGATTGTTCGACACATTTATTTGCTCCACTTCGGAATTAAAATGAAACTTTACTCCTTGCTTTTCGCAAATGGATTGCATAAAATCTATCACTTTTCCAAATCCCCCGTGAGGATACCAGGTTTTCAATTTTAAACCCGCATAATTCATCAGGCTATACAGTGCGGGCGTTTCCTGTGGCATTGCACCTAAAAACAAAACAGGAAATTCCATCAGCGCAATGAGCTTGGGATCAGAAAAATATTGAGCAACATGCTTGCTGAAAGAAGAGAATATTTGAAGGCGAAGTGCTTCTTTCAGGATCTTTGCATCTGTAAATTCAAATAAAGAATTACCAGGTAAATAGACCAAATCTTCCATTCCTCTTTCATACTTAAATTGTGCTTCCTTCATGAATTGATCAAGTCGCGCTCCACTTCCCTCTTCTATTTTTTCAAACAATGATCTCAGTTCGTTATAGCCAGAAGGGATGAGCAGGTTCTCATTTTCAAAAACCATTTCAAAAGAAGGGTCAAGCAGTTTCAAATCATAACCATCGGAAGCCTCGTATCCAAAATCATTAAAAAACCTTTCAAACACATCCGGCATCCAGTACCAACTTGGTCCCATGTCAAAAACATATCCTTCATTTGTTTTGAGCTGCCTTGCTCTCCCACCAGCCGTGCCGTTTTTTTCAAATACATGCACTTCATGTCCTTCAACAGACAAATAAGCTGCAGCACTTAACCCTGAAAAACCCGCCCCTATGACTGCAATTTTAGACACTTTATTTTGTTTATATTTTATACTTTTTATTTAAACATTCTAATCAACGAGTAATTTTTCCAAATCACCCCCTGAGGACAACCACTGGATATTGGAAGGAACCTCAACGTTTTCAAAAAGGGTACGGTCTGCAGCTACATATACTTTCTTTTTGCCAAACAACACTTTTAATTCATTCAACAAAACCTGCGTCTCTTCTGGCAAATCATTATGCGTAAGAAACAACAGGAGATTCACGGGCTGCACTTCCTTTACCGCCATAAAAAGAGACTCAAGAGGAACATTAGCACCAAGGTACACCGACTTGCGCCCCGAGCGCCGAACCAAATAATGAGCAAACAAAAGACCTATCTCGTGAAACTCATCCTCAGGCAGGAATAACATCCACGAATCTTTTAAATCTTTCACCGGTGGAAGCGCATCAATTGCCGTGAAAAGTTTTTGCCGCACCATATTGCTGATAAAGTGCTCTGAAGCAGGTTCCAGCGCATCTGTTGTCCACATCAGGCCTACCCGTGAAAGCAAAGGATACAACACTTTTGTATATGCATCACGCATACCGTATTTCAACAGGCAATGCGCAAACATTTTTTCGAAATTAATTTCGTCGTAGGTGATCCCGGCGCTCAAAAGCTGCAAAACAAAATACTCATTCATTTCATTAGCCAAAGATTTTTCCGGTAACTCTTTCACCAACCTGAACAACTTATTATCAGGCATTTTACACAACTCAGAAACTTTATAACCTGCTTCCAACAAACTCGCAATATTCAACAACCTCCGCAACTGGTTATTGTCATAATACCTCGTATTTCCTTCTGAACGATTCGGGGTAAGTGCATTATATCGTTGCTCCCACATCCGGATTGTATGCTGTTTGATTCCCGAATACCGGGCCAGTTGCGAAATAGAAAAGTAGTTCATTTTGTTTAAATAAAAGTAAAATTACTTAAACAAACAGAAACCAGGAAATCTATTTTACAGTCTTACCCATTTTTAACAAGTCCGGTAAAAGATTTATTTGTACCCAGTTTTAGCAACGGATTAGATTAGTTTACATCCAATGCATCTTTGTCGGGCAAAGGAGGAAATGGATTGTGTGGTTCAGTTTGGTACCAGAATACCGTGGAGGCAATATCATCCTGCAAAGGCAAATACCGGCCGTCGGGATGCCACCCAAGATCCTGGATGGTAACTTTCAAGTCTTTTTCAAAACGAATTGGATCGGTGAGCTGCCAGCGATACATGCCGAATCGCTGCGACACATTATAATGCCCATCACCTTTAATGACCTGGCAAAGTCCCGAATAAGGTGAAGTAAATGTAGTATAATGACTTTCGGAAACACCGGCAGCATTTTTTGAATGCGTGTCAAAATCATAAGAACCACCGAAATAATCTTCAGTGCCTGTGCCATTTATAGTAGGAAATTTGGTATCGCCATCCATATAAAATTTTATCTCGCCTTCACCCCACCATCCGTTGTTGTGCACACCAATCGCCATGTAAGTTCCCACATATTGTCCGCGACCTTTAATGCCATCCACCAAAGTGTAAACGCTCTTGTAGGGAACAGGATTTACCCGCCGGAACTGGGCATGAAAATAAGCAGCATCATCAGGGACCGGCGTTAAAATGTAATCTACTGAGTAATAAAGCACCATGTCTTTATCATCAATATTTTCCATGGTAATCCTACATTTTTTCCTGAAAGGCATTGGCCAGTAACAGTTGAAAGCACTTCCCGGGTTTACACAAACTGCAAGGGATTTAAGGGGGGCATATTGATTCCATCCCATACAGAAAAAATCTCCGACAGGAACTTCTACGGAAGGAGATTTTTCGTCATCCCAGTAAAAGCGAATGATCGAATTGCGCCAAACGCCGGTGGGTGTCATCCAAATGTGTTGTATGGATCCCGGCCCGTTAATTTCAGCAACAGTAAAAGTGGTATGTGCTTTAATAACCACGCTGGGACTAACTTTCCACCCTTGTCCCAAATCTCTTGAAGGATTTTCACCGGTTCCTTTTATAGCCATTCCTCCCTGCCCTTTTGCGCCGGTAAAATTTTCAGGACTGATTGAACGGGATTGCGCATTTGAAAGGCGATAAATGTTTTGAAGATTAGATTCAACACCATCATAGTTTCCCTGCTGAGCAAAACAAACAGATGAAACAACAATGGCTAAAAAAAGAAAAATAAAGTGCAATTTTCTCATATCATGATTTTACTATGAATTTAATTCAAAATTTTCAAATAGTTCTCCCGGAAAGTAAACCAACAAATATTAAGTATTTTCATTTTTAAAAAATAAAGATGAATTTATTTTCAAAGGCATTCTTCTTAATTTCCACTGTATTTTATTTTACTACTAACGTAAATGCACAAACGCAAAGTCAATTTTATAATGTAAAAGATTTTGGCGCAAAAGGAGATGGCCTTAATATGGATGGAAAGGCGATTAATCAAGCGATAGAAAAAGCATCTGAATCCGGAGGAGGAACCATTTATTTTCCGGCAGGAAATTATGTCAGCGGTTCCATCCATTTAAAAAGCAACATTTGTCTTTATATTGACCAGGGCGCCACTTTGATTGCCTCTACGGATTCAAACCAGTTTGACAAGCCCGAAAAAAGCATAAACGATATTTACCAGGATTATGGGCATAGCCATTTTCATAACAGTTTTATCTGGGGTGAAGATTTGCACGATATTTCTATAATCGGCGCGGGAAAGATTTTTGGAAAAGGCCTTGCCAGGAACGGACATAACGATGTGGAACAACCGAATAAATCCATCAGCTTATTGCGATGCCGCAATGTGATCATCAGGGACATTACTATTTTTCACGGGGGATGGTTTGCGATATTGGCAACGGGAGTTGACAACCTAACCATCGATAATTTGAAAGTGGATACCAACCGAGATGGTTTTGATATCGATTGCTGCAAAAATGTAAAAGTTTCCAATTGCACCGTTAACTCGCCACGTGATGATGGTATTTGTTTGAAAAGCTCCTTTGCACTTGGATATGCAAGACCAACAGAAAATGTTACGATAACCAATTGCCAGGTGAGCGGCTACAAAGAAGGAACATTACTTGATGGAACTTTCATAAAAAATGATCTGGAAAACAATGCCCCAACTGGCAGGATAAAATTCGGTACCGAAAGCAATGGCGGCTTTAAAAATATTACCATCAGCAATTGCGTGTTTGATGATTGTCGTGGCCTTGCTCTTGAAACTGTTGATGGAGCGCTTCTGGAGGATGTCACCATCTCAAACATTACGATGCGTGATATTACCAACGCTCCACTGTTTATCCGCCTTGGGGCAAGGATGCGCGGTCCGGATTCAATCCCAATTGGCAAATGCAGGAGAATCATTATTAACAACATTGTTGCGTATAATGTTGATGACAAACAAGGAGCAATCATAAGTGGTTTGCCAAGCTATGATATTGAAGATCTGCAACTCAGCAACATAAGAATTTACTACAAAGGTGGAGGAACGAAAGAAGAGGCAACAGTGAATGTTCCGGAACACGAAAAAGATTATCCCGAACCCGACAGTTGGAAAACAATGCCTTCGTATGGCTTTTATATCCGGCATGTAAAAGACCTCAAAATGCATGATGTGCAGGTGAGTTATTTGAAAGATGATTACAGGCCACCTTTTATTTTGGATGATGTAAGAGGCGCGATCCTTTATGATATCCAGGCTGAAAAAAAACCAAATTCTTCGTCTTTTGTTTTGAAAAATGTGGAGGAGGTGCAGATTTCACAAACAAAGAATGTGAAGGATACTTTTATACAAAAGGCAGTACGAAAGGAGTTATAAAGAAAACAGGAAGGATTTACTACATCAACTTTTATTCCCCACAAATTAATAAATTTGTTTACAACGTATTCACTCTCCTTCTTTCTAAACAAACAAGAAACATGAGAAAGATTATTTTGTTTTTAGTTATCGTATTCACTTTTATTGGGTGTTCGAACACGAATAAAATCAAAAGAAACAAAGGTTGGATCAGTTTATTCGATGGAAAAACATTGGGCGGTTGGAAGGCCAACCGGTCAGGCACCTTTTCTGTAGAAGACGGAACAATCAAAGTGGCAGGCCCGACTTCACACTTGTTTTATGAAGGGCCCGTTTTAAATCATGACTTTAAGAACTTTGAATTTAAAGCGAGAGTGATGACGAAACCCGGTTCTAATTCAGGAATATATTTTCATACCGCTTACCAGGAATCGGGGTTCCCCTCAAAAGGTTTTGAAGTGCAGGTAAATAATTCTCATACAGATTGGATAAGAACCGGTAGTCTGTATAATGTTAAAAACACCGGCAAAGTGTATGTAAAAGATAATGTTTGGTTCACTGAATACATTAAAGTGCAGGGCAAACATGTGATCGTAAAGATCAATAACGATTTGGCAACAGACTGGACACAGCCGGACGATTATGTCGCTCCAAAAGATCAGCCCGGAAGAATTATTTCTGATGGCACATTTGCATTGCAAGGCCATGATCCAAAGAGCGTGATCTATTATAAAGACATCATGGTAAAACCTTTGCCGTAAAAATGCTGTAAAAAAATCCCATTATTTATTCTTTAACTGAATTAAAAAAGGAAATAATAAAACAAATGGATCCTGTTGTACAAATTTCTCTTGACTTAACTGACATCAATGAAGCGATAGAAACCGCAGCTATGGCGCTACGCGCAGGAGTCGATTGGCTTGAAGCAGGAACGCCACTGCTGTTGGCAGAAGGTTTGCATGGCGTAAAAAAATTACGGGAACATTTTCCGGGCATTCCTATTGTTGCTGATTTGAAAACAATGGATGGCGGATATCTCGAAGCAGAAA
>JBQCEG010000030.1:0-66940 GCA_051960475.1 Ginsengibacter sp.
CATTTCTTTTGTATTGAGCAAAACTGGATGATTCTCATGTTGCCAAAATTGAAAACGAAAATTACTTTTCATCCTTTGACCGTTTTTCTCAAATAGATCCAACATCCATTCCCTTCTGCTTTCCTGCGGATTATTTATGATGGCATCAATTATTTTCATTGCTGTAAAACTTTTGATATTTTTTATTACCCTTCCAGGGTTGGCATTATTAATAAACGAACAAACCAAATGAAAATGGTTTGGCATTAGCACCCAGGAATGTAATTGCAGATTTTGATTCTTTTGACAAAATCTGAAACTGTTCAAAAGGATATCCCGGTAAATATCCCTGGTAAAAACATCTATCCAATCAACAACAGTAGATGTTATAAAATACACACCTCCTACATCGTTAAATTTATACTTGCTGCTCATAAAATAAATATACAGGAATTAAACAATGAACTAATGTGATTATGTCTGTTTTTTGGTTTAGTAACGAACTGTCACAGGTCTGGAGACCTGCGCCAGTTCCAGAAGGTAGCAGGAAGGCAGTAAGGAATCACCTTCCAATCAGCAGGAAAAGCTTATTTATTTACCTTCTAAATCCTCCAGTTTCTTTCTCGTTTCCGGAAATTCTTTTAGTGATAATGCTTTCTTATAGTTATCAATTGCCTTTGCCTTATCACCGGTAGCTGCATAATAGTCGCCCATCGAGTCGAAGGCATTAAAGCTCTGAGGATAATTTTCGATGTTCATTTCAAACAAAGCTTTTGCGGCAGCAAATCGCTTCATCCCCAATGCCTGGTAAGCCAATTGATTCGCAAAACTTTCCGGAACCGGCACTTTAAAGCCAAAGTGCGCAGAAATGTCTTCGTAATGTTTTTTGATTTTTTCAACCGTGGAGGCATTCATATTCATAAAGTCGTCAAAGCTGAGCTGGAGTGGATAATAACTAAAAATAAAATGCAGTACATCATATTCTGCAATTAACGGAACTGACCCGTGGTTATCGTCTTTATAATATTTACTCTTGTAGTTTAATCCATCTTTCTTGTAATATTTCAGGTATTTGTTCAATTCAAGAATAGAACGGATATGAGCGGTTACTGCAGAAGTATCTTTTTTCACCGTTGTAGTATTCATCCCCGGTGACATGGTGTTGGCAATTGCCAAAAAGAGCGCTTTCCCTTTATAATTATGGTTAGCCAAAACTGATTTGGACTGCTTCAGCAATTTCCGTTGATCCCACCACATACTGGGATCAATGGCGATGTATGCATTAAACATATCCGGGTGATTAATGAGTGTATTGATAACCGTTAGTCCGCCGAAAGAATGCCCGATCAATATCTTATAGGGTTCTGTTGGATACAGGGAATCAATGTGGGACATCAATTCCTTTTCAATAAAAGAGATAAACTTTTCGCCCCCGCCTGAAGTTTTACTGGCATTACTATCCAAAAACGGAGGGGCTGCATCAACGTGTGTAGGTGTAAGATCCCTTGTCCTGTCAGTGTTGGGAATGCCCACCACGATCATTTCAGGAACTACTGTATTTTCATTCACGGTGCTTAACTGGTGTATCATGCCCTCCACAGAGAAGAAATGCGCATCGCCGTCGAGGAGGTACACAACCGGGTATCGTTGCGGGGCATATATTCCAGCATTGTAACTTTCGGGCACGTGTATCCATATCTTTCTTTTTTCGTGCAATATGGAAGAATTGATACTGTCTATAGTACCTATTACAATTTTGTCATCGGTTTGGCCATAGCTCAGGGAAAATGAGAGTACCAGCAAAAGAGAAAGTAAATGTTTCATATCAGTCAGTTTTTATAAAATCAGGTTTATAATTTCTGTCTTTTAACTTAAATAAGAAAGGGGAAATTCTAAGGAAGCGTTAATAAAGATAAGTATTTTTAATATAATCAAAACTCTTGTCTTGTAAACCAACAAATCCTAAAAATGTTTCTTTTCCATTTATAATTTCAACCTGCATTTCATTGGCACATTAGCTAATTAGCTAATTGGCTAATTGCAGGGGAACGAATTTTTGAATGATAACCATGATCACTTTCATACTATCTCATTATCTTCGGCGTAAATCCATCGTTACGTTCATGAGAAAATTATTTGATCTCTCCTGCATGCTCGTCGCAATTGTTTGCCTGGCCTATTTATCTTCCTGTAAAAGCAATGATAAAAGGACTGAAAGGAAAAATCCTTCACTTCCCCAAGCGGATCTGAAGTTGCCCGAAGGCTTTTCTGCAACGATCATTGCCGACTCGCTCGGGCCACTAAGACATATGGCCATTAATAATAACGGGGACATTTATGTAACATTAAGCTTCCTGAAAGATGGCAACGGTATTTACTTTTTAAGTGATACAGATCACAATGGAACAATCGATATTAAAACAGGTTTTGCCCATTATCCCGGCACCGGTATCAGGATCAAAAACGGCTATCTCTATTCGGCGTCCAATTCTGCCGTATACCGGTATAAATTGAACGACAAGGGAGAAGTGGACACTTCAGTCGCACCGGAAGAAATAGTTCAGGGATTGGTGGATAAAGGAAGAGACAATTCAAAATCTATCGCGCTCGACGATCAGGGTAATCTCTACGTGACTGTTGGTTCTTATAGCGATGCCTGCAGGCAGGAAGGCTCAGGCAAAGGAATTCCCGGATGCCCTATTTTAGACTCGGCAGGGGGCATCTGGCAGTTCAAAGCCGGTAAATTAAATCAAAGCTATGGCGATGCTGTTCATTATGCAAAAGGAATAAAGAATGCGGTAGGCCTTGATTGGAACAGCAATACCAACAGCTTATTTGCCACGCAGCATGGCCGTGGCTCATTTGATGATAAGTTTCCGCAGTATTATACTGCCAAACAAAGTTCAGAATTGCCGGCTGAAACTTTGTATGAACTTCATGAAGGATCAGATGGCGGCTGGCCTTTCGTTTATTATGACCAGTTTCAAAAAAAACTGATACTGGCACCTGAATATGGTGGCGATGGTAAAAAGACGGCGGATAAAAAATACCAGGAGCCAATCGTTGCTTTTCCGGCACACATGGCGCCTGACGACTTATTATTTTATACAGGTTCTATGTTTCCTGAAAAATATAAGAACGGAGCCTTCATTGCATTTCACAGTAAATCACCCGAACTAAACAAAGGCTACCTGGTAGCATTTGTTCCTTTCAGCAACGGCAAGCCCTCGGGGAAATGGGAAATTTTTGCCGATAATTTTGCAGGTATCGATTTGACAAAACCGGGAGGCGATCTTCAATACCGGCCTGTTGGTCTGGCGCAGGGCCCTGATGGCTCTTTGTATGTTGCAGATGATTTAAAAGGAGCAATCTTCAGAATAAGTTATAAAGAGGGAAAGAAATAGCGGGCGGTTTGAATGTGTTAAAGCCGGTATGCTAGTCCAAACCTTTTCATTCTGCCATAGCAATGCTGTTTTCCATCGTCGTACGCGGTCGCATTATTTCTCAGGCCGTATGAATATCCCATGTACACACCTAACCGATGATAATTTACAGAAATTTGAAGGCGCGGCCTGATGTCGACTTTGATATACGCCTTTTCCAAAGAGCCGGTATAAGTTTTCCCTCCCACGTTGGTTTCCGATTTTTCCCGGTTGTCGGTACAAAATCCGATATCTGTACCTCCTATAAGGTCAAGACTCAATTTTCCCAGCCTGTACCGGTGTCCTCCGTAAGGAAAAAGATTCTTATAATCGAAGTTTAAAAATTCTTTACCCTTTGCTGCTGCCCCGTAGTTGATACCTCCTAAATTTTCTTCTACTTCGTTGATCAGCACTTTGCTTCTTAATTTTTCATATCCGAAATCTATACCAAAAAGGAATTTACTTTTTGTTATCTGCTGAATGCTTCCGGAAAGACCGTAACAAAGTGCTCCATGTGTTCCAAAAGGATTGTTGGTAACAGGTGATGGCCCCCAATTTATAAGAACATAGGAAGTGCTTTTTGCATATTCGCCGGCAAACGAATAAAAACCTGAATTGAGTGAAAGTCGGAATTCTGTTTTTTGTGCTGACGCGTGTATTCCAATTAATACAGCAAGGAAAGAAAACAATGTCTTTAGCATATTTGGCAGCCGTTAACGGTTATCGACAAATTTAGATCATTGGAATTGAATGACGTAATTCTTAGCAAGTCGCCAATAACAAAATTGGCTAATTCACAACTCCAAAATCAGCCGCTCTTCCTCCTATGCTCAATCCTTGCTTTGCTCATTCTTTCCCTCAAGCCTCCCTCTTTGACGAAATCAGATTCCAATTTCTTTAAAAGGCGTCCTAACAAATAGCTTGTGACATTTATAAGGCAAATCATAATGTTCGCGCTTATTTCAGGATCAGGATGTTCAATACCTTTTTTAAAGGTTTCGTAAGTAGCATTGGGCGTTTTATTGAGTTGGGTGAAGCGCAAAGAAAGCCGGTGACTTCTATCCCACTTTTGTAGCTTATGTACTCTCAGATAATCTTCGTAATCTATCAAAAGTTCGCCAAGACTAGCTCTTGCAACATTTGTTAGTTTTATTTCGGTTTCTTTAGAAGTTCCTGATGCCATGCTTGCTTCAGCTATATTTTGTTTACCAGACCTCGCTGCCTGCACCATCTGTCCAATAGTACGATCATACTTGTCAAAAAAATGATTGCAGAAATAAACAGTACCGTCATAGATTATTTCCGCCTTCTGATAACTGATCAGGTTGCGAAAACCTCCATGCGCAGGAATAAAACCATATTTATTTTGGGCTGCTGCCATTTTTCAGAATTAGTTTTTGGTTTTCTGATCCGAAGAATTTTCTCAACTTCAGATCCCCACTGTCCCTTTGTCCCCTCAAAAATATAATAAAAATAACATCACTCTTCCACATACATCGCACTCACAATCCCCGCAGGCATAAACGCTTTTTTCTTAACCGCGGATTCATGCCCGTTTTTCATCATCCGGTATTGAAATGAAATGGCCGTAACAATCACACATCCCGGGGGCATTGGTATTGGCATCGTTATTACCTGTTCAGGCACTTCCACATGATTGTATTGGTAACGCAAAGAAGTGGAAAAACCTCCGGTTAGATTACCTGTCTTCCGGTCAAAACCCCCTGCAGCAATTTCACAAATTACAGAAACCGTTTCTGCAGGTGCCGAAATGTTTTTTGCAGGAATAAAGGCCGGGGTATTGAGTTGAAGTCCACCTTCAGGATTTCGGGTAACGCTTAACGCAACTTTCCATCTATCCAAAATTGTATATCCTGTCGTAAACTGGAAGCCATCAATATGTGCCAATTGATCAGTTTGTTCAGGTCGGATCTTCTCAGCCAGCTGAAGATATTTGTAGATCGCAGACACCAATCTTGTCTGCATATTGTTGTCCGAAGGAAAAGGTATCACATTCCACAATTGCCGCCTTAGCGCAGCTCCCGCACGCGAAGCAATGCCAAATTGTTTGCCCCTTGCTTTGGTGGCTTTGGTTTGCTTTACTCTTGATGGAACCGTGCGCACACAATACCTGTCGCCCAGTTTATAAAAAACCAGGTTCTGGATCCTTCCGGTTAATTGAACGTTCATTTTAGAGGGCATAGCTTCCTGTTTTAAGTATTTACCAGGTACAAATCATGTATAGCTCCTTTATACCATAAGTATGAATGCTTTATAGCATCTTCCGGTTAAGTGCGGGGTAAGTGCGGCATATCCCGCAGATTCCCTGCATTTTCCTATAAGCAATACATAAGTTGTAACGATGCAAACCGGTATTTAGTATCAGCCATTAAGAACAAAAAAAATCCTCCACGATTTCCGCAGAGGATCTTTAAAACCCAGGATATTAATTTTTTAATGCGATAACCTGACAGTATCAACCGTAGTGATGTTTCCGTCGGTCACTGCAATATTGTTTAGTGTGTCTGAATGATAACCTGTGGTGGTGTCAGCAGCAAAGATCAACTGGTAATTGTTGGCTGCAATCCCCCAGAATTTATAAGCACCATTCTCGTCAGGAAGAGCGCTCAATGTATCAGTACCCGCAATGGCAGTAACCTGAGCCTTTGCTGAATCAGGAAGAACCACGCCCTGGATACCACCGCCTGCTGCTTTGGCAAAAGCACGGATAACGGGCTTTAAAATATACTGACCGCTGTTGCCTGCTTTTACGATTGATCGGCCTGCATCAAAATCAAGCACGAGATCGTAAGGAATACCAGGTTTCAGATCAGCGTCAACATTCAGTTTTAATCCTGATTGCTGGGCAGAAGGCGTTTTAAGATCAACACTTGAACCATCTTCAAGATCGATGTGGTTGTTGTCGCCAAGGATCAACCTGATTTGCGAAACTTTTCCGGAAGGCAAGTCAACGCCACCGAGTAAAGTGTCTTCCCCATTGCGGAAATCGAGCAGGTTGTATTCGCCTGGTTTTATTAATGGAACGTCCACCCAACCATCGGCAGAATCGGTTGCGTCGCTCTTCACTTTTACCTGTTCAATGTCGATCCAAACGGCTTTATAACTTGCCGGTGCATCAGTTAAATAAAGATTCATTTTGGATTGCCCAACACCGGAAACATCTGCCTTTTTGCAGGCGTGAAGAAAGAACATCAGGGTAATAATTGCGGCTACGGAAAGTAATTTTCCGGGTGATTTCATTTTCATAGAGGTAATAAAATTTAGTACGCCTATAAAAAGTCAAAATTTGTGCCACTTTATCTAAACTACCTGATTGTCAATTGTTAAGAAGGAAAACTACGATAACAGAAGCATGAAATTTTACTATTATAACAGGTAAAATAAAAATAGTTGTTAATAGTTTGTTTACCTGCCCTGAAGAAAAACTCAAGCATTTTGCGTGATCTTTTTTGCCAACCTTTCTTTTCTTTTCTTCCGGCGCCGCCAAAGTTGTCCTTTATGAAAAACAGGCACTTCCGTGCCAAGTAATTTCCCCCAGGGGCGTAAGCCATCGACGCGGTCAAATATGATTTTGAGTACGGCAATAAAAGGCACAGATAAAAACATTCCGGATATGCCCCAAACCGCTCCTCCCAAAAGAACAATGACCAAAGAAACAAGCGCATTGATCTTCACCTGCGAAGAAACAATCCGGGGAACAAGGATATTATTATCTATAAACTGTATCACTGAATAAGCAACGATGATCCCGATCTGGGTGGTAAACCCATCTTTGGTAACCGTTGCGATCAGGATAGGAAGAGCTATCGCAATGATGCCACCAATATATGGAAGCACATTCAACAAGGCTCCAATGATGCCCAGCAATAAAGCATAGGGAACGCCCAAAAAATACAATGCAATTGAATTCATTATGGCGACGATTATTGCCTCCACTAATAAACCTACCATATAACTCTGAATAGCATTTTTCGTTTGGAAAAGTACTGTGCTCACCCTGTCTGAATTTTCTTCAGCAAAAATCTCGTACAAGAAATCAAGAATAAGGGTCTTGTAAAACAACATCAGGAAAATATATATCGGCAATAGAACGATAACGCTTAAAGTACCTAATACGGTTCCCAAAGTCTGTCCTATCAATGGCTTCAGACTTTCACCCAATTCCGCAATGTATTCCCGTTGCTTGTAAAGTGGCAATGAATAATTGTTTTGCAACCACAATTGAAAATTGTGAAACAGCACGGTAAACTTTTTTTGCAGTACAGGAAGATTGTCTGAGAATTTTACAATTTGTGAAGAAACAAAATAACAAAGGCCGGCCACAAGAAGAATGGTGATCAATAAGGCAATGGAAATAGAAACAACCCGACTGACTCCCCTTTTGTTGATAAAATTGACAAACGGATTAAGCAGGATGGCGATCATCAGCGCGAATGCCAGCGGAACCATTATACTCCGAAGCACAAAGAGCATGTAGACAAACAGCATGATACCAAAAAGCGTGACCGTTGAGCGAAAAAAGAACGGGTATTTTTTCTGCATAAAATATTTTCAAGAATGACTGATTAAAATTAGCAAGCATATTTCGTGCAGAAAATTATTTTCTTCTAAAAATCACCAGGGATTTGAAAGGGGCACAAAAACAAAAAGGAAACCACGCGGTTTCCTTTTGTAAAAAATATTTATGAAAATAACTTAATTGATATCACTCATTTTATCCTGGCTCACTCTTCCACCGCAGATGAATCTTTTCTTATAATAATGGTCATCAAGACTGCTGATGGTGACGCCATGAGAAGAAGCCTGCACAAAATAATCGTTATCCAGGTAAACACCCACGTGGGAAACACCACCACGCGTATTGAAGAAAACGAGGTCACCTTCCTTCAATTCATCTTTGCCTATGTGCTCAGTAGCCCTGTATTGTTCACGGGCAGTTCTTGGCATATTAAATCCATAAACAGCCAGTAATAAAGCACCGGTTAAAGCGCTGCAATCGATTCCTCTCTTGGATGTGCCACCATAGCGATAGCGGGTGCCGAACCAATCATCTATAAATGCCAGTAAAGAAACATTTTTCAAAGATTCTACATCTACGCCCATCATCATTGCATATTTATATTGCAATGGCGACATTTTCTCGATAGCGGAATGTTCTTCCACAACCGGTGCTTCCGGCTTTTTGGTCACAACAGGAGCAGGCAGATTTTTAATACTCTTGGTTCCGCCACTTTCGGTTGTTCTTAAAATACCATCCGGGGTAAAGGAAATTCCGTCTGAGGGAGCATTGAGGCCGGTTTCGCCGTCACTATTGGTAATGCTTATCGTATTAACGCTTGTTTGTGCATTGGCAATATGAACAGAGCATGCAAAAATAAATGCCATGCAGGTTAATGCGGGTTTATTCATTCGATCGGGTTATTTTATCGTTTTAAAAAAATCGGGCAGTGCTCTCTGACACAGACTCAGCTTTTGAAAAACGGAAGATTTTAGATTTTATTTTCTCCAGGCAAAACGAAGATAAGTTTCACTTTAGAAAATAGCAAAAAAAAATTATGTCCTATAAGAGGCAAAAACTTTTCCCTTTTTTGTTAATAATTTAAGAAAATGGGCGCAGGCATTTTCGCGATATTTGCGAGGAAGGGAAAGGGTGAATGGTCAATTCATAATCGTAATTCGTAATTCCTAATTTTTAATTTTTAATGAAGTTCTCACATCTGCACGTACACACACAGTTTTCATTGCTCGATGGCGCAGCGTCTATCAAAAACCTTTATAACAAAGCAATTGCGGATGGCATGCCGGCGCTGGCGATCTCTGATCATGGAAATATGTTTGGTGTTTTTGAATTTGTGAAACATGCGCATACTCTTAAAAATGCGGACGGATCGCTGAAGGTGAAACCGATTGTTGGTTGTGAATTTTACATCACTGAAAACCGGCATCAAAAAACTTTTACAAAGGAACAAAAAGACCCGCGGCACCACCAGATCCTGCTGGCAAAAAATGCGGAAGGTTATCAAAACCTGAGCAAACTTACTTCGCTTGGCTACATTGAAGGTATGTATTCAAAATACCCGAGGATTGACAAAGAACTTATTCATAAATATCATAAAGGACTTATCGCTACCACTTGCTGTTTGGGCGCCTTGGTGCCACAAACAATTCTGAAGAAAGGAGAAGCGGAAGCAGAAAATGAATTCAAATGGTGGCTGAATATTTTTCAAAAAGATTATTACGTAGAACTGCAAAGACACGGCATTCCTGAGCAGGACAAGGTGAATAAAATACTTTTGAAGTTTGCTAAAAAATATGATGTAAAAGTCATTGCCAGCAACGATTCGCATTACGTAGATGAAAAAGATTTTAATGCACACGACATTTTGCTTTGCATCAACACCGGTGAAACACAGGCCACTCCTGCCTTGCGTGAGTTTACCGATGATGATGTAACGATCAAGAACAAACGCTTTGCATTTCCCAACAACCAGTTTTATCTGAAGAATACGCAGGAAATGCTTTCCGCTTTTGAAGATCTGCCTCATGCGCTTGACAATACCAATGAAGTTATTGACAAGATCGATGTGTTAAGCCTTACAAGAGATATCCTGATCCCCCACTTTCCTGTTCCAAAGGAATTTGAAAACCAGGAAGCCTACCTGGAACACCTCACGTGGACGGGTGCAAAAAAGAGATACGAAACGATCACTCCTGAAATTGAAGAACGTATCAATTTTGAATTGTTCACCATCAAGACGATGGGCTTTGCCGGCTATTTTTTGATCGTGAGTGATTTTATTGTGGCGGGAAAAAATTTAGGCGTGTTTGTAGGTCCGGGGCGTGGATCGGCTGCCGGTTCTGTTGTGGCATATTGCATTGGAATTACCAACATCGATCCCATAAAATACAATCTTCTTTTTGAAAGGTTCTTAAATCCTGATCGAAAATCCATGCCGGATATTGATACGGATTTTGATGATGAAGGCAGGCAGAAAGTGTTGGATTATGTGGTTGATAAATACGGGAAAAACCAGGTAGCGCAAATCATCACCTATGGTACAATGGCCGCAAAGATGAGTATCAAGGATGTGGCACGCGTAATGGATCTTCCGCTTTCTGAAAGTAATGCGCTGGCCAAACTGGTGCCCGATAAACCGGGAACTTCTTTGAAAAAAGTTTTGAAAGCGCCATTAACAGGAGCAAAATCCTTGAGTGATGACCTTGGACCTGATGACATAAGCAATATTCAACAGTTGCGCGACATTTATAACGGTGAGGATATACGCAGTAAAGTTTTGCACGAAGCGGAGATTTTAGAAGGTTCTGTAAGGAACACCGGAATTCATGCATCAGCGATCATCATTGCACCCCAGGATTTGATGGATCTGATTCCGGTAGCGGCTTCCAAAGATTCTGAATTGTGGCTTACCCAAATAGATGGAAGCAATATCGAATCGGCCGGCGTTTTGAAGATGGACTTTTTGGGACTTAAAACTTTAAGCATTTTAAAAACTGCTTTAGGTCTCATCAAAAAAAATCATGGCATTTCCATCGACCTTGATGGCTTGCCACTGGACGATGAAGAAACATATAAGTTGTTCCAGCGCGCAGAGACAAACGGAACATTCCAGTTTGAAAGTGCGGGAATGCAGAAATATTTGCGTGAGCTGAAACCGGATAAGTTTGATGATCTCATTGCCATGAACGCCTTGTACAGGCCGGGACCGATGGCCTACATTCCCACATTCATAGAAAGGAAACATGGAAGGCAGGAGATCGTGTATGATCTGCCGGAAATGGAAGAGATCCTGAAAGACACTTATGGCATTACGGTTTACCAGGAACAGGTAATGTTGCTTTCCCAAAAAATCGCTGGTTTCAGCAAAGGTGATGCAGATGTTTTGAGAAAGGCAATGGGGAAAAAGAAAAGGGATGTGCTCGATAAAATGAAAGCCCAGTTTATCGAAGGCGCCAAAAAGAACAATCATCCTGAAAAAGTGCTCGAAAAGATCTGGACGGATTGGGAATCATTTGCACAATACGCATTTAATAAATCTCATTCCACCTGTTATGCTTTTGTCGCGTATCAAACTGCCTATTTGAAAGCGCATTTTCCAAGCGAATACATGGCAGCAGTACTCAATCATGCAGGTGCGATTGAAAAGATCACTTTCTTCATGGAAGAATGCAAGAGCATGGGATTAACTGTTCTTGGCCCTGATATAAACGAATCTCAAAGAGGATTTGCGGTGAACAAAAAAGGCGAGATCAGGTTTGGTTTTAGTGGAATGAAAGGCGTAGGAGAAGCAGCAATTGAAAATATTATTGAAGAAAGAGAAAAGCATGGACTCTTCACTTCCATTTTTGACATGATCAAAAGGGTAAACCAAAGAACCGTTAACAAAAAATCTTTGGAAAGCCTTGCCTATGCAGGCGCGTTTGATTGTTTTAAAGACTTTCACCGTGCGCAATTTTTCTTTACCGTTCCCGGCGAAAACATTACTTCGCTGGAAAAGATCATTAAGTTTGGTCAACAATATCACGCGCAGATACACAGCAACACGAACACGCTGTTCGGCGATCTTCAAATGCAGGAAATTACACCGCCTGTCATTCCCGATTGCCAGCCGTGGCCTTTGATCACTTTGCTCGATAATGAAAGAGAAGTGATCGGGATGTACCTGAGTGGCCATCCTTTGGATAATTATAAATTCCAATTAAGATATTACAAATTTGATACGGTTGCAGATTTCAACGAGTTCAAAGCAGCGATCGATCTTTACCCGAATCCCGCGCGTTCTTTCAGGATTGCCGGGTTGGTTACTGAAGCGCAACACCGCATTTCCAAAAGAGGAAATAAGTTCGGCATCATGAGGCTGGAAGATTACACTGAAAAAATGGAGCTGATGTTCTTCGGTGAAGATTATGTAAAATATACTCATTACCTGGAACCGGGGATGGTCGTTTGCATTACCGGAACTTTTAAACAACGATACAACACTTCACCTTATGAATTCCGCATCAGTAATGTTTGCCTTTTGGAAACCGTCATGAAAAGCAATACTAAAAGGCTCAACATCGCGATCAATCCAAAAGATGTATCTGAAGAGATGATCGAATTTATCGGGGAGAATGTGAAAAAGTTCCCGGGCAATTCAGGATTAGGATTCAATATTTGTGACGAGATCTCGAACCTGAAGATTGGAATGTACACAATGAATAGTGGTTTTGAAATGAATGACGAAATGGCTAACTACCTGCAACACAAGCCTGAGTGCGAGGTAAAGGTAGAATTAACATAATGTGGATATGACAATTCATCATGTGAAGGATATTGGCTTTAACTTTGCAAACTTATCTGCAAACAATTAATTTAAACTAAAATAAAAAGTAAATTATGGCTCAGGAATATACCGATGCGAACTTCAAAGAAAAGGTTTTGGATTCAGACAAGTTAACCATGATCGATTTTTGGGCAGAATGGTGTGGCCCTTGTCGCGCTATCGGCCCCGTAGTTGAAGAACTTTCCAAAGAATACGACGGAAAAGTAAATGTTGGAAAAGTGAACGTTGATCAAAACCCGCAATTAAGCATTAATTACGGCATCACCAGCATTCCCGCTATTCTTTTTGTAAAAGGCGGAAAAGTGGTTGATAAATTGGTTGGTTCTCAACCAAAATCGAATTTTGTAAAAAAGATCGAAGCTCATAAATAAACGTCTTTAAACTTCTAAGAAAAATCTCCGTCACCTGGCGGAGATTTTTTTTTGCCCCACAGTAAACAAACAATAGCTGCGATTTTTAATTTTCCTTTCCTGTCTCCCAAAAATATCTTTCCTCGTTTGCTTTCAATTCAACTCACAGGGGAAAAAAATTCCCATCGGACCGGTAAAAATGACTTTTAAACGGTTTTTTCTCGCAAAAATGGCACTTTAACCACTTGTAGTACTTGGTATAATGTTGGTAATTATAAAATTAAGTATTACCGATTCTTTTTTAATGATTCAATATCAGCGCTTACGCAATTAATATTCATATTGTGATGTTTTATAGAAATTCAATTGGTATTATTTTTCTTTTGGTGAATGTGTTCGCTATGCCATCGTGTAACATGGCAAAAACGAATTCCTATCAATCGCCGAAAGAATATAACCTCAATGATCCTTCTATCCTGTATCTCGATGATGCGCTGTATGAGATCTCTGGCGTTTGTTATTATCCGAAAGATTCAAGTGTATTTGCTATCTCAGACGCGAATGGTTATTTATTCAAAATCCACCTGAACAAAAATTTCACTACCCAACGATGGTATTTCGACAAACCACACGATTTTGAAGATGTCTTTTATAAAGACAGCCTGTTTTATGTTTTAGCCAGCGATGGAAATATTCACGAGTTGAAATTTTCAAAAAAAGGCGACACCATCAGGACGCAAACAACCATTTTCGATTCAACACGAAAAAAAGAAAACGAGTTTGAATCGCTTTATTACGATCCTCAAAAGAAATACTTCGTCCTGGTTTGCAAGAATTGTGAAAACGACAAGAAGAAGGAAGTTTCTGCGTGGGCTTATTATCCTGAAAATGGCGAATTTGTTCCTTCCGTTTTTAAGATCAAAGCAGATGAAATCGCAAAAAAAACAGGGGCGAAAAAATTAAAGTTCAAACCTTCTGCAGCCACTATCAATCCTTTGACAGGCGACTTGTGGATCTTGTCTTCCGCCAATGAAATGCTCGTTGTGACCGACCGGGATGGAAACTGCAAACAAGCTTACAAACTCAATCCTTCAATTTTTACACAACCGGAAGGGATCACATTTACGCCAAGCGGGGATCTGATCATATCCAATGAAGCAGGTAATAAATATAACCGTGCTTCATTGCTCATTTTTAAACGAAAAAAAGTTAGTTGATGCGGAAACTATTTTTTCTTTTCTTATTCTTTTCTTTTTTTGAAAATGCCATCGCCCAGGACAGTGATTCGGTAGTGGCAAGAATTGTATTGATTGGTGATGGAGGTAAATTGAATTTTGGCAGGCAACCTGTTGTTGATGCAGCGCGCAACCTGGTGCCAATGGATAAGAAAACGACTGTCCTCTATCTTGGCGATAACGATTATGAAGGCGTTCCACACAGCTTTTTGCCGGAATATGTAAGGTCAAAGGCAGTGATCGATTCACAAATAAATATTGCAAAGGGCACTCCTGCCAACGTAATCTTTATTCCCGGCAACCACGAATGGACAGCCGGTGGCAATAACCATCTTGATAATTTGTTGAGAGAACAGAGATATGTTGATCTACTCGGAAATAAGAATGTCCATTATATTCCCAAAGATGGTTGTCCCGGTCCAGAAGTCTATAACATCAGCAAAGACGTGATCCTGGTTTTGTACGACAGTGAATGGTTTATGGAAAAAGGGAACAAACCCGGTATTGAATCGGATTGCGGCTTCAAAACCGAACAGGAATTTTTTGATGAATTGGATAACATTTTAGGTGATAACAGGGAAAAACTGGTTTTGTTGGCAGCGCATCATACCATGAAAAGCTATGGAATTCATGGCGGGTATTTTACGCTGAAGCAATATTTTTTTCCTTTCACCGATCTCAATCCGAACCTATACATTCCACTTCCTGTGATCGGTGTTATTTACCCGATAGCGCGGGCCGTTTTTGGTACGCCTGAAGATTTGCATTATCCGCCCTATGCCAACCTGATCAATAAAATTGAAAAAGTAGTGAAGCCTTACCCGAATGTGGTATTTCTCGCAGGTCATGAACATAATTTGCAGTTGATAAAAGACAGCAGTTACTATTACATCGTCAGTGGATCCGGTTCCAAAAAAACAAGGGTTTCGAAAAATAAAAAACACGTCTTGTATGAATCGGCCACTCTTGGTTTTTCAACGCTTACAATCACTAAAAATAAAAACCTTGACATTGATTTTTATACCGTAAATGAAGACACCGTAAAACACACTTACTCTAATAACCTCCTGAATTTCGCTTACCTCAAAAAACCGCATGATTCAACGGTTATTCCCGAAACGCATCCTGTGTTTCATTTTAAAGACAGCGTCACGGTACCCATCAATAAATATTATGCACAGGTCTCAGGTTTTCACAAATTCTTTTCAGGAAAAAATTACCGAAAGGAATGGGCAACCCCCGTTCATTTAAAAGTGTTCAGGATCGACCGGACAAACGGCGGTTATACCATTGATAAAATAGGCGGCGGCCATCAAACCAAATCATTAAAGCTCAAAGACAAAAATGGAAGGAAATGGAATTTGAGAACAGTTGATAAAGATCCAGCCGGTGCACTTCCTGAAGCTTTTAAAGGAACAATTGCACAGAAGATAGTGCAGGACATGATCTCTGCACAATCACCTTATGGACCGCTGGTGGTTCCGGTGCTCGCCAATGCAGTTGATGTGGTACACAATTATCCCGTTTATTATTTCGTACCTGATGATCCTGGTTTGGGCAAATACAGAAAAATATTTGCCAATAAAGTTTGTTTACTGGAGCCCGACAATCCTTTATCTGACGAAACGAAGACCAAGAGTGATTTTCAGGTGATAAATAAAATGAACGAAGACAGTAAGGATCACGTTGACCAGCAGGCAGTTTTGAGAGCACGTTTGTTTGACATGGTCATTGGCGATTGGGACCGGCATTTTGGTCAATGGGATTTTGGTAAAACAGATACCGGCGTTGGAAAATTGTATTTTCCAATTCCAAAAGACCGCGACCAGGCATTCTTCAATTCCGATGGCTTGCTGGCGAAGGCTGTTAGTCTTTCGGCAATGCCTTATTTGCAGGGATTCAAAAAAAACTACCCCAACATTAAATGGTTCAATTGGGAAGAAAGAGATTTTGACCGGTTCTTCATGAACAATCTTGATGAACCAACATGGAAAAACACGATCAGTGATTTCCAAAAAAATCTTTCTGATTCTGTAATTGATACAGCTTTAAAAAGATTGCCGCCGGAGATTTATCCACTGACGGCAAAAAAGATCCGGAAAAAATTAAAAGGCCGCCGTGATCTATTAAGTACAAAGGGAATAAAATATTATAAGTTCCTGTCACGGGAAGTGAATGTGGTTAGCAGCAACAAAGACGAATATTTCAGGGTGATGAAAGCTCCTGAAAAAGGGATCGAGTTGAAAGTATTTAAACGGAAGGATGAGAATGATTCTTCCACGATGATGTACGACAGGATCTTCGATCCAAACGTAACAAAATACGTCAACATGTACGGGCTTAACGGCAACGATTTCTTTCATGTAGATTCAAATGTGAACTCGCGGATCAAATTAAGAATGATTGGCGGCCTGGGCATTGACACATTTGATATAAGTGGTCATATAAAAAACAAGGTCTATGATTATGCTCCTGAAGGGAATTTTTTGAAAGGAAATAATTATACAAAAAATGAAATGACCGCTTCACCGAATGTAAATGATTACAGTTTGATGAGTTATCAATACAACTCGTACCGGATACCGATGCTGAATCTTGGATACAATGAAGTGGAAGGTTTGCTGGTAGGACTCGGATATTCACTCAAAACTTTTGAATTCAGGAAGTCACCTTATGCAACCTATCAAAAGCTATCATCTCTTTTCAGTATCACCCAGAAAGCTTACCAGGTAAAGTATCGCGGGGAATTCAACCAGCTCTTCCACAATAATGATCTTGTATTTGACGGCCAGTTTTTCAACCCTGTTTTGAATTACTTTTTCGGTTATGGAAATAACTCGCCTTATGACAAAAGCAAGACGCGTCAATTTTATTACGTGCGCTACAAGTATGTTGATCTCCAGGCGTTGCTTAGAAAAAAATATTTCAATAACCTTCTTCAATTTTATATAGGTCCTGAATATTATCATTATTGGAACAGGTACCCCGACAACAGCGACAAAGTTTTGGCACATCCATCAAGTATTGGCCTTGACTCTTCGAGCATTTACAATATTAAATCTTATCTCGGCGGTAAATTCTCGATCGTTCTCAATAACCTCAACAGTGAATTGTTGCCGACTAGAGGTGTAATTTGGAATACCCAATTCTCCTCACTTGCCGGTCTAAATAAGAATACCCATCCGATCACAAAATTATCTTCGGAAATGGAAGTGTATGCAAGCCTGCGCGATCCGGCAAAATTAGTAGCAGTATTAAAGTTTGGAGCGGGACATATTTTCAGCAAAAATTATGAATACTTCCAAGCCTTCAATCTTGGCGCTAATAATTACCTGCGTGGTTTCAACAAGAACAGGTTTTCCGGCCGTTCGATGGCTTATCAAACGACCGAGTTCAGGGTCAAACTTTTTGAATCGAAATCATATTTTCTTCCCGGCGCTGTTGGCCTTATCGCTTTCAATGAAGTCGGTCGTGTGTGGGTGCGGAAGGAGATTTCTCATAAATGGCATGATGATTACGGTGGAGGATTGTATTATTCGCCATACAATTTTGCACTCGTCTCGGCAGTGATTGCTCATTCTCCTGAAGACAATTTATTCAACATATCAATTGGCACTAAGTTTAATATCAATTTTTAATTATGGACTATCATAAAACAGATAAACGAATAGAAGATTACGTGATTGGTTTGTTTGGGCAAATGCACTCTCCCACTCTTATCTTTCACAATCTCGATCACACCGAAACGGTGGTGAAAAGAACCAAGGAAATTGCCGGCCATTACAATGTATCTGAAAATGATATGCTGGCACTGTTTGCCGCAGCGTGGTTTCACGATACCGGTTATCTTTTTACAGAACCCGAAAAGCACGAAGAGATGAGTTGCGACATCATGAAAAAATTCATGAAGGATCTAATCGATAATGAGCAATTGATCTCCACAATTGAAGGTTGCATCATGGCAACCAAATCGCCGCGTAACCCGGAAACCCTCTTACAACAGATCATTTGCGATGCCGATACTTATCACCTTGGCACTAAGGAATTCAAGTCGATGAACAAAAAAGCGTATAAAGAAGCGAAAGAGCGGAATCCGGATGTTGACAGACTCGAATTTGAAAAAGGAACACTGGAGATGATGCAACGCCACCAGTTTTACACAAGCTATTGCAAAGATCTTTTGGAAAAGAGGAAACGCAAAAACATGAAGTGGCTGGGTAAAAAGATCAACAAGAAGGCCGACCAGGAATCCCGGGAACAAATAGATCTTTCAAAAGTGGAAAAAGATAAGGCCAAGCTGATGAGTAAAGGTATTCAAACGATGCTGCGTGTCACAAGTAAAAATCACCTCATGTTGAGTGAAATGGCAGATAAAAAAGCCAACATTCTTATTTCAGTCAATTCAATTATAATAGGTGTCATCCTGAGTGTTTTGCTACGCAAACTAACTACAGATACTTATCTCATCATTCCTACTGCGCTCTTCCTGATTTGTGCGGTTACAACGATCGTTTTAGCCATCATTGCCACAAGGCCACAAATCAGCAGCGGCACTTTTACGATGGAAGCAGTAAAAGAAAAAAAAATCAACCTTTTATTTTTCGGCAATTTTTATAAAGCTTCTTATGAAGAATATGATGAAGCAATGCGCGAGTTGATGACAGACCCTGACTATTTGTATGGCTCACTGATAAAAGACATTTATTACCTCGGACATGTGTTGGGTCGAAAATACAGGCTCGTTCGCCTGGCATTTAATGTATTTATGATCGGGATCGTTGTTTCCGTAATTGCGTTTGCAATAGCCACACTTTTTGCACCCGAGAGTGCGGGAACGGTTATCAACGGAAGCGGATCACCATTAGTAATTTTTGGTTTATGACATTAGCAAACAGAGATCTGAGTTGGTTAGGATTTAATCTTAGGGTTTTGGAAGAAGCACATGACCCGAATGTGCCATTGTTTGAAAGATTGAAATACCTGGCAATCTTTTCGTCCAATCTCACGGAATTCTTCAGGGTACGGTATCCGGAGATATTGGCGCTTTCGGTTTTAAATAAAAAAACCAAAAAGTCAATTGATAATTATGAAGAAAATGTTGCGGACAAAGTACAGGAAGAAGTAAAAAGTCAACTCAATTATTTTGGCAATATCCTTCTCGATGAAATCTTGCCAGCACTCAGGGAAAACGGAATTATTTTTTATTATGCCATGCCCATTCGTGAGGAGCACCTGCCGGAGATAAGGGAAATATTTTTGTCCGATATTCTTTCTTTCATCCAACCAATTTACCTCGACACACATGGAAAGAAAAATTTCGTTCCGGAAAATAACCAGCTGTATTTTGTAATTACTCTTTCTGAACCGGATTCAGATATTTTGAATCATGCGATCGTAAATATTCCTTCTAAAAAAGTAAAAAGATTTTTCACATTAAGCAGGATCGACAATTTTGATTATGTGATTTTTTTGGATGACATCGTGCGTGAGAATATAAAATTTCTTTTCCCCAACCAGGAAATAATCAGTGTTTACAGTATCAAAATAAACCGCGATTCTGAATTACATCTTGACGATGATTACAGTGGTGACGTTCTCAAAAAAATTGAAAAGCAATTAAAGAAAAGAGATTTTAATTCACCTTCCCGCTTTCTTTATGAAGCAGGAATGCCGAGAAACCTGCAAATGTTTCTCGCTTCCATGTTCAATATTACAACGGAAGAAATTTTTGCCGGCGGAAGATATCACAACCTGAACGACCTCTGGGACTTTCCTGATTTTGATAAGAACTTCTATTATGAACCTGTCAAACCCGTTTCGTCTGCCAGTCTTTTGAACAGCGGCGATATGTTTGAAATTTTGCGTAAGGAAGATATTTTGTTGCATCTTCCTTACCAGTCCTATAATCCTGTTCTTTCCTTTTTTAACCAGGCTGCAGTGGATGTGAATGTAACCGAGATCTATATCACGCTTTACCGGGTTGCCGACGAATCGCACATCATCAATGCATTGATTAGTGCTGCAAAAAATGGCAAAAAAGTAGTTGCCTTCATTGAATTAAAGGCGCGGTTCGATGAAGCGAACAATATTAAGTGGAGCAGGGAAATGAAAGATGCAGGCGTACAAATCATTTACAGTGAACCGAAAATTAAAGTTCACTCCAAGATCGCTTTGATAAAAAGAAAAAATGATCATAAAGAATTCTTTGCCATTTTAAGTACCGGAAATTTCAATGAAGTAACCGCTCAATTTTACACAGATCATGTATTAATGACCTCTGATGCGCAGATCACAAAAGAGCTGATGCACCTATGCAAATTCCTGGAATTGACGAACGTAATTGATCATGATAAAAAGATCAAATTCGATGTATTGCTTGTCTCCAAGTTTAACATGATCTCTTCACTGGATAAACTCATCGACAAGGAAATCGAAAAAGCACAAAAGGGAGAACCGGCGCTGATTCGCATTAAAGTAAACAACCTGGAAGAACCATACATAATTGGACGTTTTTATGAAGCCAGCCAGGCAGGAGTTGAATTGCAATTGCTCGTCAGGAGCATCTGCTGTCTTGTTCCCGGTTTACTAGGCGAAAGTGAAAACATAAAAGTGAAAAGGATCGTTGACCGATACCTTGAGCATTCACGGATTTTTATTTTCGGCGCCGGAGAAAACCCGGAAGTATTTATGGGTTCAGCTGATCTGATGACCAGGAATTTAAGGCACCGGATAGAAGTAATGGTTTGCATGAAAAATGAAGCATGTAAAAATGAACTGATCGATTATTTTGAAATTCAATGGAACGACAATGATAAAGCAGTACTGCTGTTGCCTGATGCGGGGCAACAAAGGGTGAGAACGGAAGACGAAATAAGAAATAATGCGCAACAAAACATATATAATTTTTTGGCAGCCAAATCATGAGCAAGAAGTTTAAAATAAAAATATCTCCTGTAAACAAGCTCCGCATAAGAACCGTATTGTTTATCGGAGCGTTCTGGACTGCCATAGACTTTGTTATCTTCCTGCTCGATCCAAATCTTAGACTGGAAAAAAGGACCCTTTGGGCACGGGAAATTTTTATGTTTTTCCTGAGCCTGTTCATGGGATACCTGATTGTTTTCAGGATGAAGAAGTTCTTGCGCAGGCATGCGCTTTGGATGAACTTTCTCAGCAAAAGTGTGATTCTTGTGGTGTCTGCCTTGATCGTAACTTTTATTGTGCAGTTTTTTACGATTGTAGTAGTAAATGGGCAAACAATTAATTATGCATTCAACGATATTTATGCATATGCCACTCACAAAAACTGGATCATCGATAAACTGGTATACTGGATATCTATATTTTTTGTTACCCAGTTAATCCTCATTATTAATGAAAAATATTCTCCCGGCGTTTTCTTTGATATCCTCACGGGGAAATACATACGTCCAAAAGTAGAGAACCGGATCATCATGTTCATGGATCTTAGGGATTCTACCCCCATCGCTGAGAAACTGGGCCACAACCGGTATTTTGAATTCATCACGGAATTTATTTACCTGTTGTCGCTTGCCATTATTGAATTTGAAGGAACGATCTATCAATATGTGGGTGATGAAATTGTATGCTCATGGAAGAATACTGAAAAAAATACTTCACGCTGCCTCGATACAATTCTCCAGTCAAGAAAAAACATTCAAAAGAAAAGCGAATATTTTAAAAGAAGATTCGGCGTGGTACCTGATTTTCGTGTAG
Organism: Ginsengibacter sp.; assembly: GCA_051960475.1. GTDB lineage: Bacteria > Bacteroidota > Bacteroidia > Chitinophagales > Chitinophagaceae > Ginsengibacter. The sequence continues at coordinate 22,089 of JBQCEG010000030.1, forward strand.
GCATCAACGTTGGTGAAGTAACGATCGGAGAGATTGGAGTTTTGAAAAAAGACCTTGCGATGAGCGGTGATACAATGAATACAACAGCGCGGATAAGAAGTGCGTGTACTGAATTGAACCGCCACTACATTGTTTCTAAGGAATTTGTTGGCGTAAGCCATTTGAAAGGATGGCAAACAGAAAGTCTTGGCCTTGTTGACCTGAAAGGGAAAGACGAAAAAATTGAATTGTTTGCCTTAAAAATCTGAACGAAAATGTAATTCAAAAATTTCACCTCCGCGGCTGTAATAGGATTTGTGATTGGATGCGAGAGAAGTTGGTGTACAATTTGAGATACATTGAAGTAATCGATAATAGATATGGAATCAACAGAAGAAGAAGTTAAGGTCAAAAGAAAAAGATCCGCTCTGTACACTATTGGAAAAGTGTTTTTATGGATCATTGCATCAGTACTTTTTTTAATAATGCTTGTGCTGATTTTGATTCAAACTTCGTTTGTCCAAAATTTTGCACGAAAAAAGGTTGTAGGATACCTGCAAGGCAAATTGCATACAGAGGTTAAGATCGGCAAACTTGATGTGGATTTTCCAACAACACTTTCATTACAAAATGTTTTTATTGCCGACCAGTCGAAGGACACATTGCTGTATGGAAAAGAGCTTGCAGTGAATATGGACATGGTAAAATTGATCAGCAGCAAGATCGATATAAAAAAAATTGCATTAAATGGTGTTGTCGCCAAAGTGAAAAGATTACCTCCGGATTCCGTTTTTAATTTCCAGTTTATTGTAGATGCTTTTAATACTCCTTCTTCCAAATCCACTTCGACCGATACTTCTGCAACGCAGATGAATATTGACGAAGTACTGGTAAACAAAACAAGAATTATCTATAAAGATTTGTTCACAGGCAACGACATGGATCTAACATTCGGTCATTTAGACACAAAGATCTCCACGTTTGATCCCACACATTTATTATTCAATATTCCTTCCTTTACTATCGATGGACTGAAAGGATATTTTTATCAACTTGAACCACTGAAAAAGCCCGTAAAAGTAGCCGTTTCAGAAAAGGCAGCGCAACCTGATAATTATTTACAGTTGATCAATGATCAGTTTAAACTTTCAAATATTGATGTGGCCTATAAAAGTGAGCCTTCTCATATCAATACTTCCTTTGTTATTGGAAATGCGGTATTTCATCCCAAAACAATTGACCTCAAAAACAGTGTGCTTACTTTAAAAGATGCGTCAATGGATAATTCAACTGTTGTGGTGGAGACGGCTTCGCAAATTCCGGATAAAAGACCACCGGATTCAGTAACGGCAGCTCCGCCAACACCGCCGATGAAAATTTTTGCAAACGATATTTCAATCAACAAAGTCAATGTAAAATACGACGACAGTTCAATGCCGAAAGCGCCTTATGGCATGGATTATTCGCATTTAGGCATTACTGATCTTTCTTTGAAAGCTTCTCATGTAGAGTATAGCCTGGATACGATGAAGGCATCCATTCAATCAGGCAGTATGAAAGAAAAAAGCGGTTTCGTTTTGGACAATCTTACGACTGATTTTTCAATGAATCCAACGGGTGTAGCCCTGGAAAATTTATCGCTTAAAACGCCCGGCTCTGATGTTCAAAGAAGAGCTATAATTTCTTATCCTTCGCTGACTGAATTAAAAAAAGATCCTGGAACACTAGGTTTGAATTTGGATTTACGCAACAGCAAAATCTCGATGAAAGATCTTTGGACATTTGTTCCCCAACTAAAAGATCAAACATCTTCTCTTTCTCCAAATGCTGAACTTTTCGTTGATGCAATAATTACAGGAAAGGTAAATAATATGAATTTGCAGCATGTTGTTTTGAAAGGATTATCTACCACAGATATTAACGTGGACGGAGTTTTGAGCGGATTGCCTAATGCAAATGCAATTTATGCTGATCTCAACATCCATAAATTTCAAACTGCCAAAAGAGACATTATTGCTTTTATTCCTCCCAATACTTTACCATCAAATATTTCGCTGCCAACTGCGCTATCCGCAAATGGAAAGATCAAAGGCGGAATAAAAGATCTCTACACAAATCTTTCTATTCAATCTTCGTCAGGCAACGCCGCGATCGATGGTACTTTGCAAGACATAAGTGATAAAAACAAGGCGACTTATGATGTGGTTTTACACACAGAGAAATTGCAGTTGGGCAGCATTATGCAAAATCCTCAGCTCGGATCGCTTACTGCAGATTTTAAAGTAAAAGGCCAGGGTTATGATCCCCAAACAGCCAATGCAACTTTTAACAGTGTTGTTTCAAATCTTACATACAATAATTATAATTACCATAATATCCAGGCACATGGAAATATTGCCGCCAAAAAATATAAGATAAACGCTACCGTTTATGATCCGAATCTTACCGCTTCTGTTGATGCGAATGGGATCTTTTCAGGAAAATATCCGACACTCGATCTGAATGCGAAAATTGACAGCATAAAAACAAAACCACTGAATCTTTCTGCGCAAAAAAATATCTACCATGGTGACATTGCTGCATCGTTTTCTAACATCAACCCGGATAGTCTTAATGGACATTTACTGGTGACCCATTCCATTTTGGTAAACGACAGCAATCGCGTTACAATTGATTCAATTTTATTAAATGCCTCCAACTCGGGTGCCAATGAAAACATCGTTCTACGGTCGGATGTGGTAAACGCTTCAATTAACGGTAAGTATAAATTGACACAATTAGGTGATGTTTTTTATCAATCAATCTCACCCTATTATTCATTGGGTGCAAAGGACACCGTTAAAGTAGCACCCTATGATTTTACTGTGAAATCTGCGGTAATTGACAATCCTGCGATTCATGCATTTATACCTGCTATTGATGAATTGAGAACAATCAATATGCAGGGAAATTTTTCCAGTGACAGTGGCTGGGCAATGTATATGAAGTCGCCGCATCTTGTGTATGCAGGTTACAGGCTGGATTCATTACAGTTGAATACCGCTACCAGGAATAATGCTTTGGCTTTTAATACAAAATTTCAAAGATTGAAAAGCGGAAGTTCGATCGATATGTATGCCACTTCCTTGTCGGGCACCATGCAAAATAATAAGTTGAATTACACGCTTGATATCAAAGATCAACAAGGAAAAGATAAGTATCGCCTGACAGGAAATTTAGACCAACCTTCATCAAATAAATACGTAGTCAGTATAAGTCCGGACAGTCTTCTGTTGAATTATGAGCAATGGAACGTGAACCAGGGAAATCAATTAGTGATCGCGGGAAGTGACATCAGCGCACACAATTTTGTGCTCAGTAAGGGTTCACAACAACTTTCTGTAAACAGTGAGGGAAATGCTGCAAATGCGCCATTGGCAGTAAAGTTTTCAAATTTCAAACTCCTTACTCTTTCTGGTTTTATTCAAAATGATTCATTAATGGTAAATGGATTATTAAATGGAAATGCATTGATTAAAAACCTGCAATCACAACCATTGTTTACATCTGATCTTTCCGTCGAAAACCTAAGCGTTTATGGGGACACATTGGGTACACTCACTGCAAAAGTGAATAACAATGTCGCCAATCAATACGCCGCTGATGTAAGGTTGGAAGGCCGTGGAAACGATGTGAAAGTAACAGGCAACTACAATGTAAAACCATCCAACAGCACTTATGATTTTGTTCTTGACATTACAAAGTTCCAGATGAAATCATTGGAAGGATTGACCGGAGGAGCAATAAAAGATGCGCGTGGAAATTTATATGGGAAAGTTGCCATGAATGGAAGTTTGAATAATCCCAACATTGACGGAAAAATACAATTCAATAATACTTCATTGAACGTGGCCACATTAAACAATGTCTTTAAAGTAGATAAAGAATCAATTGCAATCGTAAACAATAAAGGAATTATTCTTAATTCTTTTACCATCCGTGACACGTCGAATAATCCGATAGTGATCGACGGGGCATTAAACTCCACAAATTTCATCGATTACACATTCAATCTTAAAATCAGGGCAAACAATTTCCAGGCGATTAATTCAACAAATAAAGACAACCAGCTTTTTTATGGAAAAATGGTTTTCTCAACCAGACTAACGGTAAAGGGTAGCCCAAGTCATCCTATTGTTGATGGAAACCTCGTCATCAACAATAAAACAGATTTCACTGTTGTGTTGCCGCAAAACACCCCGGGCATTGTAAAGAGAAAGGGTATTGTAAGGTTTGTGGATCGCAGCGCCAGTGCAGAAGATTCGCTGTTTATGGCGCCTTACGATTCATTGAATAAGGCACCGTTCCAGGGTTATGATGTTTCAATCAATATCAATGTTGATAAAGATGCTGTGTTTAACATGATCGTGGATGCAGGAAACGGCGACTTCCTGAGGTTAAAAGGCGCAGGGCAGATGACGGCAGGAATTGATGCAAGCGGAAAAATAACACTCGTAGGTTCTTATGTGATCGACCAGGGAACTTATAACCTGACCTACAATTTTCTAAAACGAAAATTCAATATTCAAAAAGGAAGCAAGATCGTTTGGACCGGCGAACCAACTACAGGGCAGCTGGATGTAACTGCAATTTATGTGGCCAATGCAGCTCCAATTGATCTTGTCCAGGGGCAAATCGAAAGTACCAACTCAACCATCTATAAACAAAGGCTTCCATTCCAGGTAACTTTAACGCTTAAAGGCGAACTTTTGCAACCCCAGATTGGCTTTGATGTTGTTCTTCCCCAGGATCAGAGTTATACTGTAGCAAGTACTGTAACGAGCACAGTAAGAACCAAACTTGCACAGATAAGGCAGGAACCAAATGAAATGAATAAACAGGTTTTTTCCCTTTTACTTCTAAACCGGTTCATGGGTGAAAATCCATTTGCCAGCAGTGGCGGATCGATGAATGCGGGTTTTGTGGCCATGCAAAGTGCAAGCCGGTTACTGTCAGAACAATTGAACCAGTTGACCAACAATCTCATTCCCGGTGTAGATGTAAACGCAGATCTTTCAACTACCCAGGATTATACAACAGGAACTGAGCAAAACAGGACCGATTTAAATGTAGGACTTACAAAACGGTTATTAAATGACAGGCTGACCGTTACAGTTGGAAATGATTTTCAGCTGCAGGGCCCCTCACAAACTAACCAGAATCAAAACAGCCTTGCAGGAAATGTTTCCATTAATTACAAGCTGACAAAAGATGGCAGGTACGAGATAAGGGTGTACCGTAAAAACGATTACACCGGCGAATTGGAAGGATATGTAATTGAATCGGGTATCGGCTTCATTGTTTCTGTTGATTACAATAAGTTCAAACAAATATTCAAGAGTAAACAACAAAGAAAGCAGAAGCGACAAATTAAAAAACAAAACAGGGAAATAAAGAAAGAAGAAACCCAGCAGCAAATCAAAGACAAATCGATAACACCTCCATCAAAAGCATAGGAATAATGACCAGTAGATCAGCCATAATATTTTTTGCCGTAGCTATTCTTCTTTTTGCATCCTGCAATACAACCAAACTGGTTCCGAAAGGAGATGCGTTGTACACGGGTGCAACCATAAAAATTAAAGACAGCACTATTACCCGGAAAGAAAGCAAAAAGGTAGAAGAAGAAACAGAAAATCTGCCTCAACCCAAACCGAATAGCCGGTTTTTCGGAATTCCTTTTAAACTTATTTTTTATAACATGGCAGGAGATACTTCCAAACATGGTTTTATAAGGAAATTTCTCAGGAAGATCGGCCGGCCGCCGGTTTTACTCAGTTCTGTAAACCTCGATTACAATGTTAAATTACTGGAAAACCATCTTCAGAATGTAGGTTATTTTCATGCGCTCGCTTCGGCTGATACGATTGTAAAACACCGCAAGGGACACGCATACTATACTGCCACTCCTGGCCAGGTTTACACCATAAAAAATGTCCGTTTTGAAACTGATAGCTCAGCTGTAGGCCAGGCAATCAAAGCCACTCAGCCTAAAACACTTTTGCATCCGGGCGATGCCTTTGATCTGTCAGTAATTAAAGCCGAACGGGAACGCATAGACGCAAAGCTGAAAGAAGAAGGCTATTATTTTTTCAGCCCCGACGCATTAATAATTGAAGCAGACAGCACGGTTGGAAAAGACCAGGTTAACTTGTACTTAAAATTAAAAGCAACTGCGCCAGCCATTGCTGAAAAGCCTTACATAATCGACAGTGTTTATATTTTTCCCGATTACAGGTTGAATGGAAATGGCGCCGATACTTCACTCAGAAAAAAATCACTTTATGGTGGTTATTACATTGTGGACCCCAAGAACAAGTTCAAACCAAAATTATTCCCTCAACTCATGCGATTTGATTCAGGTGATGTTTACAACCGCAATGACCATAATCTTACATTGAGCAGGCTCATCAACCTGAACGTTTTCAAATTTGTAAAAAACCGGTTTGAAGTAACGGATTCAGGCAGGGCCGATACCGGGAGATTAAATGCCTATTATTATTTAACTCCGCAGGAGAAAAAATCACTCCGTGCGGAAATTTCAGGAAATACGAAATCGAATAATTATGTCGGTTCGGATGTGACACTGTCTTTCAAAAACAGGAACACTTTCCGTGGTGCGGAAGAATTGGAGATTCATGGAAATGTCGGATCAGAAGTGCAATACAGCGGCAACACAAGAGGTTACAACACCTATGATATTGGAGGCGGCGTTACGCTTACCATTCCAAAATTCGTCGTCCCGTTTTTTCATTTTAATACCACGAATGCATTTGTCCCAAAAACAAAAATTGATCTAAGTTATGACCTGCTTAACCGAAGAAAATTATATACGTTAAGTTCCGTAAAAGGAGAATTAGGTTATGAATGGAAACCAACTATAGAACAGGAACAAAAACTGAACCTGGTCTCCATTAACTATGTCCATGCGATCAACATTACGCCGCTGTTTAAAGACAGCATGGCACATAATATAATTCTGAAACATACGGTAGATACCCAATTTATCATCGGTTCGAATTATTCTTACACACTGGATCCATTTGCCAATGCCTTGAAAGGAACCGGTTTTTATTTCAATGGCCTTGCTGATGTTTCGGGAAATCTTGTGGGACTGTTCGTTCCCGTCGATCCGGCAAGCGGTAAGAAGAAATTATTCAATGCACCCATCTCGCAATATTTGAAAGGACAAACAGATCTCCGGTATTATCTTCAGCTAAGTAAGCCGGCGCGACTGGCCAACAGGTTACTTATCGGCTTTGGTTACCCTTATGGCAACTCAAGACAACTTCCTTATATCAAGCAATTTTTTATTGGTGGCAACAATAGTATCCGCGCCTTTAGAAGCCGGTCTGTCGGGCCGGGAACTTACAGGCCGCCAAATGCAGATAGTCTTACTTTTTTCCCAGACGAATCAGGAGACATAAAACTTGAAATGAATACGGAATTTCGTTATGCATTTAATAACGTGGTTAGAGGTGCAATTTTCCTGGATGCCGGAAATATCTGGCTTTATCGGAAAGACACAACTACAGTTCCGGGGCATCCTGATGAATTATTACGTCCGGGCGTTCAGTTCAATTCGCACTTTTTGAGCCAGCTAGCCATAGGCACGGGAATAGGATTAAGGCTAAATTTCAGCATCTTATTATTGAGGCTTGATCTTGGGATGCCGCTCAGGGAACCGTGGCTACCGAAAGGACAAAGATGGGTGATTAACCAGATCAATTTTGGCGACAGGCAGTGGAGAAGAAAAAACCTTATCTTAAATATTGCGATCGGTTATCCATTCTAAAATTATTTTACTAATTTTCATTCATGATTAAGCTAAAATTAATTGGAATGGCGCTGGCCGTTTGCCTCATTGCTGCCTGCAATTCAAATAACAACGAACCGGTTAAGAATCCCCCGGAAGAAGAAGTTACAGACACAGTTACTGCAGAAATGCCGGGAGATTCCATGAGAACGATCGTTAACCGTTCAATGATATGGACTGTGCAACCACAGGATTCTTCAAGGCAAAAGTTGAGGGCACCTGATTCAACACAAATAAAAACAATGTCATCGACACAACTGATCGATTTGCTTAATCAAAGTTATCCTGACATTCACCTTGACTTTATCAAAATATCACACGATACTATTTATGTAAAGATCCCCGACAGCAGTAACCTCACAAATGACATTGGCGATACCGGTGCTGAAAATTATCTCGCGTCAACAACTTACACTTTGACGGAAATGAAAAACATCCGCTACGTGAACATCGCAATGAAAGGAGGAGACCATGCAGAGCCTGGTGTTTACAGCCGGGATGATTTTAAGGATTTGAGATAGGAGTAAACAAACAATTTGCACATTATTTTCTTTCACTTTGTCAGATAGTGAACAAAGAAGTAAAGCGAAATTTTATTTCGTGTATGCATAGCTGTTATCACCAACGACCTTCACAGTAAACGAACAAACAAATCGATTTTTATTTTTGTAAGAACCCTAAGAAAAACGATATAACAATACAACAGTATAACAATATATCACTCCCCCACTGATTTGGGAACGCCCAACGTTTCCTTCATTCCTGCGAAGATCGTTTTCCAGACAAGATTGAAAAAAGATTTATAAATATTCCGGTCGTATTGGGCCTTCACACTGGTTCCTGAATTATTATTATTTACCACCATGTTGGCAGCAAGGCTTATTAAGCCACGTTTTTTTATTTTTTTTGTGTCTTCATCTCTCTTTAATACTGATATCTTCATTCCTTTATAATTCATTAAAAAGTTTCCACCTGCTTGCTTATTGTTGCCTCTAAAATCAAAATGGATGGAATTGATATCTCCCGATTTGATCCTTACAAGCGCCATCGGTACTGAAATTTTATTCAACACCTTTGCATCAAATGATTTCCCGGTTCCATTTACAAAGAAATCGCCGTTTTTACTGTCCAACACAAATTTGAAATTCCCTTTCATCGGAATGGCTGAAAGCGCCCTGGTAGAAAATGAAATATTCATCAAATTGTTCTTTTGAATTGCTTCGGGCATGTTGGTCAGGTTAGTAATATCAAAAGAAGTGTTTGTAAATTGAACCACACCGATACTATCGCTTACACTTTCATTTTCGCGGTATTGAACAAATGCATTTTTTATTTTGACCGACGAAATATTTATAGGATGATCAATTTTTTTTAAGATCTGGGAAGGATAATTCCCAATTTTACTTTCGTGCTTCAATGGTTTATGGAGATCTCGTGAAATCGTAGCATCCGCATTATTAATGAACAGTTCCTTTGCAATAAAGCGGTTATCTACAAGACTGTTCATATCAATATCATGCAACGAAAGTCCGCTCAAATGGAGCTTGTACCTGTCTTTTTGAAAATGAAACGAATTGGCAAATTTTTGTTCAGAAGCGAAAGGCAGGACATCGAATGAAGCAATATGAAGGGTTCTGCTCAATGAATTAACAGACATGTTATTCAAATTAAAACGGTAAGTCTTATCCTTTGATGCAAAGGAAAAACGGTCCACATTTACTTCAGCCTCTTTAGTATAATTCATTGGATGGTCTTCAAGCAAGATCACGCGCCCGGCATTTACACCATTAAGTGTTATTGAAACATTCCCGATGCTGAAATTACTTTTGTCCGTAGGAATCAAAGTAACCTTGGGAAAATTGAGATGTGCAAGTTGCACACTATAAACTCTTGTAAATCCTGTCGAATCAGTGACTTTGGATTTAGGCGCATGAGTCGTCTTAAGATAAGAAGCAGGAATGGCATATAATTTAATTGAGCCACACGAAATCGTATCTACAGAAAGGTTCTTATTCTTCACGATCTCGTTGGTGTTTACGCCATGAAGGGAAAGATCATTGGCATCAAGTAAACGAATAGCTGATGAAGTATCATTGACAAAGCGGTTCACCTTGATACTTTTAAAAGTGAGCTTCTGTTGCTTTCCCAAAAAATGAACTTGCTTAACCGAAATATCTTGACGGTTATGGTTATACGAAAAAAAAGAATCTACAGTGAAGGCCGCCTGTTTGCAATACAAGATGCGGTTCGGATCTGAATTATGAGAACTATCGATGAGAACATCTTCAAGGACAAATTTGCCATTGATCAATTCGAAATTATTGTTTTTGTTAAAAAAATCCACTCCTTTTATATGGACGTTATTTACGAATACAAATCCCACTTTTATGCGGTCCAACTTTCCCAAAATTTGCCTGTAAAGATCATGCGCTTCATTTTGAAAGATAGTTGTCTTCTTTATTGGCTTTAGAGAATAAATAAGAATCTGAGGCGCGTTCAAAATCACCGAATCGCCTTCTATTTTATCTGTGTGAAGGGCTTTGGCGGTCTGAACGCCGGTCACCACGAGGGATTTTATCGTGACGTCCACCATAATGTCGGGCATATTTTCCACAGCCATTTTCCTGATCCTCGCGGTATCCGGAACAATCCTGATATTTTTCATGGTAGCATGGCCTGTAACCGCATCAAAAGAAAGGGAATCATATTTGATAGAATATAAACTGTCGGTTTGATTCTTTACAGTTGAAGTTATTGAGTTCCTTGCAAACTTATATTTGTAATGTTGCCAAATAAAATAACCTGCCGTCAGCAGCAAGACAAGCCCGGTAATCATTAAAATCAGTCTTTTTGACAATCGCAACATATAAAAGTAATGGTATAAGCAAATGCAGTTCCAAACTAAATAACAATTAAAGTTTTAGATTTGACATTAACATATAAGCCATGGATATAGAGATGAACAAAAATGAGGATGCCAATAAGATGGCAATGTCCAACATAAGAAAGTCGCTCGAAAAGATCGAGGAAGGCGGAGGGAAGAAAGCAATTCAGAAACAAAAAGAAAGGAACAAACTTATTGCCCGTGAAAGGTTGGAATATCTCCTGGATAAAGACAAAATGTTCATTGAAATCGGTGCTTTTGCCGGTTATGGAATGTATGAAGAATTTGGGGGTTGCCCAGCGGGAGGAACCGTTGCGGGCGTCGGTTATATCAGTGGCAAACAATGTGTAATTGTAGCAAACGACCAAACCGTAAAAGCAGGCGCCTGGTTTCCCATCACGGGGAAGAAAAACCTGAGAATGCAGGAAATAGCCATGGAAAATAGATTACCGGTAATTTATCTTGTTGACAGCGCTGGTGTTTTTCTACCGATGCAGGATGAAATTTTTCCTGACAAAGAACACTTCGGGCGCATCTTCAGGAACAATGCAAAAATGAGTGCGATGGGCATTACGCAGATCGCGGCTGTGCTTGGTCCTTGCGTTGCCGGCGGCGCTTATCTGCCGATCATGAGCGACGAAACCATCATGGCTGAAGGCAATGGTTCTATATTTTTGGCCGGCCCCTATTTGGTGAAAGCAGCGATTGGCGAGAACACGGATAACGAAACACTTGGAGGTGCGGCAACACATACGGAGATCAGCGGAATTGCTGATTATAAATTCAAAACAGAAGAAGAATGCCTTGATTGCATCAAAGACCTTGTTTCAAAGTTGGGCGAAAATCCAAAGGCGAATTTCAACAGGATCCAATCCAAACCACCTGCAAAAAAGCCTTCAGAAGTATATAGCCTTTTTCCTGAAGGAAACCTGAAGCCTTATGACATGAAAGAGATCATCGACACCATTGTTGATGAAGGCACCTTTCAAGAATTTAAAAAAGATTATGGTAAAACACTCGTTTGCGGCTATGCGCGTGTAGATGGCTGGTCGGTGGGCATAGTTGCCAATCAACGTTTGAATATCAAAAATCCGAAAGGTGAATTGCAAATTGGTGGCGTAATTTACAACGACAGTGCAGATAAAGGAGCCAGGTTTATCATGAACTGCAATCAGAAAAAAATTCCACTTGTGTTTTTGCAGGACATAACCGGGTTTATGGTTGGCACGAGGAGTGAGCACGCAGGTATCATAAAAGATGGTGCAAAAATGGTAAATGCGGTTGCCAATTCTGTAGTACCGAAAATAACTTTCATCCTTGGCAATTCTTATGGCGCAGGTAATTATGCTATGTGTGGCAAAGCGTATGATCCACGGTTTATTTATGCATGGCCTTCGGCTAAAATAGCAGTGATGGGTGGCGAGCAGGCTGCTAAAACTTTATTGCAAATTGAAGTTTCATCCCTGAAAGCAAAAGGACAGGAAATCACTGCAGAAAAAGAAGAAGCGCTCCTGAGAAAGATCATGGATAAATATGCGGAGCAAACCACAGCTGTTTATGCAGCAGCACGGTTATGGGTAGACGCAATCATAGATCCAAAGGATACAAGAAAGATAATTTCAGAAAATTTATCGGCAGCAAATCATAACGCCGACATTGAAGACTTTAAAACAGGCGTTTTGCAGGTTTAATATCGATTTACATTTACTAATTATTTCCAAACGATTTTTGTGCAACAAAACAAAATTGAAATTTATACAGACGGCTCTTCCCGCGGAAATCCGGGCCCGGGAGGATATGGCGTGATCCTGATTTGGGGAGAGGTGCGGAAAGAATTGTCACAAGGATACCGCCGCACGACCAATAACCGGATGGAATTGCTCGCGGTAATCGCTGCTCTTGAAGCATTAAAAAAAACGGATTTGGAACTGGTAATTCATTCTGATAGCAATTACGTGGTAAAAGCGGTTATGGAAGGATGGCTGAACAAATGGATCCGCACTGATTTCAAAGGTGGCATCAAGAATAAAGACTTGTGGATGCGCTATTATTCTCTATCAAAAAATCATAAGATCAGGTTTGTCTGGGTGAAAGGACATGCTGAAAATGTATTAAATAATCGTTGTGATCAACTCGCTACCAAAGCCGCAGCCGGAGGAAAATTGCTGATTGATGAAGGATATGAGGTGCTCGAAGGCAGATAGATTTTATATAAAATGTTTAGATGCTTTAGGATGGTTTAGAGGGGTTGGTTGGGAAAAAATAAAAATCTTTCCTATTTGTGAGTTTATTGGAGAAAATTTGTGAACAACTTACTCTTTTTACTTAACGCCTTTGGCTTTACTTTCGCCAAATGGAAAAATTTTAATTGTTTATTTTTGCTCAAAATTCAGAAGATGAAAAATACGAAACAACTTGCCGGAAGCTTTATTTTATTGATTGTAATTGCCTCTTTATACCGCATCATGCCTGGTCGGCCATATGGATTTTCTCCCATGATCGCGATGGCTATTTTTGGTGGCGCGGTAATAAAAGATAAAAAATTTGCGTTCCTGCTTCCGCTGCTGGCGATGTTTGTTTCGGATGCCTTGTACCAATTGTTATATATAAACGGAGTGAGTTCTATTCCGGGCTTTTACCAGGGACAAGTGATCAATTATATTTTGTTTGCAGGCATGACTGTTTTTGGATTTTTCATTAAAAATTTCAATATCAAAAAGATTGCGATTGCTTCCTTTTCTGCACCTACTGCTTACTTTTTAATATCCAACTTTTTAGTTTGGGCAAGTTCTTCACCAGACGCGGGATGGAACAGGCCAAAAACTTTTTCAGGACTAATGATGTGCTACGGGGACGGATTGCCATTTTATCCATGGAGCGTTGTTTCAACTTTTGTTTTCTCCGCTATTCTTTTCAGTGCGTTTTACGTGATGATAAAAAGTCCTGCATTCAAAGCTATGGCAAGTTAATCGCTATCTGAACAAATGGCCCATCACAATAATACCGGGATCCTTGGCGAAAAGATGGCTGCCCAATATTTAACAGAAAAAGGATTTTCGATTCTTCATCAAAACTGGCGCCACAGCCATTGGGAAGTGGATTTCATCGCATCACGCAATAACATTTTACATTTCATCGAAGTGAAAACAAGAAGGACAAGGAAATTCGGTTATCCTGAAGAAGGCGTGACCACAAAGAAATTACATAATCTCATTAATGCTTCAGAGGAATTTATGGCGCAAAATGCAGGATGGAAACTGATACAGTTTGATGTCCTTTCTATCACAATGATGAAGAATAAAGAACCGGAATTTTTCTTTATTGAAGATGTATATCTACCTCCGGAATACTAACTCATCAAATCCGCCAAAACAATAGCAGTAACTGCTTCCAGCACCACCGGCACTCTTAAAGCAATACACAGATCATGACGACCTTTAACTGAAAAAGGTTCTATCTTTTCGGTTTCTACATTCAGGGTTTCCTGCAGTTGAGGTGTTGAAGAAGTAGGTTTTACAACGATGCGAAAAACCAATTCATTTCCATTGGTAATTCCACCGACAATTCCACCCGCGTTATTTGTTTTCGTTGTTCCTTCCATGTCAATCAACGCATCGTTGTGCTCACTTCCAAACATTTGAGCCGCTGCAAAACCAGCTCCAAATTCAATTCCTTTTACAGCAGGGATTGAAAAAACTGCATGGCTCAACAAGGATTCAGCCGAATCAAAAAACGGTTCGCCGAGGCCAAGAGGAAGATTAGTAACGCGACATTCAACAATTCCCCCGACAGAATCTTTTGCATCAATTGCTTTTTGCAAACCTTTCTCCAAATCCTTTTCTCCACCTATTTCAAGAATCGAAGCATGGATGCCAATTTTATTTTCGGGTGAAAGAGATTCAATTACTTTCTTGGCAACAACTCCAGCTGCAACGAGCGCAACAGTTAGTCTTCCACTGAAATGACCACCCCCGCGAAAATCCTCAAAGCCTTTGAACTTTTTATGCGCCACAAAATCTGCATGGCCCGGCCTTGGAACGGCTCTTTGCTTTTCGTAATCGCCACTTCGAGTGTTGCTGTTTTTAAATAATATGGTAATTGGAGCGCCTGTACTCTTATCATTAAAAACACCACTCACAATTTCAGGAATGTCATCTTCCTTTCGTGGCGTAGTTCCTTTGGCGCCCGGTTTCCTGCGCTCAATATCTTCTTTAAAATCTTCGACTTTAACAGGGATGCCGGGAGGACAACCATCGATTACGATGCCCACATATTCACCGTGCGATTGTCCCAATATCTGCACACGAAAATTTCTTCCAAAAGAATTCATATTAATTTAATTATCCGTTTGTTTATTCTATTATTTTAAGCTCATCAATCCGCTCGAAATGTTTTTTATTTAATGTTGCAAAAGAGAGGTTGTTTGCAAGAGCAGTAGCAGCAATGAATAAATCAGCAAGATCAATTTGCTTCCGTTTTTGTTTTAAAATGCTATTAATTGATACAGCCATTTTAACAACGTCCTTATCAAAAGGTAAAACTTTTACTTTATGTAAAAGCTTATCCCAAAATGGCAATTGATCTGCTGTAGCTCCTGAGTAGACTTCATATTCTGTTATTGCAGAAATTTGAAATTCATAGCCTTCTAAAGCAAGTTGGACAAACCTGGAATTTGCTTTCTCAGTTTTTCGGAAAAGGTCAATAAGAATTGAGGTATCTGCTAAGACTATTTTGTTCGCCATTGATTAATAGCTTTTCTAGTTTTAGCAATCTCATCCAATTGCTTTTTGCTATAGGTAGGGGCAGATAATAATAAGGAAACAAGATCTGAATCTGATGCGTTGAATTCTTTTCCTTCAACTTCTTTTTTAAGTTTTTTCCATTGAACAGAAGGTAGCTTTTTCACCAATCGCACCAATTGCTCAAAATCTATGTTTACTTCTGCTTGCATAAAACCAAAATTAAGAAATCCTTAGTTTAAAAAACGTGTTTTTTGTTCATCCACTTTCTAATCTAAACCTACTAAACTTTTTAAACCCTCTAAATGCTTCCTCAATATCCATATTCCCTCAAATGCAATTCATTATCCCGCCACTTCGGCCGCACCTTCACAAACAATTCCAAAAAAACCTTTCGTCCGATAAACTCTTCTATGTCTTTGCGCGCAAGTGTTCCAAGCTGTTTGATCATTTTTCCTCTTTGCCCAAGAATAATTCCTTTTTGTGTTTCACGCTGTACAATAATATCAGCTGTGATCTTGGTAAGCGATTCTTTTTCTTTGAACTGCTGTACCAAAACCGTTGTGTGATAAGGAATTTCTTCCTGGTACAAATAAAATATTTTTTCGCGGATCAACTCTCCCACAAAAAACTTCATTGGAAGATCGCTCAGGTTGTCATCTATATAAAAAGGTTCGCCTTCGGACAGCAGGGATAGAATCGCATCCAATAATTCTCCAACTCCGGCATTGTTCAATGCAGATAATGCCACTACTTTTTCAGCATATTTTTTTCCTGTAAAAAATTGAATGGCATTATCGACAGTTTCTTTTTTAACCAGATCAGTTTTGTTCAAAACCACAATGCACGGAACCTTCAACGAAAGCGAGGAAAAAACTTCATCTGCTTCCTTTAAATCATCAGTTATGTCAACCATAAGCAAAGCCACATCAGCATCTTCCAAACTGCTCTTTACAGCAGCCATCATCTTTTCGTGCAATTTGTATTTTGGCTCGATGATGCCTGGTGTATCTGAAAAAATGATTTGGTAATCATTACTGTTCAAAATTCCTTTAATGCGATGACGGGTGGTTTGCACTTTTGGCGAAACAATGGCCAGCTTCTCTCCCATCAAAGCATTGAGCAACGTGCTTTTGCCGGCGTTTGGTTTTCCAAAAATATTTACAAATCCGGATTTCATAATTGCTGCGAAATTAATCCATTAAGGATAAAAATGATTCACCCCTTTACTTCAGGGAAAAATGGAAAAACATCTATTCGGGTATAAATATTGTTATTGAAAATATATGAAACTACCCAACACATTTTCCAAAAAAGGAAAACACATTAATGCCGTGATCGAAACGCCAAAAGGATGTGAGGCGAAATACGATTTTGATAAGGAAACGCAGATGTTCAAACTCAAAAAAATCCTGCCCAGGGGAATGGTTTTTCCTTTTCATTTTGGATTTATTCCCGGAACCTGTGCTGATGACGGAGATCCTCTTGACGTGCTTGTATTGATGGATCAATTGTCGTGGCCCGGCTGCATCATGGAATGTAAATTGATAGGTGTGATGGAAGCAGAAGAAACAAAGGACGGTAAGAAATTCAGAAATGACCGGCTGATAGCTGTGCCTGAGGAGGCAGATAATTACCGGCACATCAAAGAACTGGATGATATGGAAGAATATTTGCAAAAAGAAATTGAAAACTTTTTCAACAACTATTGCAACCTGGAAAATAAGGAGTTTAAAATAACCGCAAAAAAAGATGCTTCAACTGCTGTGAATCTTATAAAAAAATACAAGATTAATGGAAATAATAAATGACTTAATCGGTCATGGCCATGATTTGAATGCCTTACAGATGAGCGTTCGCGGAATTATCGTTTTCTTCGTTGCCCTTCTTCTTATCCGCTTTACAGGCATGCGCGTTTTTGGAATAAGAAATGCTTTCGACACATGTATTATTATTATGCTCGGATCCATTTTGAGCCGGGCTATTACCGGGTCTTATCCTTTTATTCCCACTTTAACAGCTGCTATTGTACTAATGGTGATCCATAAAATTATTGCCACGCTAAGTATAGGCAATTCCCGATTGAGCGACATTGTAAAAGGCACTCACATTTCACTTTATAAAAACGGAATACTTAATGAAAAGAACCTGAGAAAATGTGGAATGAGTTATAGTGATATACTGGAAGAAGTCAGAATGATCCTGCACCAACATTCTCTTTCTGACATTCATGAAATTTTTATGGAAAGGACAGGAAAAATCAGTGTAATTGAAAAAAAGAAAAGTATAGAAGTAGCGACTATTTCTGAGGAAAATGAAAAATCATGATCATTATTCCTTCACTGAACCTTTACTCCAGCCCCATTTTAAAAACTCCGGAAAAGCCCGTGCCCACGTGGCTACATCGTGTTTGCCATCTTTTAATTCAAGGTAAAAAATATCCTTTTCACGGTCGTAACCCTTTTTCACCAATTCATCGATCAACGCAAGCGTATCATCAATCGAATCAATAATTCCATTGTTGTTCCTGTCCGCAGTTTCGTCCATCGATCCGGTCTCGAAAAAGAATTTAAGTCCGGGATAATAATTTCCATTCCTGATTTCATTATGCATAATCCTGTGTTTGTTTTCATCAAAATCCGGATCATCCTGTGAAACCGAACGCCACCAAAACGAACCGCTGAATACGCCATTTTTTGAAAACAGGTTTGGATGATTCCAAACGATATCCAATGCGCTCAAACCTCCCAAAGAGAAACCACAAAATGAATTGGAAGTAAAAGAAAAGTCCGAAAATTTTTTCGAAATAAAAGGCAACAATTCTTCCAAAACAAAACTTGTATAGGATTTCGCTTTTGTTCCAAGTCCTTTATCGTTCAAATGCCCTGACGTTCCATATTCATTTCTCCTGTCGGGGCCGCAATGAATTCCCACACACAACAAAGATTTTATTTCATTTTTTTCATAAAGAGATTGAAGAATGCTTTTAAAATTCATTGTAACTAAATCCTGGCCGTCGTTGATAAGTAACACTTCGTACTTTCTATTTTCAACGGAACGCCAATAAAGATCTACGGTAACATTTCTTTTTAAAAATGCAGAATTGATGATCTGCCTTTCAGTTTGTATTTCAATTGCCATGCATTCGCAAAATAAAACATTGATTTTATTAAACTCTTTCGTAAAAGGTTATTTGGAGAAAAAATATATTTTTTTAGTTTTACAGCAATCTATAAAATTTATTAAGATGAAAAAACTACTGCTTATTGCATTCCTTTTCCAGGCATCTTTTGCATTTTCCCAGGAGGCCAACACGCAAGCCATTTATTTAAAAACTTTTAAAGTGCATGGATATGTTGATGGAATTCGTTTGGATAGCATTGATGCCGGCTATGCAAAAATGGGCAGAACCGGCCAATCCGTTTTTTTTGAATACGGGCAAAACGAAAAAAGAAAAGATATGCTGATAACTGATAAAGATGGATTGCCTCTAATTTTTCCAGGCTTCAGTTATTATCTTTTTAAACTTAATTTTTTTCATTATAATGGATGGGATGTAGTGCCGGCATCTGATATCGATTTGTTGAAGAAGAGACAGTAATCATTTGGGAAGACAGCAAACCCATAAATTACCTCAATTTTTATTTTCCGTCATAATCAACTTTCTTTTGCAAGGCTTCAATTGCATTGGCCAAATAAACTGCCGGCGCATTCCAGTTGATGGCAATCTCGTTGGAAGCGTACGCACAGGAAATATCTGAATAAGCTGTTTCAGGTTCGGTAAAATCATAATGGCAATGATCCTGCATGCCGGGATTAGGTCCGCCAACCAAAAGACCGGGAACAGGATCTGTAACACGGTCAGAAACAGATTGGCGGTGATGCGGGTTCATCGGCGACTTGCTTCCAATTCCGGTTATGAAACAATAACCTGTGGCATTTCTCCCCAACAAATAATCGAGATTGGTCAATGCATAGTCAACATATTTTTTAGCATGGGTAAGCAGGTAGGCATTGATCAATAAAATTCCCTGGTTGGCAGCATTACTGTTTCCGCCCCAGGTGTAATCATATTTCGTTTGTCCCATAACGGTTAAAAAAGCATTAGCGCCCACATGTTGAATATAATCGTTGGCAATGTTCAAAATTCTTTGCTTCATTGTTTCAAGTGTAGCATTCGTATAAGATGGTAAATGATCTCTATTGCGCAGCAAAGAATAATAAGCAAGCATCGCCACATCATGCCAGTTGGGAAGCGCAACATTATCCTCCATGTGATTTTTTACGGTATCAAAAAATTTCTTTTCACCTGTGATGATAAAAAGTTCCGCTGCTGCCCACATCCATTCATCTGAAAAATGATCGTCGCCATAAGCGCCAGTTGTGATCTTTGGTTCAAATTGTTTGTTGAGCTCATTTTGGTTGTAAGCAACATCAGGATTTTTTAAAGCCCACGCCCACGCCTTTTTTGATGCAGCAATGCAACTATCTGAAAGACCCGGTAATTCTTTTTCAAAACTTTTCAGAATGCGGCTAGCCTGAGAAGTTACAGCCGCAAAATCCAACGTAGCCGCAGTTCCTTTTTGTACAACATATCTTTTTGCCTGCGTTACACCCGGCATCACCATTCCATCAAAAGCGGCATTGGTACATTTGTGATAAACACCTCCGTCATTTGGATCCTGCATTGTCAACATCCAGCGAAGATTGTAAATCGCTTCGTTCAAAATATCAGGAACTGCATCTCCGCTTGCCGGAATATTTGTCTTTAAACTTTTGAAATAACCAGGAAAATCTTCATAGGCCGACAACAAAGTGCCCATCGTAATTCCGGAGTTGACAATATATTTATTGTAGTCTCCGGCATCGTACCAACCTCCCGGAGTTGAAATTACAGTTCCAGCAGGTCTTGCGGCGGAAGCAGCGGAAGGATGCACATCAACTTTTGTATCGGGATGACCTTCAGATCGATGCCATTTTCCTGCATATTTTTCATCCAATGGCATTGAAGCCCTTTGAAAATAAAATCCTTTCAGAAGCGCAATTCCAACATTTCTGTTTACATCATTATCAATTTCAAAAACATAAGAATTGCCAACCCCCGGAACACAAACCACAAAACTTCCCGTCTTTGAAAGAAGCGAAAAATCAGCAATACGCGTTTTGGTGGAGGAATATTGCGATTGTCTTTCTGCACTTAAAGTTCCTGTAAAAACAGTATCTCTCAGATTGGTCGTTGTTACATAAAATTTTTCAACCTGAACATCCCCTGTAACCACAGCTATTTTTGGCGCATCCGGATAAAAACCTTCCTGGTTGAGTTTGATGCGATCAGTAACCTGTGCAAAACAATTAGAAGTAATAATTAATAATGAGACGAAAAAGGAAATAAATATTTTCAATGCATTTTAATTTAGTTTCATGAAAATACTTCTTTAATTCAATACATGCCACGGCGAATAAATACAAAACACAAAGAGGTTATTTAATTGAAAGAAAAACAATGAACCCAACATTAAGTCATTTCAAGATTATTAGCTTCTTTTTCTTTTGACCTGAACATGAATCCTCCCATCATTACCAAAGATGTTAAGATAATCACCTGTATCACCAGGGAGCGGTTAATAAAATAAACACTTCTTTCAGGTACAATAGCGAGAAAAAGCAAGATTGTGATCAAGCCACGCGGAGCGATATAAAACAAGGGATTTAGTGGCAATTTTAAAATTCTAATTGTTAGCAAACGGAAAAGGAAGATAGCGATAACAATACCAACCGCAATGAGGATTGTTTGAGGATTGAGAATTTCCTCCTTTCGCAAAACAAATCCAAATAGTAAAAAGAACATTGCTTTTATCAGAAAAGTCGCCTCAGCAATTAACTCTTTAAATCTCCTGACCTCACTCCTGAGCTTTCGTGGTTTTAACCACAACATCCATTTGTTTCGATGAAGCACATTCAGGTTTCCGAGGAAAAGACCAAAGAGCATGATAAATATGAGTGCCTGTAGATGAAACACTTCAGACACAGCATAGATGAGTATAACCAACAAAATAATCGGCACAAATTTTATCGGGTGCTGGATGGCGCCCAATAAATATGAAAGAGCAATGGTAGCCGCAAACGAAACCACTGTGATTATTGCCAGTTGAAGAGTAAAATGCAAAACAGATTGAGCATTTATGACACTGTTCAATGCAATAAAATTGAAAAACAACACACCTAAAATATCTGAAAAACTGCTTTCATAAATTATAAATTCACTGTCAGCAGAAGTGAGATTTTTAACACTTGAAATGGCAACTGAACTGCTGATCACACAAAAAGGAATGGCGTTCATCAGGCTGTCTTTAAAAGAAACGCCGGCGCCCATATACATAAATATAAGTGCGAGAAAAAAAGCCAAAACAGTTATCGGAACTACCGCCAGCAGAAACGAGCGCTTTATTACTTTTGTTTTCGAAGCATTAAATTCCAGTTCCAGCGCGCCATCCAGCACAATCAAAATAAGTCCAACCGTTCCAAAAAACGGCAAAAGGCCAGAGAGGCTTGGAATCTTGATATCGAAAAAACGGGAAGTTTCTCTCACGAGCCATCCGAGCAAGAGTAACAACAAAACAGACGGAATCTTTGTTAGAGAAGATGTGAGATCAAACAAATACGCCATCAGCAAAAGGCTGCATAATGTAATAAGAATAGTTGCAGTCATATAACCGGCTTTGTTTCATTGCAAAATAAACCTTTTTTGCCTGATGCCCTTTTGAACGGACTACCGCATCCAAAAACAGTGAAACAACAATTTTTTACATTCTTCTTTTTGTTATTGATAACGGGAAGGGGTAGACGAGGATTAGAAAATTGATTAAAGGTGAATTCGAACCAAATCAACTTATTTCCTCAAAAAGATATTCATTTTTAAATTCAACCTGATAATGTTGCAAAAAGGAAATATATTCTTCCTTGAAGGTCCTTTTCTTGTGGTGTTCTTCCTGGTTGCTTATGTAATGAATGATTGTATTTAACTGAGAGTGACTGTAGGAAAATGCACCAAAACCTCGTTGCCATTCGAATTTGCCTTTCATCCACTTTTTCTCGTTAATAAACCGTGAGGAGTTTGCTTTTATATCACGTACTATTTCAGACAATGAAGCAGAAGGTTTTAATCCAATAAGTAAATGGATGTGATCAGGCATTCCATTTATTGCAATAAGTTTCTGATTAATGTTATTGGTAATACCTGTTATGTATTGGTACAATTCAATTTTATGAGAAGAATGGATAAGATTATTCCTTCCTTTAACAGCAAAAACAACGTGAATATAAATTTGAGAATAAGTGTTAGCCATTGTTTTCCTTCAAGCTTAATTAGTTTTAATTGATTTTTTATTTATCAGAAGATGAATTATTTAATTCTGAAGTTTATCTATAAAGGAACAAAATATTTTTTAAATCAATTATTGCGGACAATTTCAAAAGATAATAATTACTTGCATTTGTTTTCAGATAATTCGTTTTTTATGCCGCTGCTCTGCAGTTCGTCACTACTTTTCCTTAAACGTATTTCTATAAATATTTTACTGCTCCGCAGCTAAGTTTTGGAGAATCGAAATATTTATAGCACGAGAGGCGATTACATTTGAAAAAGCGGCTTTTGGTTTCACTTTCAATTTGATCCTTATGCCACTTAATTAGTTTTAAATGATTTATATTCATCCGAATATGAATGATTTTCATACTGAAGTTTATCTATAAAGGAACAAAATATTTTTTTAAATCACTTTTGCAGGCATTTACAATAGATGATTGAGTAAAAATTATATGATTCCCTTCTTTTAAATCACTTCTTTTTAAATGCCGCTGCTCCTCAGCTCGTTGTTATTATTTCTTAATGTTCTTCTATAAAGATTGTGCTGCTCCGCAGCTGAGTTTTGGAGAATCGAAATATTTATACGATAGACGACTACGTTTGAAAAAGCGGCGTTTACTTTCACTTTCAATTTGGTCCTTATGCCACTACTTTGGAGATCACTACTGATTTTCCTTACCTCTTTTACATACGGATAGCTGTGCTCCGCAGCTAAGTTTTGGAGAATCGAAATATTTATAGCACGATAGACGATTACGTTTGAAATAGCGGCGTTTAGTTTCACTTTCAATTTGATCCTTATGTCACTTAATTAGTTTTAAATGATTTTATATTCATACGAATATGAATGATTTTAATTCTGAAGTTTATCTATAAAGGAACAAAATATTTTTTAAATCAGTTAAAGTGCGCAATTTCAAAAGATAATAATTAGATGGATTTGTTTTTCAGAAAATTCGTTTTTTATGCCGCTGCTCCGCAGCTCGTCACTACTTTTCCTTAAACGTATTTCTATAAATATTTTGCTGCTCCGCAGCTAAGTTTCGGAGAATCGAAATATTTATAGCACGATAGACGATTATCACGCTTGATTTTCCTTAGCTCTTTTCAACAGGGATAGCCTTGCTTTGCAGCTAAGTTTCGGAGAAACGAAATATTTATAGCAATATGATTTTATGAACTTTACGGCCAGCTGCAGCGCAGCGACATACTGAACCTATGCTACAATTTATTCCATTTTATTATTCACCCTCCTTCTCATTTCTATCATTCCAAAAATTCATCCATTT
Organism: Ginsengibacter sp.; assembly: GCA_051960475.1. Lineage (GTDB taxonomy): Bacteria > Bacteroidota > Bacteroidia > Chitinophagales > Chitinophagaceae > Ginsengibacter. The sequence goes on from JBQCEG010000030.1 coordinate 46,201, forward strand.
CTCGCTTCGTAACTGATGGCCAGAAACTTTTATAACCGTCGGCGTCGATTTTCTCATGATCAACCTCTATTCCGGTTAGATTCTGTAACTGTTGGATAACATAAGCATAAGGATGACACCCGCTGATCAAAATGGCTTTATTGTTATTCTTAATCACCAATGAAGGAAATCTTGCTATGTGTTTCATCTCCACTTCCGCCAGATCCTTTCGAAATAATTCCAATGCCTCATTTCCAACAAAATCCTTCTGAAACTTCTGCAGATCAAAATTTTCGTCGTTGATGTGAAAAGAAACACTTCCAGAAATTTGAATTCCCGCGCATTTTATATACCATCCTGTTTTTAGAAATGAGCAGCAGTAAACGAATTAATTATTCTCTTTTTTCCGGGGAAAGGATTTCGCAAAAAACAATTTGCTTTACATTTCCTTGTACAACGTTTCGAGATATTTCATTGCATTTTTTTCTTCATCTCTATTATATTCAAAGTCAAGAGCCGCCGAAGTTTCAACAGCAAATCTTGAAAATAATTTTGTCATTGTAAACAAAGCTTGCCAATTATCTTCAATATCAACTCCTGTATAGGTGGACTTTAGTTTTTCAAACGTTTTCTTTGGAAGATATTTTTCCACGAACTTCCCTGCTTTACCGGTTGATACGGAAAACGAATTTTTACTCCCTATATACCAATCAGTCATTTTCATGAACACAGGACGAAGATGTAAATCCAATATCTCTTTCGCATAAATAATTTCTTCTCTTGCTAATCCTTTTGCCACGTTCGTGCTCACCCACCAGAATTCATTGCAATAATCTAAAAACTCTTTTTTCGTTGGTTCACTGATAAAATAATCTTTTTCTGAAGGAGCTTCCGCATCTAAAAAACGTTGATCATTATCGAGCCAAACAATCGTCAAACTATCCGCATGAAAACGGGACTTAAACCGCTCAACCGGATAAAGTGTAAGATCAATCCGCACTCCATCATCAAACAACATCAGGCAATGGAACGCGCGCTTTTGCTTTTGCTTTTCCTCGCCAATTACCATTTGATCCGGCAATTGCCATAGAACTTTTTTTCCAAAGTCATTTGTCCACCCTAAGTCTGAAGTAAAATTTTTTATCCCTGAAACAAGAAAAGTAATATCATAATCCTGGTATCTATCAGGTTTTATGTTTGGGTTGGCACGTGAACCGTTCAACAAAACACCTCTGATTCTTTTATTGCCTTCTGCAAAATCAATGATCGTGTTTTTGATCTCTTCTGAATTTCTCATTGTAATCTGCCTTTTAAATTGAATTGCAATCTCAAGCCGGACAATCAGTATTAATCCATTGCATATTACAGCATTTCAAATGTGCATAAAAATCCGCTCCTGGTGGGTCTCCTCCGCAATTATTTTACTAATTTTCTTTTATGAAAAAGTTGATCATTACCCTTGTTATACTTTTTGCGGCTAATCATCTTTTTGCACAATATCTCCATTACTGGGATAATTCAAAAAGAGAGCGGTATGTTCAACCAACAGAACAAGCACCACCTCCACCACCACAAGCTCCCGCACAACCAAAGCCGGAGGTTGCGCCTGCACCACTTCCTCTTACAAATCCTGTAAAACTTCATGTACCAGACCTCATAAGTTCAACGTTTGTGCCATTTAATACTGTTACAGGTTCCCCGAAATTTGACAGGCCTCCAATGGTATTTCATGAGTGGCCGGATAAGTGCCCTGGGCTTTCCGGTGCGGTACCGGTTTTGCTTAATTACGTACCGGCAGAAATTGTTGTGATCCTGAGTGAAAAATACAAAGGTCATTTGTATTCCATTTGCACGAACAAAGGCGCCAACAACAAACCTGAATATAAATTGAAAGTTTGCAAGAACGGGATGATCGTTTACGAATACGCGAATTACAAAGGCGAGATAATGGCTGATCGCGAAGAATATTTTACTCAATGATCACGACAATCAGGTCCATCACATTGGTCATTGTAGGGCCTGTAATGATATGTCCTCCTGCTTTTTCAAAGAAATGATAGGAGTCAAAATTTTGCAAATACTCTTCAACCTTCAATCCTTTATCAATTGCATCAGGATATGTATTCGTATCAACAACAGCACCTGCAACAGGCGTTGGGCCATCATTACCATCCGTTCCTGCTGACAATAATGTAATTCCTGTTTGGTCTTTCAATAAAATACTTACATACAATGCAAAATGCTGATTTCTACCTCCCACTCCATTTCCTGTTACTTTAACGGTTGTCTCTCCTCCAAACAAAAGACAGCAAGGTTTCTTAACTGAACTTTTATTTTGATAACCGATTGCTTTATCAATTATTTCATTGGCCGCTCCTGCCACATCTCCATCAAGTTGGGAAGTGATAATAAAAGAATTCAGACCATACTCAGATGCCTTTTTCTTACAGGCTTCCAAAGCGATTTTATTACTGCCGATTATAAAATTGTGCGTCCTGGTAAATATAGGATCGCCCGGTTTTGGTGTTTCAGGAATTAATCCATTTATTCCCATCCTGAGGTAAGCGGTAAGGATGGGAGAAACCTTTGAATGCAGGTCATATTTATTAAGAACTGCTATTGCATCTGCAAAAGTTGTAGGATCAGGAACTGTCGGGCCAGAGGCAATTGAGTGCAAAGGATCGCCAATTACATCCGATAAAATAAATGTGACCACCGTGGCCGGAAATGCAGATTGTGCGAGTTGACCGCCCTTCACTTTCGATAAATGTTTGCGTACCGCATTGATCTCTTGTATGTCTGCTCCGCTTCTTAGGAGTAACTCGTTTAAAGTGATCAATTCTTCCATCGAACTATCGACGGGTAAATCGGTTAATAAAGAAGAGCCGCCACCAGAAATAAGACAAATCACCAAATCATTTTCAGTTGCCTGCTCTGCCACCTCCAATATTTTTTTCGTGGCTGCATAACCGTTAGCATCGGGCACCGGGTGCCCGGCTTCTGAAACGTCAATGTATTGCAACTTGCAGCCATGACCATATTTTACTACCACATGTCCGGAGCTGATCTTATCTCCCAAAACACTTTCTATTTCAAGTGCCATTTTTGCACTGGCTTTACCAGCCCCGATTACATATACCTGTTCAAATTTCCCAACATCTAATTCTTTATTGCCTAAGAAAATTTTCCCTTTACCCTTAAAAATATTCCTGCCTGTCATTTGCGCCGGCATTACGCTTTCAACTCCGGCTAAAAAGATTTGTTGAGCAATAATTTTAGCATCCATCAGAAATCCGTTTTAACAGAATGAAAGTTATTAAAGAAAAAAGTGGGAAGTAATCCATACGCATAGAAAAACGGTGATGCCCATCACGGCTGTTGCTGTTGAAAAGACACGCAACGTAACATTCGCATGTAAATCCGAAAACTTCGTGACCACCCAAAAATATGAATCATTGGCATGTGAGATGATCATTGAGCCGGCCCCCATCGAAAGCATTGTAAACAGTTTTCCCGTTTCTGATGCGAGGCCAAGCGATGGAAGCATTGGCGCCACAATAGATGCAGCAGTAATAATAGCCACAGTTGAAGAACCCTGGGCGGTTTTTAAAATAACTGCAATGCCGAAAGGAATCAGAAGACCAAGACCTGTTTTACTCAAAGCCGTTCCTGCAAAAGTGCCTACACCTGTTTCTTTGATGATCAGTCCAAACATTCCACCTGCGGCAGTAATGATCAGTATCGGGCCTGCTTTTTCGATTGCCGTTTCAAATACGTCGTTGAGTGTTTCCATTTTTTTATCATGAAGAAGAAACAATGCAAACAAAACGCCGATAACCAAAGCAATCACCGGCTGACCGCAAAACTCAAATATGTTTGTGATCACATTTGCTTTAAACTGAAGAATATGAAGTAGCGAACCCATCGCAATAAGTACCAGGGGAACAACAACTGGCAGAAATGAACTAAGAACAGAAGGATGATTCTTTTCAACTTCATCAATCGAAATTTCATGTGCAGGGGCAGGCAAATAATTTTTGTTTTTTGTCATTTGCTTTACCCAGAAATAAGCAACAAAAAACCCGGGAATGGCAAAAAGAATTCCCGCCACTACAAGATCTCCAATGTTGGCATTCAATATTCCGGCCGCAGCAAGCGCACCGGGGTGAGTAGGAATTAAATTGTGAACAACGTATAATGAACAAGCCAGCACACCCGCAATAAAAGGCATTGCAGTTTTGGTTTTAGCGCTGAAAGATTTGGCCAACCCGCTGAGGATAATAAATCCTGAATCACAAAAAATAGTCATCCCCGCAACGAAACCGGTAATCCCCAAAGCCAGAGCCCCGTTCTTTTCCCCGGTTTTGGAAAGAATATAACGGGCAAGCGTAATCGCAGCACCGGTCTTATCAAGTATGATCGCAATGATGGCACCAAGGATGATCAAAAAACCCGCAGAGGCCATTGTATTGCCAAAGCCATTCATCATGATCGACACCACATCTTTTGAAGGCAATACAAGAATGGCAAGTAAGAGGGACACCAGGAAAAGAGCTATAAAAGCGTTCAGTTTCCACTTTGAAGTAAGCAGGATAATACACGCAATACTGATAACTACCAAAGATGAAATGGCGGCAGGGCTCATCTGTCAAAAGCTTTAGAAATTTTAGAAAAGTCAGTTTTCATAAAAATCCCGGGTAATTTAATCGATTAACTTTTGATGAACGAAAATGGCCAAAGAAAAAACCGCTTTTTGTTGTTCGTTTACCGGTCACAGTTACTATCTGATGTTGCCCTTCTTTAATTCCGTAACGGCATAATCGCATGCTCTTGCTGTCAGCGCCATATAAGTAAGTGAAGGATTCTGGCAGGCGGTGGAATCCATACACGCTCCATCAGTGATGAATACATTGGGCGCTTCGTGACATTGGTTAAAACGGTTCAACACAGAAGTCTTTGGATCATGGCCCATCCTGGCCGTACCCATTTCATGTATCGTCATTCCCGGCACCGACGCATCGGTAATTTCTGAAACAGATACCGGGCCGCCACTTTGCAACATTTCCATTGCATCGCTGATCATTGGCGCGCGCATGGATTTTTCATTTTCGCCATACTCCATTTCAACATTCAAAACCGGCAATCCCCATTTGTCTTTTTTGTCTTTATCAAGATAAACGTGGTTCTTATAATCAGGAAGACATTCACCAAAAGCAAACATGCTTGCACCCCATGCGCCGGGTGTCGACAACGAATCTTTCCACTCCCCTCCTGTTCCTTCGGCATGATAACCTCTTGTCCATTCCCCTCTTGATACATACACTTCATAGGCATAACCGCGGTTAAAAGGCCTGTCTTTCTTTTGCAGGTTTTGAAATCTTGGTACGTAAACCGAAGTGGATCGCTGACCGAAATAGTATTTGTCTTTTAAGATATCGAACTGCGCTGCAGCACCCGGGCCCGAATAATGATCCATCAAATAATGCCCCAGCACACCACTGCCGTTGGCAAAACCATTGGGGAATCGATCTGAAACAGATTGCAACAAAATTTTTGTAGTGGCGAGGGCCGACGCATTTAAAAAGATCAGCGGCGCAAAATACTCGTACGTTTTCATTGTTTCTGTATCAATAATGCGCACGCCGGTTGCCTTGTTTTTTTGTTTATCCCATATCACACTTTCCACTGTAGAAAACGGGCGAAGCGTTAGATTTCTCGTGGCATAAGCAGCGGGAAGCGTAGATGAATTGCTGCTGAAGTAAGCGCCGTAAGGGCACCCGCGGTGACAAAGATTTCTCGACATGCATTTTCCTCTTCCATTATGAGGTTGCGTGAGCACTGCCATGCGGCTTTGGATCAGGTTGCGTCCTTTAAATTTTTCTTCGATCGTTTGCTTCAAATGTTGTTCCAGGCAATTCATTTCAAATGGAGGAATAAACTGCCCGTCGGGCAATTGCGGCAAACCTTCTTTTTTGCCGCTCACGCCGATAAAGCGTTCCACATAATCGTACCACGGCGCAATCTCTTTATACCGGATGGGCCAGTCAACGCCCACACCTTCTTTTGCATTCGCTTCAAAATCAAGATCGCTCCAGCGAAATGTATGCCTGCTCCACAGCAGTGATTTGCCACCTACCTGGTTTCCCTGTATCCACCAGAAAGGTTTTTTCTGCGTGTAAGGATGCTCGGAATCTTTTACAAAAAAATGTTTATCGTCCTGCCCGAAATGATACACCGTTCTTTGCACCTCGTAGTTTTTCACATCTTCCTGTGTAAGCATGTTCCTGTTGGGAATCTGCCAGGGATCAAGATTGGCAGTAGGATAATCCACCACATGTTTTACATCGCGGCCTCTTTCCAACAATAAAACCTTCAGGCCTTTCTCACACAATTCTTTGGCAGCCCAACCGCCTGAAATACCGGAGCCCACTACAATTGCGTCATACATAAATTTGCTTTTGAAATACTGGTGTTGTTTTTACCAATACATTAAAAATGTTTTTGCCATTGCTTTTTCGCCCTGTTTATACGGAATACATGCCTCATAAGTGCCGGGCACTTTTACATAATTCAAAGCCTTTTTCATTCCTTCCTGCGAAGTAAAATGTCCGATCAACGCCAGCTTTTTCACTACCGCGAACCACGCTTTACCCGCATCATTATTATAAGCCGCCTTGTCCGTTTTATTAACCAGGGCTATTTTTTCTTTTTTGGAAAGAGAAATAAATTTTCCGCCGGCTTCTTTATCCAGTTGCTGCAACCCTTTCTTTATGCTTTGCTGGTCGTCCGGCGCCAGGCAATTTTTAATAACAAGGTCAAGGAATTCAGGCACACTTGTTTCAAGTCCTCCGGGTGTTGAAGTTTTTGGAAGAATAATATCAACTACATTTTCAAGCAATGCAAATTCATCATCTGCAAAATACCCGGTTCTTACAATTTGAGCTTTTGATTTGCAGGAAGAAGCAAATTGAGCCAGTACGCCGGGAAAGCTGCCATAAAGAGCAAGAGCGCCCATTCCCTTCAGAAGATTGCGGCGATTCATTTCAATACGTTTAAGAAATTAAAGTTAAGGTAAATGTGCAATTCAATAACAATCACGAAATAGTAAGTTTGAAGTTCACGTTGGCAGGTTTTTTGGATGCGATATGATGAAACAAAAATTATAATATCATGGCAGATACAACATGGAAACCGCACACAGAACATGGAGACCTCAGCAGCAAAGATGAAAAAGATCTTCCCGACAGTGTTTACGCGTTTCCCAAACAACGCAAAGAACCTTTGACAGATGCGTCACACGTACAGAATGCTTTAGCGCGTTTCGACCAGGTGAAAGGCGTATCAGACAGCGACCGCGACCAGGCTTTTGCCAACATTAAGAAGGCTGCAAAACACTATGATGTTGATGTGGAAGAAAAGAACTGGCACGACCTCGGCAAAAAGCCACACACCAAAAATCCGTCGCACTGATAACAAAGAATTAAACCGGTTATAAATGTCAACCAGGAAAGGTTGGCATTTTTTGTATACGCTGGCCGGGAGAAGAATTGGGTTTATTTGTTGGTTTACTATTTCTATATTCAACATCCTTTGTTCAATTGTCTGAATCGGGATTTGTGAGATCGGAAGATTTATGGAAAAGCGACTTTACTACTTCGACATTCTATGTTGCTGGTTCATTATTCTTTATCGTACTCCCGTCAATAACTTGCCTAAATGTTTCAGCCACACCCCGGGACATGTCGAGTAGTCTTACTTTTACTAATTAAGACTTTTAAATTTAAATTAATCCATCTCTTGTTTCAACAATTTTAAAAGGCTATCGAAATTTTCGGCATGACCTCGATACAATATCTTTCCATTTGGATCAATCAAAATAGTAGTAGGAAAGGTACTAACGTCGAATGCTTTGATGAGAGGTTCACTTCCAGAGAATGGATCATACAAATTAATCCAATTCATGTTCAATTTCTTTACTGTTGATTTTACTACATCCTGCCCCTTATCCTCACAAGCAACACTCACTAAAACCAATTTCTTGTATTTTTTATAAACCTTGCGAAGCTCAGGTATAAGAGCAATACACGGTTTACACCACGTGCCCCAAAAATCAATTAAAACAAATTTCCCTTGATAATGATATAAGCTGAATTCCTTTCCTCCAAGAGTAGTACTTGCAATATCAGGCGCATAAAATCCCTTTTGATATCCTATTTCTTTCAAACTACGTGATCCTATATATTCTAAATACACAGAATCTCCTGAGGGAGCTATACTTTTTACTTTAAACTTTGATTTTCCTGCTACAAAAGATTCATTTATTTTATAGAACCCTAATTTATTTGTCGAGGAAGGAAACTTCCCTTCTGAATTTATGATTGAAAAAACTGTTTGGCTATCATAGGAAACTCTGGGTGTAGGCATAGCGGCAGCGAGTATATACTTTTCACCTTCAACATTAAAAGATCCCATTCTGCACTCAGACAAATTCAATACAACAAAGTATTTTTGCTCAATTGAGTTTGTATATTTGAAGTTTCCCGGATGAAAATCAGGTGTTAAATAAAGTGATCTTTCAATATTGTGACTTTCATATGAATATCTGAATCGCAGCGGTTGTGCGGGCATTAGTATATCTTTTTTGAGAACACTTTCGTTGAAAGTATATTGATAATCATCAGAAAAATCCAGGTCCTTATTGGTATCAATAATACAAATACGGTTACTGTCATCTTTACTCCCAATAATTAAATAGAACATATTATTTAAAGGACTGTTCCACCCAAAATAAATTGTTTTAATAATACTGTTCTTTGTTGTTAAAAAATCAGGAATTCCTTCAAACTTATTTCTACTACCATTATAAATCCTGGTCATACATGCACCTGATAAAGCAAAAGGAATTTTTTTTGTCACTAAAGACATTGGCACTTTTATTTTCTTTACGCTCTGGCCCTTCATTTCGAGGAATAGAAAAAAGCCTATGAAGATTAAAATAAATTTTCTATTCATATTTTTTTATTAAAGTAATAAAGGGTTGTTTGCAGTAAAAAAAATATTACTGATTTGCAGTAATCTTGCATCGTTCTGATTATTTATGAATATACATTTTCAATTGATTAAATAATGCTTTTCCCGAACTCGGTCTTTTTGCATTTATGTCAACTAATTTATTGTTGTCAATGATCAAATATCTTGGAATACTGTACCTGCTGTCACCTAAATCTTCTCAATAATGTCATCAAAGATTTGTTTATTTAAAAGTAAATGGTTGCCATAAAGTCTAAAAGAATAGATGTTTTTTAAAACATTTTGTTTAGCAGAAGGTAAATCAAAGGAGACATATAATCGCTCAATATGATGTTTAACACAAAAACTATCCACAAACTTATTAAAGCTAAACTCTTCCTTACAAGGCAAACACCAGGTTGCCCAGAAATCTACATACACCACTTCGTTTCTAAAAAACTGATTAATCACCGCGCCAAATGATTTGAGACTGTCTGCATCCAAAATGATAATTTTTATAGAATCAATTTTTGAGGCAATATCTGAAGGTCTGATCTTGTTTTTTTGAGGCTTTAGAGTAACATAATGGTACAACCATGAATCAGGGAATCTTGCTGAATAATAGTCAAGGTCGCTGACCTGAAATTTTTCAGGAAAAAAAGTTTCGTATTGGTAAAGTGCCATTCCCCATTCAAATTTCATTATCTCACCCTTTAAATAAATAAACGGAATAAAATTTTTTAAAACTTTGTAACCCATATTATTTATCTGAAGAATGGTGTCTCTTTGCAATAGAGCAGAGTTGTAAGATTTGGTATTTTCATATATTCCATACCGGTAATAATACGTGTTGTTAAAAAATCCTTGTAAGTTTTGTTTATTTTGAGGATTATATATCTGATATAAGGAATCCATGATTTTGCAACCTTCTTTTTTTCCTGATTTGGACCGTAATAACTCAACACCAAACTCACTTACGTAGGCCAATCTGAGATCATTGGTTACAAGTTGATAAAAACTTGAAGTGATTAATTTTTTATCTTTTAAGGTTTTTAAAAATTGAAAGGATGAGTCCACTTTTTGTTGAAAACAGTTAATCTCTTGTTGAGCATTTCCAGCTTCACAATTTGAAATAATGTTATCTATTAGCTTAAATTTTCTGCCAAGCAAGAAATTAAATTCATTGAAATATTCGTTTCCCTTTGAATTTTGACCGCGAATTTTTAAACCACCATTTGTGCTATTAGATGTGAAATGATTAAGGTTGATTTCAATATAGATTTTTTGACTCAGTTCCAGATATAACCACAAAGGTTCAAACCCAAAATGAATCTCAATTGCAACCGGCTCCTTAATTTTTAATTTCCGTTCTACAACTAGACCTTTTGCATCCGTATTTTTTATTGTATAGGAAGGAATGTATCTGTTAGCATGCCCATTAATTGGTTCAAAAAATATAATAGGCCTTCTTAAAGAGTCTGTTACTTTTAGTGTAATGTTTGTGTACTGACCGTAAGTTTGATTAAAAAGAAATATAGATAGAAATGCTAAACTTCTCGCCGTCGTTTTGATCATTTATTAAAGATAAGAATTTTTCCACTGGTCCAGGTTGGATTTCTAAAGTATATTGGGGCAATTATGTAAAAGATGGCAGTGGTTCGTGGAACACGAACCATGGCGTGAGAAAATTTTAAGCATTGGATCTTATCAAAAAAATTAGTTTTATATTGTGCTAAACAATTCAAACTATGGCGAGTTATGAAGATATTAAAGCAATGTCTTCCGATGTAAATAAAGACAAAACTTCTGCTTTATTGTTACGAATCTTTTTAGGCTTGCTTATAGTTGTTTTCCTTATAACTTCTGTTGCGACGCTAATACGCGGATATAATGATAAGCCAGTAAATTTCCTGTGGGGATTTTATCAAAACCGTCCCATTGATACTGTAGTGAAGATAGTGGAAACAAAATTACACGACACAGTATTTATTCAAAATGAAACAAGACCGATCTCAAAAACTAAATATTTGCATGATAATACTAATGTCAAATCAATCGACCAAAAAGGTGGACAAACTGCCCGGGATATTACTAATAATAATTAGCCTTCTACTCCTCGGAAATAATTCTTATTGCCAAAACAACAGAAATTTTGACGACAGTTTATTACTAAAAAAAGAAATTGATTCTGTTTTAGCGAAGCATGGCTTAAAAAGCAAGGGATTTGCCATTAACGTGATTTCTATAAGTCAACAAGGGGGTCAAACTGCATACTCAATTACAAACAATTATTATTCTGATCCTAATTACGTTGCAGATTCAATAAATTATACTTTCAAAATAGAAACGATAAATGGTAAAAAAGCGCTTGTATTTTCTCCGAAACATGGAACATGGACAACTCCTTTTTTATTGTACGATAGCACAAAACCTAAAACAACTTCTTTAGAAGGATTTATTTCTGGAATCGGTTTTGATCTGAATCTTCCAAATGAAACATACCACATGGTTGGAACTAAAAGTTCTAACCCATGTACGCCTCATGACCCGATTTTTATTTATTTAGGAAATGACGCTAACCCTGTGGTGGGTTTTGGAGATTATGGGTATGATACAAGATATTATCTCTACATCAACGGATCAGTCCATGCCATACCCGTTCGGTTTTCTCAATAGCCACGCCTTGGTTCGTGGGACACGAACCAAGGCGTGAAGACAAGGTGTGAAAAGTCAGGAATAAACCCTATTACATGTGAATAGAGACAGCGTTCAAGAAGTCTTTTGGTTCAATTTCCTTTGAATCCAATAAGTCTAAATTATCAAACAAAGTTGAATAAAGTATTACATGCTTATCCGATGCTAACAACTTTTTGTGAGAAGGGTCGTTGAAGGATTTCTCAGCTTTTGAAAATATGTTGTCGGGTATGACAATATATATTGGAATATTAAGCGTCGGTAGTTTTTCAGTTAGATTGGCAAGTCTTGGAATGCAGTTTATCAATCGAGTCGAGTTTTCGACTTCAAACAAAATGTAACTGCCAGTATCTGCATTAAACCAGATTAAATCAATCTGGTCTATTCTACTGTCCTTTATTCCTTTAGCAGACAGACCGGGGATTATTAATTCTGTTGAAGATAGTTTTCTTAATTCTCGAGTTTTTCTCTTTTCATTTTCTCCAATCCAAATATTATATCCCTGTGAAATACCAACCTTCGCCAACTGATATATAATAGCGTTATGTTCATTCTCAATTTTGACATCATCTTCTTTATAAATTCGCTCTTGAAATATCTCTTTTTCAAAAAGTTCTTGTTGTATTGGAGGAAACCATTTGCCATTTTTTTCAATAGCATTATCCTTTAGGATATTCACAATTTCTTTTGCATCAGGAGTTCTGCCATTCTTAAACTTAGTAAAAAGGGGAACTAAAAAATCATCCAGAGAACAACCGTCTCTTTTTCCGGTTAAAACGCTATCTACAACTGTCCTTATCCTTGTTTCAAGCGGAATATATTCAAGTAGTTTGGCTTCTTTATTTTCTCTAAAAGTCCAGACTTTCATTTCTGAATCGTAATCAAATTTTTCAGATAATATATCGGTTATCTTAAAATCAATAACCTTTCCAAAAAGATTATTTCTAGACAAGCTCATTAATATCCCTCTGGCTAATTGGTCTGTTGTTGCAGTCCCACCCCTTTCAATTATTACTTTTTCTGCTTCTTTAAACAATTCTTTTTTTACCTCTTCAAGTTCTTTTGACAGTACTTGTTTTTTTCTTTTTGGTTTTCTGAAATTTATATATATATCGCCCGTCATACTACCTGATTGTCTAAGCAATTGATTTGAAGAGAGCCTGCCAGTTAAAACATAACAATCGTTCATATATTCAAAACCTGCTTCAAATGCGCTTGCTACTAAAGCATTCCAAACTTTTATGTGGCTGTTGTGAAACGTTACCGTCATCCATTGATCAGGTTTTAAAACGCGATGACACTCGTTAAAGGTTAGTTGTAACAACTTTTTATAGTCATCAATCTTTTTACTGCGTTTTTTAGAATCGCTAATTACTACTTCTGCGTTAAAATCTAATTTCTGTTTCAACCATGACGCCCATATTACATGATACTCTAAATACGGAACAGAATCTCCGTAAGGTGGATCCGTAAAAATATAATCAACGGAATCGTCTTGAATATAGTCCATTCTTGCCGCGTCACCGACTTTCCATTTTATGTTGTCTAAAACATTTAGAACTATTGATGACTTTCCATTTTTTATCTTCTTAAATCTTTCATTGAAGCAATTAATAGCATTAACCTCACAGTATTTGGCAGGAATCCAAAATCCAGGAAGTGTCCAGCCACCAACCTCATATTCTCTGCCTTTCTTTGAATAAAATGGAACTAACTTACTCGACTGGGCCAAAGAAGAAGTGAACGTAAATTTCAATGTTTGCTTTATATCTTCGCTTGCTGTTGAGCTATCGATATAATAATTTATTGTACTTAAGACTATTAAAGCCCTTTTTCTAAATAAATCAGTAACCTTCATGCCTTCTTTCACTAACAAACGTCCATTCTCTACAAGTTCATCATCAGGAATCCAATATTTAAGTTCTGTTTCATCAATCTTTTTATCTAATAAAAAATCAATTTCATTTGGATTTCTGAAATCTTTCTTTCCACATTTTTGGCATTGAGTCTTAACACAGATTATCTTATCTTTCTCTGAATATTTTTCTTGTTGCCAAAAGGTATGCGTTGTAATTGCCTTTTCATAGCCACAAAGTTTACAAGTTGTATAAAAAAGTTCAATTACCTCGTCATAAACCCTCGCCAGTATTTTTTGAAATTCTGTGTTAAATGCATCAATATCAACTTTACGAATTGTATTTTCAGCAATAAAGCGTGCAGTAGGTGACAAATCATTATAAATAGCTTTCCTGTTCAATTTTGCAGCTTCTATTGCTGTTACACCTGATCCACTAAAAGGGTCTAATACAAGGTCGCCTTGGTTCGTAAAATATTCAATATAATCAGAGACAACATTTGCGGGTTTTCTTGCCCAATATTTGTGCATTAAATATGAACTATCATGAGTGGAGGCGATAACGGCCTTATCAAATGGATGTGTAATAATTTTCATTTACTACCCGATTCTTAATCTATTATGTAAATATAAATAACGCAGACCAAAGAATGGCGACATTTAGAGCACATAGTTCCATTAATTTCTAGTGAAAATTCCTTAAAACAATGAAGATTTGATCAAAAGGGCAAATTCTGTTTTACCATTTATACTTACAACTTTTACACTGATAACTACTTTTAAGTTTATTAGCAGCAAGCATCCCCCACATAAGTGCGGAGCCGACTTTACTACCAGTACTTATCTTCTGGATGTTTGTTGATTTGCAATTCGGACATTTCATTTTTGTCTCCATTGGTCTTCCGCAATTAGGACAATTTTCTGCACTGTCTGAAATCTCCTTTTTACAATCGGGGCAAGTAATTAGTGGCATAACGTTAGTTTTAAAATTTTAGAAAAGCAATTAGATTTTAAATATACCTAAATTAATAATTCGATAGAAAAAATCCTTACTCCGGCTAATAGGTAAAAATTTATCGGCAATTATTTATATCTTACTTGTTACTTCTTCTCTATCAACTTCTCCAATCTCGCCATAATATCATCTTTTTCTTTCAACATCCGTTCATACAAAGCAATCTTTTCATCGTACAATTCAACTATTTTGTCAATTGCGTTGAATGTACAATTGTGTGGATGGAAAATGTTGTGGCTGAAACTGGTGTCATTAAAAGTATTGGCAATAATATTAATCGCAGACTCCTCATCAAAATTCTTAATTGCCTCTACGGGCACCTTTAGCACGGCGGCAATTTTTTCGAGCATGTCTTTATCGATGGCTTCTTTTTGTTCCAGGGCAGAGATGGCCTGCTGGCTGAGGCCGAGGTCAATGGCTAAGGCGTCCTGCTTGATGCCCAGCATTTCGCGGATGAGTTTTACGTTGCGGCCTTCGTGGATGGTCTTTTCTGTCATAGCTGGAAAGTTTATATGCAAGTATAACGATTTTAAACGAAGTAAACAGAGGGGTTTATACGGTATTTTACAAACGTCTACCAAACCTATAAGGTTTTCGAAACCTTATAGGTTTTTTCCAAAGGTGCTAAGGTTCACTAACCTATAAGGTTTTTGAAACCTTATAGGTTTATTTCAAAGGTTCTCACGTCCACCAAACCTATAAGGTTTTTGAAACCTTATAGGTTTATTCCAAAGGTGCTAACGTTCACCAACCTATAAGGTTTTTGAAACCTTATAGGTTTTTTCCAAAGGTGCGAACGTTCTCCATCCTATAAGGTTTTCGAAACCTTATAGGTTTTTTCCAAAGGTGCGAACGTTCTCCATCCTATAAGGTTTTTGAAAGCTTATAGGTTTTTTTCAAAGGTGTGAACGTTCACCAACCTATAAGGTTTTTGAAACCTTATAGGTTTTTTTGTAAAGCTTTTCCCGTAAATTGTAACAATGAACGATTACCATCAACCGCTTGTGCCGGAACAAACTTATCATCTCTTTTCAAGAGCCGTCGGTAACGAAAAACTGTTTTTATCTCCCGGAAATTATTTGTTTTTTCTTCAAAAATTAAAGCAACATACATCTCACGTTTGTGATCTATATGCTTATTCCCTGCTACCCAATCATTTTCATTTGTTAGCAAAAATGAAAGAGGAAGATGATGTGCGTAAAGAATTTGAAATAATAAAAAAGAAAAAGTTCAATCCGCTTCAACATGATGTTTGCGATTTTATCATGGAAAGATTCAGCAATTTTCTGAATAGTTATAGCAAAGCTTTCAATAAAGCCCATAAACGGAAAGGTGCATTATTCATGGATTATCTAAAACGTAGCATTGTTAATAAGCCGGACGATTTTACTTCTTATACCTGGTATATACATAAAAACGCAGTTCATCACAAATTGGCAAATTCCATTGGTGCATGGAAATATGATAGTTATCAATCTTTAATTAGCGAAGCACCAACAGCGTTATTGAGAAATGAAATATTGGAATGGTTTGGGGGTAAAGAAGCATTTATTAAATTTCATAATCAAACAATTGATCCCAAAATACAGTTTGATGATACAGACGTGTAGAAGACCTATAACGCGTAGAAGACCTATAAGGTTTTTGAAACCTTATAGGTCTATTGCACCACTTTGATCCCAAAAATACAAATCGATGATACAAAAGGTTAGGAGACCTATAAGGCTTTTGAAACCTTATAGGTCCGGTGCACCGCTTGATCCCAAAATACAGCTTGATGATGCAGAAGGTTAGAAGACCTATAAGGTTTTTGAAACCTTATAGGTCTGGTGCACTTATAGGTCTGGTGCACCGCTTATAAAACACCTCATTGTAGTTGTAATTTACAATTAAGAATAGTAGGGCACCGCCTCAAGGCATTTAACTTACAGTTTCACCATAAAACCTTACTGATATGAACACGCTTAGAGTTGAAGAAGAACTTGCATATGGGCACAACTGCTTCCAAACCTTCTTTAGTGAATTTGATCTCGCTGATGCTGTAAAATATACCGATACCATCATGGAAGCTGCTACCAGCTATAAGGTGTGGAAATATTGCGTTCCCTGTATGCTGCTTTTCTATATACAACAATTCAAAAAATTATTAGAAGGGGCCTGGTTCCTGTATGAATGCCGTCATAAAGATTCGCGGGCTGTTATGGAGCACGGTGAAAACGATTTGCCTGATATTACCAATGTAGCTTCTTATTCAGATAAAGAGCATTTTGCAAGCCCATGGAATGATTTTCCGCGACACCTCACGGCCAAACAATTTTATGATCCTTACACAGCCGTTTACAAATGCTGTAGCAGCGTTAGCAAAAAGAAATGGAACTGCTTTTTGAAGGATCTAACCGAATACGCGCTGGATATAGATTCGATAACAGTCACCACACCAGCGTACAATCTTTTTAAAATGCACCGCCGGATGTTGCAACTGATAGAAGCCTGCCACCTGTTGTATGTACGCTGCAAATTGAATAATACCCATAAGGTTTCAGAAACCTTATAGGTTTGGTTGTCCGCCGAAATCGACTGAACAGAATCTCCGGGACCACCAGTTTTCCAGAAATTTTTTTTGTAAATATATAATTAACCTATATATTTATACCAACCATACTGCATTATGATGATATCACACATTTCACTTATCGTAGCCCACAACCACCAACTCTTCAGGATCATTATTCAAAACATATTACAATCGTGCGCGGGCATATCTGTGTTGGCAAAGGTAGATACTGCCGAAGAACTCTTTGCAAAAATGAAAGAACTGCAACCCGACGTGGTGCTTGCGGGGCTTGAACTTAAGGGCATGAACGACCTGACTGCATGGCAAAGGCTGAAGTCACTCTGTGGCAATTCCAAAATGCTGATAACATGGCCCCATCACAAAGCAGAAAAGATACCGGAACTGATGCGTCTGTTGCAGGCTGGTTTTATTGCACGGGATGCTTCGCCGGCAGAATACCTGTACGCCGTAAAACAAGTGGCTAAGGGCAGGGAGTGCCTCTGCAGCCAGACACAAATACTTCGCGATTGCCTGAAAGGAGCAAGCGCTGTCGGAAAGAACCTGGATGATACCTCGTTAAGAATGTTATACTGCATACGCCTGGGTTATAGCAATAAAGAAATTGCGCTGGCTACGGGGCTTAAAGAGAGTACGGTAAAAAGCTACCGCAAAAAGCTGAAGAGTATGATCGGGTTCAGAAGTGTGGCGGGACTGGAGAAGATACTGAAGTAATGAACAATCATCAGTGAACAATGAATAATGAACAGTGAAGGGGCAATGGTGAAGGGTGAAGGTGAATGGTCGATGGTGAATAGTGAGTTGTGAAGATTTGAATGGGTTTGGATCCGTAATTCGTAATTCGTAATTTTTAATTGAACCCGTAATTCGTAATTTTTAATTGAACTGTAATAATTAAAAAACCTATAAGGTTTCGAAAACCTTATAGGTTTAATTGAACCCGTAATTCGTAATTTTTAATTCCTGATTGAAAAAAAAAGAGGCCTGGGTGAATAATTATTGAGCAATACGGTTTAACACGATGCTTTCCTTTAACTGCTGGTTACTACCAACAGCCAATGCACGGCAGTGGTAGTTGGTACCTGAGGTAAGCCCGGTAAACGTGTAGGAGGTGGTAGTAGCGGGAATACTTACCCAGCTATTTTCCTGCAAGGTGGCATCAGTAGTGTATTGATACACATAGCTTGATGCGCCCCTTACCGCCTTAAATTTAAATAACAGTTTCCCGCTGCCTCCCCCATCGCTGAGCGTTGGGTTTTCGGGCGCGGTGATGGTAATGGGTTGCGGCAGCTTGTTAAGCTCAAAGCCTGAGCTGGCAAGTACAGCAGAATCTGATGTGGTGGTGTTCACATAATCTGCCAACTGGCTCAGCATCTGCAGGAGCGTAAACTTGCTGATGTTTTTTAATTGTACCTGCACCTTATCCCTGGTGGCTGATGTTTGCAACAACGCTTCATACTTAGAGAGTTCTGTGTTGATGCTGTCAAGAGAAGGCACTGGTGTTGGAAATGACGCTACGGCGGCAGCCATGCTGGCGGTAACGTTTTGACCAAAAGTGAGCAGGTTTGAGTCGCTTAGCCTTTTAAAGGATTTTACAACTCTTCGGATGAATTTTTTCATTTGAATTTGATTTTAATTTTCAGGCCTCATTTTTTTTTGATGAGAAGGCTAAATTGAAAAATCCCTCCATTGCCATCAACCCCACTTTTGGGGTATAATAAAAGCAAGCCGGTTGACGTTGCGCCCCGCAATTGCCCATAAACAGGGCATTTCAAAAGATTGACCTGGTAAAAACTTTTTTTAAAATGGCTTAAAAAAAATAAAATTTTCCACAGTTTTTGGCCGGAAACAGGCATATGCCAGATGGATCTTTGAATGGATACAAGCATGAAAATGCAAAAAGTAAAGGTGTACAATGATGATTGTATAACCTTACAAAGGCCATTGTATACCCTTACATAGGTCATTGTATACCTTTACATAGGTCATTGTATACCTATACAAAGGTCATTGTATACCCTTACATAGGCCATTGTATACCCTTACTCAGGTCATTGTATACCTTTACAATTGGATAAATGATCTTTACAAAGGGAATTGAATTAACTGTTAAAACTACAATGTTAAAATCCGTATTGACGCAACAACAATACAAAAAGCGCAAAAGAAAAGCACTGTTAATCAATAGTGCTTTTTCGCTTGGAATATTGAAATCTTTCGTATAATATTGTGTTGCCTGTAATTTTAAATGACACTTCGCACCAATAAAATCATGGACAGTTATCTCTCAAAGATTGACTACAATTTTTGGGAAATTTCTATGACATTGCCAGCAGAATTAGAAAGGATAATTAACAGCGACTTTGTGACTGACAATGATTGCATTGTTTTAAAAGAGGTGGGTGACATTTCAACTAATCCAAAATTTAACACAAGCCTAAAGAAATGTGAGTGGGAAGATTCCCAAACTCATTTTCATCCAGACATGTACATTGACACTGACAATGAAATTGAATATTTGCAACTTGCTTTAGAGAGTGGAAAAAGATTAGCGAAACGCTTGAACACGGAATTTCCAGACAAGGATTTCAGAATATCTATTTCGTTTAACAAGACAACAATTGTTGACAACGAAGTTGAAAATTATGGAAGTAGTACAGTCAGATTTTATCAAGTCAGACAGGACTGCGAAAATATAATGCGGACAGAAAACCTTGACGATTTTAAATCTGACGCTGTACTTGAAATAGAAAAACTACAGGCAACAAAAGGTTTGGCAAAAAACTGGCTGACCTAACTCAACATCAGCTTTTGTTTCGCTATTCAGCTTTAGCAATCAGCACGACGATATAAATTTGGCAATGGAAATAACAATGAAGTTTTAATTATAAATTTAGCAGCAGTTCGGGCTGACGAATTTCAAATGCCAGTTCTTCGCCAAGCCTGGAACGTAAGCTGTAATATCTCTCTCCAATGCGACTTTTGATTTTTTTCCTTTTGATAACACTTGGTGCTTGTGGACAACAGTCCCAAAACCAAAAACATTCAATTGACCCCAAAGCAGGACGACTTAATGATAGTGCGTTAGCAATTATGGCGCATTCTGAGGACTATGATAAAGCCATCGCTTTGCTTGACCAAGCCATCGCAATTGACAGTAATTTTTATTTGGCATTTTGGAATAAGACGAACTTCCAATTAGAATTAAATCAGTTTGACAGTGCTTTAGCCACAGTAAAAAACTTGAACAGAATCAAACCTGAGTCGCCAGATTATTTTTTCCTTGTCGGAATAATTGATTATAAAATGGGTGATACAATTTCTTCTCAAAGATTTTTTCAACAATCGGAAAACCGGTATGAGAGTATTCTCGACACGATGAATACTTCAAGTAAGCAATACAGAAATATGTTGATGACGAAAGCAGTCAATCTAAAAATTATTGGTCAACAACAGGAAGGTAACGCGATACTAAAAACGCTTCTTGACAGTGAAAAAGATGACTTTCAAAAAGAAATGATTAATTCTATGATGACTGAATCAAAAGAGCGGATTTTGGATGATTTTATTCAACGAAAATGATACTACAGCTTACATTGGGTTTTGTGCAAGTGGG
>JBQCEG010000031.1:0-50295 GCA_051960475.1 Ginsengibacter sp.
TGGCGAATGCAGGTGTTGGACATTTTGCCCCGATTGACACCATGAGTGAAGAAATTTGGAGAAACACGATCGATACCAATCTTACAGGAGTTTTTAATAGTGTCAGGTCTTCAGTTGACGAATTAAAGAAAACCAAGGGTTATATCATTACGATTGCAAGCCTGGCAGGAACCAACTTTTTTGAAAATGGTTCAGCATACAACGCAAGCAAATTTGGTCTTGTAGGATTTTCTCAAGCCATCATGCTGGATCTCCGGAAATATGATGTGAAAGTAACCACAATAATGCCCGGTTCTGTCGCTACACATTTTAACGATCATACACCAAGCGAAGCTGATTCATGGAAAATCCAACCGGAAGATATTGGTCAAATGGTGGCTGATCTTTTACAAATGCCGCAAAGAACTTTGCCAAGCAAGATTGAAGTGAGACCTTCAAAAACTTCTAAATCGTAAGATAAAATGAAAATTGCCTGGAAATGTTGGTTTACTGCAAGTCCTTCTAAACCATTCTAAACTTCCTAAACTATTTATTCAAATAATCCTTCATTTAGCAATTGAAGGGTTTTTTCTTTGTGTTCGTGCGACACAAGAACAGAAATATTGTGTTGACTTCCACCGAAACTCACCATTCTCACTGGCACTTCCTTCAGGCTGTTGAAAACTTTTGCCAGGAGATTTTCTGTTTTTGCAATATGAAAACCTACAATTGAAACGATTGTTTGGTCATGGTCTATTTCAATATTTCCGAACATCTCCAGTTCTTTTATGATCTGGTTCAGATTAGTATCGTTATCGATGGTGAGTGAAACCGCCACTTCAGAAGTAGTGATCATGTCGATGGAAGTCTGGTATTTTTCAAACACTTCAAAGATCTTTCTCAAAAAACCATAAGCCAGCAACATGCGGCTGCTCTTTATTTTGATTGCCGTAATGAAATCCTTTGCTGCTATGGCTTTCACACCTTCCTTATCTGCGTCTCGTTCGATCAAAGTTCCAGGCGCTTCAGGTTCCATCGTATTCAGCAATTTCACCGGAAAATTAAAATACTGTGCCGGCCATATACTTGCAGGATGTAAAATTTTTGCACCGAAATAAGCCAACTCCGCAGCTTCATCAAAACATAAATGACTAACAGGTTTTGTATTTTTTACGACACGAGGATCGTTATTATGCATTCCGCTGATGTCTGTCCAAATCTCACAAACTGAAGCATCCACCGCAGCCGCGATCAAAGAAGCACTGTAATCACTTCCGCCACGCTTCAGGTTATCAATTTCGCCTTTTGCATTCCGACAGATGTAACCCTGTGTAACAAAAAGTTTTGTTCCTTTATTTGCATCCAGCAATTTGGAAAGTTTTTCCCTGATCACAGCCACCTGTGGTTCACTGTTTTGATCAATGCTCATGAACTCAAGCGCCGGCAACCAAACATGCGGAATTTCCTGTTCATTCAAAAAAATGCTGAAGAGTTTTGTGCTCAGCAATTCGCCTTGCGCCAAAATATCTTTGTTTAATGCCTCGCTGTAAGAGATCTTTAAAATGATATTTAAAAATTCAAAATGCTCAGCGAGCACATCTTTTGCTTTTTGAAAAAATGATTGGTCTTTTAAAAGTTCGACAATGAAGTTCTGGTAATGACTTTCCAATGCATCAATTCTTGTTTTTGCTTCACCACGATCACCTTTCGATAAGGCATCACTGATTTCTGTTAGAGCATTCGTCGTGCCGCTTAAAGCGCTTAAAACAATGATCTTAGTTTCATCATCCTTGGTGATCAGTTTTTTGATCTCAGCCATTCTTTCGGGTTTGCCAACGCTGGTGCCTCCGAACTTCATTATTTTCATAAAATAGACCTTTACAGGATTTTATTAATTTAAAATTAAAAGCGGCGCAAAATTATTTTATATCAAAACACTTTCCAAAAAGAATAGTGGCGTGGATTTGCAATGATTTCAGTGGCATTTTAATTTTTAATTATAGTTTAATCCTTTTAGTTTTGCCCGTCGTAAAAGTTACCCGAAAATTTTTAAGCAACTAAGTAATGGGAAGAATATTTGAAGTTAGAAAAGCTACCATGTTTGCTCGCTGGGATAAAATGGCGAAGCAGTTCACTCGCATCGGAAAAGAAATCGATATCGCCGTCAAACAAGGTGGACCTGACCCTGACAATAACCCTTCTTTACGTCGCTGCATCCTGAATGCAAAAGCGGTGAACATGCCTAAAGATCGTGTGGAAGCTGCGATCAAGAGAGCGATGGGAAAAGATAAATCTGATTACCACGAGGAGGTTTATGAAGGATATGCTCCGCACGGAGTGGCAGTGTTGGTTGAAACCGCTACTGACAATCCAACAAGAACAGTTGCCAATGTTCGGATGCATTTCAACAAAGGAAATGGTTCGCTCGGCACAAGTGGAAGTGTTTCTTTTTTGTTCAATCACATGGGTGAGTTTAAGATAAAAAACAACGGCCAGGATTTGGAAGAACTGGAACTTGAATTGATTGATTACGGTCTTGAAGAAATTGGTGAAGACAGTGAAGGTAATATTATCATCCGCACGCCTTTTGTTGAATTCGGAAATATGAATAAAGCGCTGGAAGAAAAAAAAGTAGAGGTAATAACTGCTGAATTAACGCGGATTCCCACAACAACAGTTGAGCTTCCTGATGACCAGGCTGAAGAAGTTTTGAAATTAGTTGATAACCTTGAGCAGGATGAAGATGTTCAAAAAGTTTATCATAACCTGAAATAAAAAAAGAAGAGAATTTATTCGTTTACAATATTTTTTAAAAGAGGCGGAAAAAATCTGCCTCTTTTTTTGTTTGAAAAAAAGCAAAATAAAAATCCGGCCTATTCATTTGTTCACTGCATTTGTAATTTCTAAAAACCGTTCATACCGATTTTCTTGCAGGATAATTTTCTGTGATATATCTTTGTTTCTCAAATTTAAACGGAGCTGGTCTCCCATGTAAAATGAACCACATTATTGCTTCTCTCTTATTTAATTTTCGCCAGAGAGTAAAGCCACCAGAAACTGCTTCTCTCTGATTTTCATTACACTTCTTAACAGCATTTGTAAGCAGCCAATCGCTTACCTGTGATGATAATAAGCAGCATTAATGAATTGATGTAGCGCAGGCTCGCTGTGTCTTTCGCACAATTAATTTTCAACCAAACAATTTTTTTCTAATACTTTAAACTAACAAAATGAACACAAATTTAATCGCCAACTATTGGTGGGTACTGGCAATTTTTGCCTCATTATTTCTTTACAAATTTATCCTCCGTTTTTTATTCGGAATGGTAATCGTTCCGGAAAACAGGATTGGTTTGGTTACTAAAAAATTTGTGCTCGTGGGAACCGATCGCAAACTGCCCGATGGCAGAATTATTGCCACAAAAAGGGAAGCCGGTTTCCAGGCACAAACTTTAGCTCCCGGGCTTTACTGGAATCTTTGGCCATGGCAATATGTGATCGAAATGCAACCATTTACCATTATTCCTGAAGGAAAAATTGGAGTTGTATTGAGCAACGACGGCGTTGAAATTCCTACAGGCGCTATTCTTGCAAGAAAAGTGGAATGCGATAATTTCCAGGATGCTAAAAAGTTTTTGGAAAACGGCGGACAAAAAGGTAGGCAAACTGCTTACATCACTGCCGGCACTTATCGCATCAACACATATGCGTTTACGGTTACCGTTAGAGACATGGTTATAATCCACGAAAACATGGTGGGCATTGTAACTACTTTGGATGGAGAACCGATTGAAACCGGGCAAATAGCCGGGAAGTATGTGGAAGGTCACAACAATTTCCAGGACTTTGATACTTTCTTAAAAAATAATGGCAATCGTGGTTTGCAACCTTCCATTATTTTAGCAGGAAGCTACAACATCAATCCATGGGCTATTCAAATTGAAGAAGTGCCGATGACTGAAGTGCCAATTGGATATGTTGGTGTGGTAATTTCATATATCGGTGAAGATGGCAAAGATGTTACTGGTGAAAGTTTTAAACACGGAAACATTGTGAGCAAAGGCCAACGTGGTGTTTGGATGGAGCCTTACGGACCAGGTAAATATCCGTTCAATAAATACACCATGAAAGTGGAATTGGTGCCGACAACTAACCTGGTTTTGAACTGGGCGAATAAGAGAAGCGAAGCACACCAGTTGGATAAAAATTTGTGCACCATTACGGTGCGTTCAAAAGACGGTTTCCCGTTCAATCTTGATGTTTCGCAGATCATTCATATTCCTGCAAACGAAGCTCCGAAAGTGATTGCACGTTTTGGAAGCATGAATAATTTAGTGAGCCAGGTATTAGAACCGACAATCGGAAACTATTTCAGGAATTCCGCTCAGGACAGTGATGTGATCGCATTTTTAAGCACACGTAAAGAACGGCAACAGGCTGCAAAAGACAACATGCGTGAAGTGCTGGATGAATATAATGTGAATGCTGTGGATACTTTGATTGGCGATATCGTTCCGCCGGAATCATTGATGAAAACTTTGACCGACAGGAAGATTGCACAGGAAGAAGAAAAAACCTATGCCACACAGCAAATGGCACAGGAAAAAAGACAAGGCAGGGAAAAGGAAACAGCCATCGCAGATATGCAGAAAGAAATTGTGAAAGCGCAACAAAGTGTTGAGATTGCTCAAAGAACTGCAGATGCTGTTGTGAAAAAAGCAGAAGGTGATGCACGGAGTTTAAAATTGCAGGTAGATGCTGAAGCAACTGCCACAAAAATGCGCGCCAATGCAGAAGCCGAAGCTACGAAAGCAAGAGCCGGAGCACAGGCCGAAGCCACACGCTTAAATGCAAGTGCTGATGCTGAAATGATCAGCAAAACAGGTCTTGCCGAAGCTGAAAAAATTATGGCAATAGGCAAAAGCACTGCTGAAGCATACGAACTGCAGGTGAAAGCTATGGGTGGTGATAATTTCACTAAATTCAAGATCACAGAAGAAATTGGTAAAGGTCGCATCAAAGTAATGCCTGATGTGTTGATAGGAAGCGGAGGCAATGGAACTGACGGAAGCATCAATGGTTTGTTGGGCGTAAAACTGATGGAAATGATGGATGCCAACAAAGATGCCTCCAGTAAACCGACTTTATAACCAATTTTTTATTCCAAAGCCCTGCCTTTTGGTGGGGCTTTTACTTTGTTTATCGGGCTTATATTTGCAGTCCAAAAGAATTTAAAACAAATAAAACAAGAGGATGTACAGAACGAACACATGCGGTGAATTAAGAATAGCTGATGTAGGCAAAGAAGTTACACTTGCGGGATGGGTGCAAACGATAAGAAAATTTGGAAGTATCACTTTTATTGATTTGCGCGACCGTTACGGAATTACTCAATTACTTTTTAATGAAAAGCTTACCGAACAATTAGATAAAAATCCGTTGGGAAGAGAATTTGTTTTGCAGGTAAAAGGAACCGTTTCGGAAAGAAGCAACAAGAATAAAAATATTCCCACCGGCGATATAGAAATTTTGGTTTCAGAATTTAAAGTGTTGAATAAGTCGGCCATACCGCCATTTACAATCCAGGATGATACTGATGGCGGCGATGATTTAAGGATGAAATATCGTTTTCTCGATTTAAGAAGAAATGCAGTTAAGAAAAATATTGAATTGCGTTATGCGGTAAATCGTGCTACACGCGATTATCTTCATCAAAATGGTTTCGTTGATATTGAAACACCGTTTTTAATAAAATCAACGCCGGAAGGTGCAAGAGATTTTGTAGTGCCGAGTCGCATGAATGCCGGCGAATTTTACGCACTGCCGCAATCGCCACAAACTTTCAAACAGTTGTTGATGGTAAGCGGTTATGATCGTTATTACCAGATCGTAAAATGTTTTCGCGATGAAGATTTACGTGCCGACAGGCAACCGGAATTTACCCAGATAGATTGTGAAATGTCATTTGTAGAGCAGGAAGATATTTTGCAAATGTTTGAAGGTCTGATCAAATATATCTTTAAAGAAGTAAAGCAAATCGACTACAACGAACCTGTTCAGCGAATGAATTGGGAAGATGCAATGTGGAATTATGGAAATGATAAGCCTGATATACGCTTTGAAATGAAAGTGGCGAATCTGAAAACAGAAGGAGTCAATCATTTGAATGTTTTAAACGATACCGATTTTGCTGTTTTTAAAAATGCTGAAACTGTGCTGGCAATTTCTGTTCCCGGTTGCAGTGATTATTCAAGAAAACAAACTGACGAATTAATTGATTGGGTAAAACGTCCGCAAATAGGAATGGGTGGACTGGCTTTTGTAAAAGTGAATAACGACGGCACTT
The DNA here is from genome assembly GCA_051960475.1 of Ginsengibacter sp. Lineage (GTDB taxonomy): Bacteria > Bacteroidota > Bacteroidia > Chitinophagales > Chitinophagaceae > Ginsengibacter. Next base: position 6,326 of record JBQCEG010000031.1, read on the forward strand.
TAAAAAGTAGTTTTGATAAATTCTTCACTTCTGAACAATTACAATCGCTGGCAGATTTTTCCAAAGCAAAACCCGGAGATCTTATTTTAATTCTTGCAGGAAAAGAAGAAAGAACAAGAAAGGCGATAAGTGATTTGCGTTTATACATGGCCGATAGATTGGGATTCCGCAAAGCGGATGAATTTAAATTGCTTTGGGTGACTGATTTTCCTTTGTTCGAATACGATGAAGAAGAAAATCGTTGGGTTGCCCGACATCATCCATTTACTTCTCCAAAACCAGAAGACATTGAAGTGATGATCAACAACAATCCGAAGATTGAAAATGCTGAAAAGTATTTGGAACATCCTTATGCAAAAATAAAAGCCAATGCTTACGATATGGTTTTGAACGGCAACGAAATCGGTGGTGGTTCTATCAGGATCTTCCAGAGAGAATTACAGGAAAAAATGTTTGCAGCGCTGGGAATGAGCAAAGAAGAATCGCAACACAAATTTGGATTTCTGTTAGGCGCTTTTGAATACGGAGCGCCGCCCCATGGCGGTATTGCGTTTGGCTTCGACAGGCTATGCGCTATTTTGGGAGGAAGCGAATCCATCCGCGATTTTATAGCTTTTCCAAAAAATAACAGTGGAAGAGATGTAATGATTGACGCTCCTTCCACTATTGATCAAAAGCAATTAGATGAGTTAAATATAAAGTTGGATTTGGAATAATTTTCTAACTTTATAGAAATGAAAATTCATATTGAACCTCATACTATGCAAAGAGCAATTGAAAGAGGTTCAAGTGAAGCGGAAATTATAGATGTAATACAAACAGGAGAAAAAATTCCAGCTAAATCAAAATGTTTCGGTAAAGCAAAAACTTTCGGTTTCAATGATTTTAGGCTCGGGAAATTTTATGAGGAGAAAAGAGTTGAAGTTTATTACATTGTAGAAGAAAAAGATATTTTCACAGTGACCGTTTATGTTTTTTACGGAAAATTTTGATTTATGACAATCCATTACGATAGCAAAACAGATCTCTTGTATTTAAGGATTGAACCTTCCGCCAATGAGGTAATCAATAAAAGAGTTTCAGATGAAATTGTTCTGGACATCGGCCAGGATGAAAAAATCATCGGTATAGAAATCATGGATGCCTCAAAGCATATAAATCTTGAAAAACTTATGCCTGTTGAATATTCGAAAGCGGGTTGAAGTTCGGAATTCAACTTTGGAGTAAACCAATTTTTTTCGGCAATTTTTATTTTCACGGCGAATATTTCCTTTTTCATTTTCTAATGTAAGTTTTACTCTCACTATCTTTGCCGCCTTATGGCAAATGAATTAAATAATTTCAGCGAAATAATCGCTCACTGCAAAGAATACGGCTACATTTTTCCTTCCAGCGAAATTTATGATGGCTTGAGCGCTGTGTATGATTACGGCCAAAATGGTGCGCAATTAAAAAAGAACATACGTGATGAGTGGTGGAAAAGCATGACGCAGTTGCATGAAAATATTGTTGGCATTGATGCAGCTATTTTTATGCATCCACTCACGTGGAAAGCCAGTGGACATGTTGATAATTTCAGTGATCCGATGATCGATAACAAAGACAGTAAGAAACGTTATCGGGTAGATCATCTTATAGAATCGCATGCTGAAAAATTAGCACTTGAGGGAAAAAAGGAAGAAGAATTTGCCTTATTAAAAGCAATGGATGAACTATTGGCAAAAGATGATTTTGAGGGTCTAAAAAATCTAATTGATAAAAACGATATAAAGTGTTCCACCAGTGAAACCAGCAACTGGACAGACATTCGCCAATTTAATTTAATGTTTTCCACCGAATTTGGATCTACTGTTTCAAGTGATAGCGAAGACAATAAAATTTATTTACGCCCCGAAACTGCGCAAGGCATCTTTGTAAACTTTCTGAATGTTCAAAAAACCGGGCGGATGAAAATTCCTTTTGGTATTGCACAAACAGGAAAAGCATTCAGAAATGAAATCGTTGCGCGACAGTTTATTTTCCGCATGCGTGAATTTGAGCAAATGGAAATGCAATTTTTTGTTCGCCCTGGCACAGAAATGCAATGGTACGAATATTGGAAAACAGAAAGATTGAAATGGCACGAAAGCCTTGGCCTTCCTGCAGAAAAATTACGTTATCATGATCATGTGAAACTCGCTCACTACGCGAATGCAGCTGTTGATATTGAATATGAATTTCCTTTCGGCTTTAAAGAACTGGAAGGCATTCACTCACGAACTGATTTTGACCTGAAACAACACCAGGAGCTTAGTAAAAAGAAGTTGCAGTATTTCGATAATGAGCTGAAAGAAGATGGAAAGCCTTACGGCAACTATATTCCTTACGTGGTAGAAACTTCTGTCGGATTAGATCGTTTGTTCCTTACCGTTATAAGCTCTTCTTACGCAGAAGAAAAATGGACCAAAGAAGATGGAAGCGAAGACAGCCGTGTTGTCTTGCGCATCCCGCCAAAAATTGCTCCTTACAAATTGGCAATCTTACCGCTTGTTAAAAAAGACGGCCTTCCTGAAATTGCGCGCACATTAAGCGATGAATGCAAGCAAAGCTTTCACACTTTTTACGAAGAAAAAGACAGCATTGGTAAGCGTTACAGGAGAATGGACGCGATCGGAACGCCTTTTTGCGTGACGATTGATCACCAAACAAAAGAAGATAACACTGTTACCATCCGTTACAGGGATACGATGACGCAGGAAAGAATTCTATTAAGCGAAGTAAGAAAGATTGTGAATGAAAAGATCACTGATTAATCTTTAAAGCGTTTACTCATTACTGTTACCAGCAAAGGAATAAATTCATCCAATTTTTATTTTGCCCGCAATTCAATTTACCCGTAAGATTCAAGGTGAATGGCTTTCTTATCGTAACCTAAATCCACGATTTTCTTTCTTGCATCATCGATCATAAATTTCCAGCCACATAAATAAAATGAGGCCGGTCGTAGATTTTTAAGGTCAGTACACGCTTCATTATTTTTCCTGCAAACCGATTCGTACAAATCGTGAACATACCCTTTGTGTCCTTCCCATTCTTCGCGGCTCAATGTTGGCAAGTAATGAAAATTTTCCAGTTCTTTTTCAAGCGCCTTCATTTCATCATAATACAAAAGGTCTTGTTTCGTTCGGCAACCGAAAACGAGGTATAAATTTTCATGGGGAATTTTATGAAGATGAATGTAATTCAGCATACTTCTGAAAGGCGCAATTCCGGTTCCTGTACAGATGAAAAATAGATCGCGGTCAATTTTTTCCGGCAAAGTAAATACGCCAAGAGGTCCGCGAAACACAAGTTCAGAACCTACTTTAGTTTCATTAAAAAGGTAAGTGCTTCCCGCACCACCTTCCAAATGCACGATCAATAATTCAAATACATTTGAACCATCAGGCCAGCTCGCAATTGAATAGCTGCGCCAGCGTTTGTTCACTTTTTCATGTATCGGGAGATCAAGAGTTACAAACTGTCCTGCCTTAAATTCAAAAGACTTCACATCGTTTACGCGAATAAAAAATCGCCTCGTATTTGTCGTTGCATTTTCAATGCGAATAACAGTTCCGGTGCGCCAGGGTGCTGAAGCCATGTAATTGATTTTTGGGAAAATACAACTGATAATTTAAATGGAAAATTATTTTTATGCAATCGACAGTCAAACTGAAAAACAAAAATCGTTACTAATTATTCGTTTACTACCCCGTCTAAAAAGTTGTTATAAATCAAGCCAAGTCATTTCAATTTAAAATTGATAAAGTAATTTTACACCTTTCAGAAAAAGAAGTGAATGAATCTTGATGTGTTGATGAATTCTTATTCAAACGCCCCCCGCACTTTAAAAATTGCGGACAAGATCGTTTTGCCTGGACCACAACATATCCAACTTTCCGGACTTCATGGAAGCGCTTCTCAATTTATTTTTTCTGCAGTTTTTAATCATCCTGTTTCTTCAAAATTAAATCATCTTGTCATCCTCCGCGATGCAGAAGAAGCTGCTTATTTTCACAATACGATCGAAAACCTGACGAAAGCGCTCGACGTTTTTTATTTCCCTTCTTCTTTCAAAACCAAAAAAAATTTTCACCAACTCAACAGTAGTCATGTGATGTTGCGCACAGAAGCGCTCACTAAACTAAGCACTGGTGGCAATAAAAAAGTTTTGGTGACTTATGCGGAAGCACTTTTTGAAAAAGTCGTTTTATCTAAGACACTTTCTGAAAATATTTTTTCTTTCAAACAGGGAGAAGAAATCAATATGGATGAATTGCTTTCAAAATTTGTAGATCATGGTTTCAAGCGTACGGATTTTGTGTATGAACCCGGGCAATTCGCTGTGCGTGGTGGCATTCTTGATATTTATTCTTATGGTAATGAAAAGCCTTACCGCATCGAACTTTTTGGAAATGAGATTGACAGCATTCGTCTTTTTGATCCGGAAACTCAATTGAGTGAAAGAAAGCTGCAACAGGTAACGATCATTCCAAATGTTGACACGCAATTTTCAAACGGCGAAAAAGTATCATTAATGAACTTTTTGCCTGAAAACACGGTTGTGTGGACTGAAGACTGGGAATTTATCAGTGATGTGATAAGCCAGCAACAAGAAGACCTGGAAGAGTTTCTTCGAAATCCAAAGAAATCTTCTGCCACAGAGGAAGGCGAATTGAATGAGGTAAGAGAAATTACTGAAAATGATTTTGTTTCTGCAAACGTCTTGGAAAAGCAAATCGCAGATCGTTCAACAGTTGAATTTGGTAAAAAATCTTTCTTTTCCACTGGAGATGAAATGCAGTTTTCTACCGAACAACAACCGGCATTTAACCGTCAATTTAACCTGCTAATCGATAACTTGAAGTCTTTTGAAAATAAGAAATACAACGTTTTCATTTTTGCGGAAAATCCAAGGCAACTGGAAAGACTTCATTCCATTTTTGCCGACCAACAGACAGAGATCAATTTTGTTCCCATCGCCGTTTCTATTCATGAAGGTTTTATTGATCATGATCTGAAATTAATTTGCTACACAGATCATGAAATTTTCCAACGTTATCACAAATACAAAGTAAAACAAGCTTTCAGCAAGAATAAAGCGCTCACGCTGAAAATGCTGCGCGAATTACAACCTGGTGATTATGTAACGCACATCGATCACGGAGTTGGCGTTTTTAGCGGATTGCAAAAAATCGAAACTAACGGTGTGATGCAGGAAGCGGTGCGAATAATTTACAAGGACAAAGATCTTTTGTATGTAAATATTTCATCGCTTCACAAGATCAGTAAGTACAGCGGCAAAGAGGGAACAGTTCCGAAAATGAACAAGCTCGGAAGTGATGTTTGGAACAAACTAAAAGACAAAACCAAGAAGCAGGTAAAAGATATAGCTTCTGATTTGATAAAATTATACGCTGAAAGAAAGAGCCACAAAGGTTTTGCCCATTCGCCAGATAATTACTTGCAAACAGAACTGGAAGCTTCTTTTCTTTATGAAGACACGCCAGACCAAAGTAAGGCCGTTACTGATGTGAAGGCTGACATGGAAAAGGAATCGCCGATGGATCGGTTGGTTTGCGGCGACGTTGGTTTTGGTAAAACGGAAGTAGCGATAAGAGCTGCCTTTAAAACAAACCTTGGTGGAAAGCAGGCTGCAGTGCTCGTTCCTACAACAATCTTAGCTTACCAGCATTATAAAACTTTCAGTGACAGGCTCAGTGATTTTCCTGTTACTGTTGATTACATCAATCGTTTTAAAACTTCAAAAGAAAAGAAGGAAACTCTTCAAAAACTGAAAGAAGGAAAGATTGATATAATTATTGGAACACATGCTTTGCTGGGCAAAGACGTAAAGTTCAAAGACCTTGGATTGTTAGTGATAGACGAAGAACAAAAGTTTGGTGTTTCGGCAAAGGAAAAATTAAAACAAATAAAATCAACGGTTGATTCTTTGACGCTAACGGCAACGCCTATCCCACGAACTTTACAGTTCAGCCTGATGGGTGCACGTGATCTCAGCATCATCAATACGCCGCCACCAAACCGTCAGCCGATTCAAACTGAAGTTCATGTATTTGACCAGGAATTTATAAGGGATGCTATTTATTATGAAGTGGAAAGAGGAGGCCAGGTTTTTTTCATCCACAACCGTGTTCATGGTTTGCAGGAAATGAAAACTTTGATCCAGGGTTTGTGCCCTGATCTTAGTATTGCTCATGCTCATGGACAATTAGAAGGTGGTCAACTCGAACAAACGATTTTGGATTTTATGGACAGGAAATACGACGTTTTAGTTTGTACAAATATTGTTGAAAGCGGCGTTGATATTCCGAATGTCAATACGATCATTGTTAATAATGCACACCATTTTGGATTAAGCGATTTGCACCAGCTTCGTGGAAGAGTGGGTCGCAGTAATAAGAAAGCCTTTTGTTATTTACTCGCACCGCCAATGAGCACTTTAACAAGCGACAGCCGCAAACGATTAACAACACTTGAACAATACAGTGATCTTGGAAGTGGCTTCCAGATTGCGATGCGTGATCTTGATATCCGTGGTGCAGGAAATATGTTGGGCGGCGAGCAAAGTGGTTTTATTGCTGAGATTGGTTTCGAGATGTATCAGAAAATTTTGGACGAAGCCATTCGCGAATTGAAGAGAAACGAATTCAGGGATCTGTTCAAAGAAGAGATCAAAAATCAAGACGATTTTGTTACTGACTGCACAATCGATACCGACCTGGAAATTTTAATTCCCGATACTTATGTTGAAAGCATTACTGAAAGATTGAGTCTATACTCACGGCTTGATAACTGCGAAAATGAGGAAGAATTAAAAGCTCTTCATTCTGAAATGACTGATCGCTTTGGACCTATTCCTAAAGAGGTTGAAGATTTGTTTACCACTGTTCGTACACGCAAAATTGCATTGGAACTTGGATTTGAGAAATTAATATTGAAGAATGATACCTTGAGATGCTTTTTTATTGCCAACCCGGATTCAGCCTATTTCACCAGTAAAACATTTGAAAGGATTCTTGATTTTATTCAAACCAAAACAAACAAAGCGACGTTAAAACAGGTTGGTAAAAATGGAATTCTGGTTGTAAAAGACATTCATACAATGAAAGGTATTTTCAGGTTCATGCAACAAATGCAAGCCAACACAATTATTGAGCAAGTAGAGCAACAATAATAATTCAGGACACTCATCAAATGTGCTTTTTTGCTATGAGTAGAGGAATCAATTCATTTGCGTTTAGTCATGACAGTTATAATGCAACATTGTTTTCTTTCATTACATTTTGTATCCGCAAGTTCAGCGTGTCATAATCTGTAAAACCCTCAGCAATCATCCAAAATTTAGTTTCGGCCAGTTGAAGAAAAACAGCAGGAAATCCGGTAACTTTTAATTGTTTGCATAAAGCGAACTCATAATGCGCTTCCTCTTTGTATTTTTCGTCATGCAACTTTTCATAAAATTCGTCATCAGGAATATTGTATTTGTCAAGCAACAAACGATAGGCCTCATCATCAGTAAGATCGCGCCCCTCAAAATGAAGTGCATATTGAAGATCAGCTGCAAAACTTACCTGCAGTTCAGGATGATAATCCTTAAAAACACACAGTGCAATTGCTGCTTTTTCAGAATCAGGGAACCAATCACTTAATTGCGGATTTTTAATATGCCACAAATAATCTTCGCCGAACCTGATTCCTGTTATCTCTTCCACCCTTTTGTAAGCGCCTTCAATATACTTTGCTGTTGCAGCAATTGAAACAGGTTCTTCCGGCAGGATCATTCCCCCGGAAAGCACTTCAAATTCAAGCTGATCTTTGTATTGCGAAAATATCTTTTTCATTATCTCGCTAAATCCATAACACCAGCCGCAATAAGCATCGTAACAATATATTAAGCGTTTCATAAAGATAAGATTGGCAATTAACCTGCCGAAATTCGTAAAGTAAAAGCAGTGAAGCTAAAATAATTTCTCGTTTTATTTGTTGATTTACTGATGTTTCACTTTCTCAATTCATATCCACATCCTTACTTTTGCAGCCCATGGCGCAAAAAAAATTAAAAAGATTTGGTGAGATAAAAACCTTTACCAACGTGTTGGAATACCCGGAAAACATGAAAGGCAATTGGGCAAGTTTTTTCAAAAATAAAAATGAAATTATTTTGGAACTGGCTTGTGGCAAGGGAGAATATGCCATCGGGCTTGCTTCGATAAATCCCGGTAAAAATTATATTGGTGTTGACATAAAAGGCAACCGGCTTTGGGTGGGGGCAAAATATGCGTTGGATAATGAATTAAATAATGTGGCCTTTTTAAGAACGCAAATCGATAAGATAGCGGATTATTTTTCTGCAGGAGAGGTTGATGAGATTTGGATCACTTTTCCTGATCCACAATTGAGAATTTCCAAAGCGAGGAAAAGATTAACGCATCCAAAGTTTCTGCGTTTGTATCAACAAATTCTTAAGCCCGGTTCAAAAATTCATCTCAAGACTGATTCGCCTCAGCTCTTTCGTTTTACCAAACTTGTCATCCGGCTTTACGATTTAAAACTTCACCAGGAAATTGATGATGTGCACAGTTTAAAATCTCTTCCCAAAGAACTTGCTATCACCACTCATTATGAAAAGCTGGACATTGCAAAAAGCAATCGCATATTTTATGTTTGCTTTTCATTGCCGGAATTGATTCCTAATAAGGATGAAGAATTGAAATCGATAATATTAAGAGATGAAGAATGAACAATTTAAAGAAGGGATTGATTTTTATTTTGATGAAAATGGTTTGATGGTAATGACTGAGAAATATCACCTGGAAAGAGGATATTGCTGCGGAAACGGCTGCAGGCATTGCCCGTATAAACATGAAAATGTGAAGAGTAAAATCACTTCAAAAAAAAGCGGGAAAAAAGCCCGCTAAAATTAATGACATAAAAAAGCCGCTCATTTGAACGGCCTTTTACTTCGTGAATCTTTCGTTGGGTTGAGCTTATCAGAATAGCATACTTACTGCAAAGCCGTACCATCACTTTTTAAAGTTTGACTTGTCATCTGACCTCCTTGTAACACTCTTACTACATAGTCAAATTTTTCCGGCCTTTCATTTCCGCTGTTGTTGCCCATGCTGTTACTGTTGTTGTAAGCGGTTGTGTTTCCATTCTGTGTCTGGCTGTTAACTGTTGTTGTATTATTTTGATTCATCGAAGTAGAAGATTGATCAGTCTGACTATTGGTAGTTGAACTGTTCATAGTTGTGCCATTGTTGTTCATGGTACCATTGGCAGTCGAATCGTGATCCATAGAATTGTTATTGTTCCAGTTTCCGTTCATTGCCATAGTTTGATTCACAGTATCTTCCGGAGATCTTACTGCTGTAATATCATAGATCTGACCTTGTGGATACTTTTGTTTTGCTTGCTGCACTATATCATCAGGAACAAAAGTTTCTTTAACAGGAAGAGCTGCAGCTTCTGTAGCAGCCGTTCCATTTTGCATGGAAATATTATAATTATTGTTACTGGTTGCCTCGCTGTTTGTGTTTGTAGTGCTGCTGTTATTCATATATGCACTACTATCAGTGTTCATATTTGAATTGTTGTTATTGTTGTTGTTTAAATTCGAATTATTGTTGTTCCAATTATTTTGAGTTGAACTGGTATCAGTGTTCATATTGGAATTGTTCATATTGGAATTGTTGCTATTATTATAGTTGTTATTGTTCAAATTCGAATTATTGTTTTGAATTCCACTAGAATCTGTGTAGTTTGGGTTAGCATTCATTGTTCCCGTAGAATCGGTATAAGTCCCATTGTTGTTCGTATTGTTCATATTACTGTTGTTCATGTTATTCATATTGTTCATGTTGCCATTCACGTTGTTCGTAGTGTCAACCTGGGCAAACAATGACATTGAAGCGCAAGTGCATATGAGAGAAATTAATAGCGTTTTCATAAAATAAATTTTTAAGGTTTTTAGATGAATATTATTTGTTTATAACAAGTCAATTCTTATGCCCCCGCATTCAGCTTTTAACCTTAATAACATGTAATACTCCCTTAAAACCCTTTACCACAAAGGCTTAGCGCGTCTTGTTAAAAAACGTCTTCCCTTAAACAATATCATCTATTCCAAAAAAATTGTAGAATTATTTCTTCTTATATGAAGATTAGCAGATTTTTTTTCCTGCCAAGTGAACGAACAAAAACTTCTTTTTTTCTGTAGCAGGGCACAAAAAAAGGGAGCACCAGGCTCCCCGTTTTTTGTTTATAAAATTAGTGATTAATAACTCCACAAATTTTGTTCGTAATCGAATATTTCGTTCTTGATCTTTTCGCCTTCAAGCAACTGAAGAATCGGACGTCCTTTTAATCCCGTTTGATCTTTTAAATAAGTATCAAATGGATTATCCAACGTACTCTTAATAATTCGTCCATGAAACATGCGCGATTCAAAAAGATCTTCCCAAGTCATTCGTGCTCCGTAGTTTTTGCCATTGTAAACGTAATATTTGGCAAAAATTGGTCGCATGTCGGGATAATAAACCCAGAACAATGGCGTATCCCCCAAATCGACTCCTGAAGCGGTTATCACGCGTTTTACCGGCGCAATACCCAAAATCCTCCAGAACAATCTTGAACTTTGTTTATCGAAGATCACTTCTTCCTTGATCCTGAATTTGTAAAAAGAATCAAGGTTTACTTCCTGCATAGTCTCTTTATTTCCTATCACATTACCCAAAGAGTCATAAATGGGAACAGAAACAGTTCCACCAGTAATTGCTTTAGCAACTTCTGCCTTGGTCATTGGTGTTGTGAATCGATCATCGATCGGGCTGAAGGCTGTAACACCGCCATTATCAGGTCCGTCCTGGATAGCCTTCAACAGGATGGAAATGAATCTTTGGTTGCCATTATCTTCATCAGCAGAATACCTGAAAGGAAGATTTATTTTTTCACGGGTATCAATCTCGCGCCAAATCCTTTCATCATACGCTGCATCTTCAGCTCTCAATTGCTGGTAAGGAAGAGGGGTTCTGTCTGTGATCAATCCGTTGTGCTCGTCCAACGCGGTTTCAGGTCGTAGAGATGGCTTTATGTTGGCGATAGGAAGGCTATCTACCAGGCTATCAGGTGGCGGAGCTTGCACTATAGCTGTATCTACCACCGTTGGCGTTGCTGCCGGGTTGGTAGAAGTAGCTGTATTCCTTACAGTGGATCTCTTCTTTACAGAACGCTTTCTTACCTGTGCATTTGCTGCACTGCTCAGCACTCCTATCGAAAGAGCCACCATCATGCACTTGATCAATATTGTTTTCATAGCCTTTTATTTATTCAAAATTTAATACAAAATAAATCCGGGTCCGGGGATGCTTCTGATTACCCCATCAGGCCCTTGCACTCTCACATTATCAAATGTAACTGAAGTTCCGGGAATACATCTTTGAAGTAAGCTGCTCACTGAACTAAGACTTCCTCCATGAATTTCGGCAGATTGAACACTTGAGAAGTTAGCACCTGAGAAATAAAGAGTAGCACTCACCACATTAAAGTGCGCATCGAAGTCAAAATTTTCTAAATCTGCTCTTGCAAAACTTTGATTCTTGAATACTACTGATTGAATTCTTCCTCCGGCACTTGGTCCCACTTTCAATACAGGATCAGGAATTCTTTTAACCCTGAAATCATAAGTGCTCGCTTTACCATCAGCGTTTACAGTGATAGAAGCTTTACCTATTGAAGAAACTTTCACGGTATATTTTCCAGGTCCACCTGAAGGAGTCAAACTTCCACCTGACATGGAAACGTGTGTTTTATCCCATCCCGTTCCAGATGAAATGGTAACAGGATTTGGAACACCAATATAAAATACATTCATCTTATCCAGCATCACTGCTGAACCTCCTGGAGTTCCAACTGTATAAGTGACTGTTTGATGAACCGGAACAGGATTTCCATCTTCACCGATAAATGATCCATTTACCTGGATGGTATGTTCGCCGGCACCGCCAACTGTTGTTGAATATTCTCCCTGGCCATTTACCATGCTTACTGGTTGACCATTGATGGAAATATTACTTTTTACACTTGAGCTGTATGCGCCCACGCCTGCGGTAATAGTTAGCTTTTGCCCGGGCATCAGGTAGTTTGAATTTTGCCCCACTATTACACCCACCTTATCCATGTGCACTTCAACTGCACCAATCTGTGAATGGCAATAAGTAACTACCATGTTTTCCGCATTCTTAATGTTGTTTTGAAATTTACTAAGAATGGTTAATGCCGCAATAGTTGGCGTCATGTGGAAGAAAGTTTGTGTAAAATCTTTCTGCTTTCCTTCTTCTGTTTTTGGCGGTGTTGTGTTTACCGGGAAGCTATTAGCGAACTGCTCTTTAATCGTTGGATCGATATTGAGCATTGCCGCTTTATAATCTTCCAATCTTTTTTTCAATCTCTCACCTTCACCTTTGGTTTCAAACATCCGTGTAGATGCATCAAGATTATCAGTACGATAATCTTCTACGCTGTCTTTGCCGTCCCATTTCATTCTCAGGTCGGCAGCCACTTTCAGAGCATGTTTCAAACTGTCAAGATAATTACTCATTTCGGCAGAAAGCGTTTTTGCTTCCATTGCTTTTGGTTCCCATATTGCAGCCTTGTCGTGGGATTTTGGATCCGCCAATTTTTCTTCCAGCGATTTGTACAATGTGTTGTTGGAAGCTGAAATATTTGTATTAGAAGTTTCTAAACTACTATTTACGACTTTGAATGCAGTGATCACCTCGTTAGATACGTTGAGGGCAAGGATCGCCGTAAGTACGAGGTACATTACATTGATCATCTTTTGCCGTGGTTCTGCGGGTAGTCCCATGTTTTTAAAATTTAACTTTGTTAGTCTTAGAATTTTGGATATTCATATTATTGTCTTCCCTGCATTGCACTAAGCATGTTACCATACACCTGGTTCAATTTACCAAGATTGGTTGCAAGGGCATTGATCTGTTCTTTTGTTGCTTGCGCATCGTCAACAGTTGAGATCATTACTTCACTAGCTTTGGCCATTTTACCATAGAAGCTGTTTAATGTCTTCAGGTGATTGTTGCTTTCAGTCAACTCCAGTTCATAAATGCTGTTCAATGAGCCAAGGTTTTTTGTAAGAACCTGCACTTGTTGGTGGAATCCTTTTGCACTATCAGCGGCGCTGTTAAAGCTGCTCATCGTGTTGGCAGAATTGGTGTAAGCGTCTTTCATCAAACCAAGGGCAGTTGTTGCTTCTTTGGTTTTAGCTGAAAAATCGCCGGTGGATTTTACCACGTCGCCTACTTCACCGATTTGTGAAACGGTAACGCCCAATTTTTGGAAATTCTCGCTCAATCTTTTCATGTTTGCCGGAGTAATGTCTGCATCTTTCATCATTTTTTCCATTGATTGTAATGCAGGATTTCCATCCGGAGCATGAACTACAGGATGAGGAACGTCATGGGTTTTTGGTTTCACCCATTCGATGCAGGCATAAACCAGGAAGATACCGGTTTCTGTCCACATGCCGACAGTAAGCATGGTGTCTGCAAAAGGCTGGTGAGTCAATTTTGCCCAGGCGGCAAAAATTACTACTGCGGCGCCGGCACTAACCAGCACATCTACCAGTGTCAAAAAGCTTCTTTTAGGTTGTTGAATCATAACAGGGTTCGTTTTTAATTTGGGTTTTTAAGTTATTGCTTCTTAGGTTCGAACAAAAAATGCCCATATTAATTTCAATGAAATAATTAATACAGGCAGTAAAATGTTGAACTAAAATTTTTCTATGAGAATGTGTTTTCTTTTTCTAAAATTATTTTCTTCCTTTTTTGTCGCTTGCAGGTGGTAAGTCAATTACACAGCGGAATCCAATATAAGATTTAGCTGTATCCTGGTACTCGAATGAGCGGGTACTCACGCGCAAATAATAACCCACATCTTTCCAGCTTCCACCACGGATCACTTTACGCTTCATGCGTGGTGCATCCTGGTCTTTAGCGTTCCAGCGAATATCGGGGTTCATGTCATGTTGAAAGTTGTATCCTCCTTCATAATATAAAGATGAGGTCCACTCTGCCACATTTCCGGCCATACAATACAATCCAAAATCATTTGGCCAATAAGCATCTGCACGAACTGTATAGAATCCTCCATCTTCAGGATAATTACCGCGACCCGGTTTAAAGTTAGCAAGAAGACAACCTTTGCGGTTTCTCAAATAAGGCCCACCCCATGGATAAGGAGATTGTGATCTTCCGCCTCTTGCTGCATATTCCCATTGTGCTTCTGTTGGCAGGCGAAAATCAGTTTCAATCGATCTCTTTTTGCCAATCAGCCATGAATTTAAAGTTTGTGTTCTCCATTCACAAAAAGCAGTTGCCTGTTTCCAGTTAACACCAACAACAGGATAATTTCCAAACGCCGGATGACTATAATATTGCTTAGCCATTGGTTCGTTATAAGAATAAGCGAAGTCTCTCACCCAAACCAATGTATCCGGGTAAATAGGAATATCTTTTTTAACTATAAAAGCACTACGAGGCACATTTGGATCTTTGTTACCAGCAGCAGCAGCATAGTCAAAAGTTTCAGAGTGATATACCAACTTATTCGGATCAATTTCTTTCCTTCCAAAGATCCGGTTGTCCGGAGTAACGATCATCGCATCTATTTTTTCAAGTGTTGCCTTGTCGTCCCATTTGATCGTTTTTATCTTGTTCCAATCCAAAATTGTATTGCCTTCTCCATCTTGTTTTTGATAACCCATCAAGCCACCTGCAATTGAATCGCGAACATAGTTGGTAAACTGGCGATATTCGTTATTGGTAATCTCTGTTGCATCCATCCAGAAACCACTGATAGAAACCTGTTTGTTTCTTGCGGTAAAAGACCAGTTTACATCTTCATCGCTTGGCCCCATGTGGAAAGTTCCCGGGGGAATGTAAACCATTCCCGGAGGTTTGGGTAAAATATAACGACCTGCCGGCGCAACTCCATGAAGCTGTCCATCATCAGGCAGTCCTTTGGATTTCCCAAATTTTCCACAGCCTGATAGTATGAATGCGGCTATTACTACTGAAGCGAAAAATGTGAATTTCATTATTTTTTACTTTGAAGGGGTAAGGACAAATCTAATATTTATTTGAAAAACTCTTTACCTGCCCACGCCATATATTGTTCCGCTTCACCGGCAAATGAAGCGATTTATAATAAACGAGCAAGCGTGTTAATTATTGTAAAAAAGAATCAAATTATCTAATAATCTTTTAAGTTGAAGCAAACAAAGTAACTAAGTATACGGTACATTTTGAAAAATGCTTTTCATATAAAAAGTTAATTTACGGTAGCTGATTAAAAAATAAAACTACGAAAAAACAATTATAAAAAAAGCAGGTCAAATTATTTTTACCAAATCGATGCTTTTAATCACTTTGATCAAATTTCCCCACCTTCTTTTCTAAAACTTTATTTTCTTGCAAATATTGTGTTTCAATTGTTTTTTATACCTGTTCACAAATCGATTTTTGTTAAACAATTTTTTTACCAAAAATAAATTAACGCTATAATAACAAACGAAAAATCAGCTTCAAAAGTTGCTTTACTGCATTTCAAATACGATTAAAAGGTTCTGTTAAGCACGAAAGGAACCTATGAATTAATTGTAATTTTGCACCCCTTATATGGCTACTTTAAAGCAAAAAAAATCTCCTGTAATTTTTGAGGAAAACGAGAATATTGAGGTGTTTGGCGCCCGCGAGCACAATTTAAAAGACATCAATGTCACCATTCCGAAAAATCAATTAGTAGTGATCACCGGTATTTCCGGAAGCGGAAAATCTTCGCTTGCATTCGACACAATTTTTTCTGAAGGTCAAAGGCGCTACATGGAAAGTTTTTCTGCTTATGCACGACAATTTTTAGGAGATATGGAACGACCGGATGTGGATAAAATTACCGGCCTTTCCCCTGTTATTTCCATTGAACAAAAAACCACGAGTAAAAATCCGAGAAGCACGGTAGGTACTGTAACGGAGGTTTACGATTTTATGCGGTTACTCTTTGCGCGCATTGGTGAAGCTTTCAGTTACAACACCGGTAAAAAAATGGTGAAGTGGAGTGAAGAAGAAATCGTGAACAATATTTTGAACAGGTATTCCGGTAAAAAAATTATTGTGTTGGCACCAATCGTTCGTGGAAGAAAAGGCCATTACCGTGAGTTGTTTGAAGATCTGAGAAAAAAAGGGTTTTTAAAAGCACGAATCGACGGGGAAGTAAAAGATCTCGTTCCGAAAATGCAAACTGATCGCTACAAGATTCATGATATTGAATTGGTTGTTGACCGTTTAGTTGCCAACAAAGAGCAAAGAGTTCGGTTGAGCGAGAGTGTTCAAAAAGGTTTGCAGTTGGGAAACGGTTTGTTGTTCCTTTTATTGAATGACGAAAACGAATTGGTTCAATACAGCCGCCACCTGATGTGTGAAGAAACAGGCATTAGTTATGAAGAACCGTCGCCGAATACTTTTTCTTTCAATTCCCCGTACGGCGCCTGCCCTGTTTGTAAAGGTTTGGGAAATGTTTACCAGGTAAACATGGAATCTATCATTGAAGATGATTCGCTCAGCATTAATGATGGAGCGATAGCTCCGCTTGGAGAAGAAAGAGAGTCTTATGTTTTTAAGCAGGTCCAACAGTTGGCCAAAAAACACAAAATAAGCCTCGACAAACCTTTTAAAAGCCTGCCGGAAAATTTGCGTAATCTTATTTTGTTCGGAACACAAAACACAGTGAACGAAGAAAATAATGATTCTTTTTTTTCATTCTCCCAAACACAGGAAGGAAATGAGGCCGCTGAATATGAAGGCGTCGTAAATATGGTTCATCGCTGGTTTCATTCTGATAATATCAATGAAAGCCTGAGAAGTTGGATTGAAAAATACATGGTTCTTGAAAAATGCCCTGCATGTGAGGGAAAGCGTTTGAAAAAGGAAAGCTTATGGTTTAAAATTGATGAAAAAAATATTGCAGAATTATCTCAATTGGACCTTGTAAAATTATTTCAATGGTTCGAAGGAATTGAAAAGCGACTGAGCGAAAAACAAAACATAATTGCGCGGGATGTGCTAAAAGAAATAAGAGACCGGATTCAATTTTTGCTGGATGTTGGACTCACTTATCTTTCTCTTGACCGGCCTTCAAAAAGCCTGAGTGGAGGAGAATCACAACGAATAAGGCTTGCGACACAAATTGGTTCTCAACTCCAGGGCATTACTTATATTTTGGATGAACCAAGCATTGGCCTTCATCAGCGCGACAATCATCAACTTATAAACGCACTTAAAAATTTAAGAGATATTGGAAACAGCGTTTTAGTAGTCGAACACGACAAAGACATCATGCTGGCTGCAGATTATATTATCGACATCGGGCCGGATGCCGGTAAACACGGCGGCGAAGTGGTGGCCGAAGGAAAGCCAAAACAATTTCTCAAACTGAATACCCTTACTTCTTCTTACTTGAATGGCGAAGTTGAAATAGAAATTCCCAAAAAGAGAAGAAAAGGAAATGGCCATTCTTTGATTTTAAAAGGCGCTTCAGGAAATAATTTAAAAAATGTAACAGCCACGTTTCCGCTCGGAAAATTTATTTGTGTTAGTGGCGTAAGCGGCAGTGGTAAATCAACTTTGATCAATGAAACATTGTACCCGCTTTTGAGCATTCATGCTTATAAAAGCAAAATGACTCCTTTACCTTATCAGAGTATTGAAGGACTGGAATTCATTGATAAAGTTGTTGAAATAGATCAATCACCAATCGGGCGGACACCAAGAAGTAATCCGGCAACATACTGCGGATTTTTTACAGACATCCGCACTTTATTTGCTTCTATTCCTGAAGCGAAAATACGCGGCTACAAACCAGGGCGATTTTCCTTCAATGTAAAAAGCGGCCGCTGTGATGTGTGCCAGGGAGGAGGAATGAGAGTTATTGAAATGAATTTTCTGCCTGATGTCTATGTTGAATGTGAAAAATGTAACGGAAAAAGATACAATCGCGAAACGTTGGAAATCCGTTACAAAGGAAAATCGATAAGTGATGTTTTGGAAATGACCGTAGATGAAGCAGTAGAATTTTTTCAAAATGTGCCTTATCTCTACCGGAAAATAAAAGTGTTGCAGGAAGTGGGTCTTGGTTATATTACCCTCGGGCAGAGCGCAGTTACGCTCAGCGGTGGAGAAGCGCAACGCGTAAAACTGGCAACAGAATTAAGCAAGAGAGACACCGGAAAAACTTTTTACATTTTGGATGAACCTACTACCGGCCTTCATTTCAGGGACATTCAACATTTGACTGATGTGCTTAACAAACTTGTGGATCGGGGCAACTCAGTTTTGGTTATTGAACACAATATGGACATTATCAAAATTGCGGATTACATAATTGACCTTGGCCCTGAAGGAGGAGAAAATGGTGGAAAAATTTTGTTTGAAGGCACGCCGGAAAAATTAATTGATAATAATGAAAGCTTTACCTGCCAATTTCTAAAAGCGGAACTTCAACCCACAAAAAAAGGCAAAGCATAATAACAAAACTAAAAGAATTGTGGTTTCAGGGGTTACTCAGCATAAGAGTATGCAGTGCTTTTCCGTACTTAGCTTTTATTATATACTTTGCCGTTTGAGGCTGGCTATGAAAGGTTTCAACAATTTAAAATCTTGGAGGACACCTCATCCTGTTTGCGACATTTCTGTCATAAGTGTTTTCGAAAATAGGTCCGATCCTTACAGCGAATTTTAAAAAGGTTGTAAAATAAGTATCATTTTGTTTAGGATTTCCCCGTTGTGTGCCCGGCGAATTCCTTGTTAAGCCAGGGTTCACAATTGCAAAAACTTTGTCCGATATCTGCCTTGCAATTCTTGCATTTTGGGGAGATAAATATTTATCGAACAAATTCGGATCAATATAAGTGGTGCTCACGTCATCAATGTAATCTGTAAACGATTTCCTGGTTAAAATTTCAAAACTAACATTTACACGATCAGAAATATAATATTTTAAACCAATTCCAAGTGGAATATTCACCTGCGAAAGTGAATATTCTTTCCTGTTTGGATATTCAGGAAAACCTTCTCCTTCCGTATGCAATGGCCTTAAATAATACCACGTTTTCTTTCCATTTGCATCGGTCAAAGAACCTTGTGGATTGAAATGCATATATCCAACACCAGCCACAACATAAGGAGACATCCGCGGTGCAAAATCAGGTTCATCTTTATACAACAACATAAAAGGGAAAACCTCACCTGCTATATAAGCTTCTGCAATGTTAGATCTGAAATCAAGATTTCTTTGTTTGCGGTAAAGTTCATCATTCCCATGTGTTGTGATAAGTTTGTCTTCACCGGAAACCTTTCCATATTGTGCTGCTACACGAATACCGAGCCATTTATTTGGATAAAGCGTTGCAAAGCCACCGGTCATAATTTCGGTGAGTGGAAGATTAAGATCTTTTATGAATCGCTTTCCCTTTCCATGATGCCCCCCAAGATCTCCAAGAAAAAAAGAGGGACCAACGTTTATTCCCACTTCAAATCTTGTATTCTGTCCGCTGATGATCAATGACTGGGAAAAGCCCTTTGAAGGTTGCAAACCGAAGAAAGCAATTAGTATTATGAAATAAACCAGTTTAAAAGGTTTGCCCCGCCTTTTCATATCATAAAACTGTTTTCGAAATGGATAAAATTAGTTTTGCACTCAAATTATTTTGAGGCAACTTATCCATAACGTCAAACAAAAAGGCTTTATTGCTTAATTGATCTCGTGAAGCATGGAGATGTGCTCAATTCCGTCTTCCATATAAACGCCGCTCTTTTGGACAAATGAAAGAGATTCGTAAAATCTTTTTAAATACAATTGGGCGCTTATGCGAATAGGAACCTCTCCAAACAAATTGTAAATCTGTTCAATCGAGTTCTTCATTAATTCCCTTCCTACATTTTTTCCACGTACTGATTGTGCAGTAACAACGCGCCCGATTGAAGCGGCATCATCATAAGAAATTCCTTTGGCAAGTAATCTGGTGTAGGCTACGATATTACCATTTTCCCAGCCGCTGTAATGGTAAGCTTTCAGATCTTTATTATCGCAATCCTGGTAAGCACAATTTTGTTCTACAATAAAAACTTCGCTGCGCAATTGAAGTATTCTGTACAACTCGTAGTTACTTAAATCTGAAAAATATTTGCATTGCCAGGTGATCATAAAAAACAGCCGAAATTTAATTAGGGAAATGTTTAGGCAAAATTAGAAATAGAAATTTGAATTTTTTGTTCGTTTACTATCCGGTCAGGAAAATTGAGGGAACGGTGTTAAATTGACACAATCAGAAATAAAAACATCAAATTTTTGTTTGTTTACTAGCATTGATTAATAACCATATTTATCTTTCCACCTTGCTTTTAAAAATTTTCTCAGTTCTTCTTCACGCGCATTCTTCCCGGGATCGTAGATCAACGTATTTTTTATTTTATCAGGAAGGAATTCCATTTCCGCAAAATTATTTTCATAACTGTGGGCGTACTTATAATTTTTCCCATAATCGAGTTCTTTCATCAGCCTTGTTGGTGCGTTTCTAATCTCCAGGGGAACTGGTAAATCCCCAAATTGTTTTACCAAACCTTCCGCTTTCCCAATCGCCGCAACGGCCGCATTACTTTTTGGGGAAGAAGCAAGGTAAGTGGCGCATTGCGATAAAATAATTTTTGATTCAGGATAGCCAATCATGTTTACAGCCTGGAAAGTATTGGTTGCCAAAACAAGCGCTGTGGGATTTGCATTTCCAATATCTTCACTTGCAAGAATTACCATTCTCCGCGCAATAAATTTTACATCTTCGCCTCCTTCAATCATGCGCACCAGCCAATAAACAGCTGCATTCGGATCGCTGCCACGAATCGATTTTATAAATGCAGAAATAATATCGTAATGCTGCTCGCCTTTTTTATCATACAGCGCCACTTTTTGCTGCGCCGCACGAATTACTTCTTCATTAGTTATTAAAATTTCTTTTCCTTTTTTAGAAGAAAGCTGATCTACCGTTAGCTCCAAAAGATTTAATAAACGTCTTGCATCTCCGCCTGATAAATTGATCAATGCTTCTGTCTCTTTTACATTGATATTTTTTTTCGAAAGAATCGAGTCAGTTTTAATTGCATGATCAAGCAGGTTTTCAAGATCTTCTTTTTTCAAAGGTTTTAAAATATAAACCTGGCAGCGGCTGAGCAATGCGCTGTTCACTTCAAAGGATGGATTTTCAGTTGTGGCGCCAATCAAAGTGATTGTTCCTTTTTCAACAGCGCCGAGTAAAGCATCCTGCTGACCTTTATTGAACCTGTGAATTTCATCAATAAAAAGAATTGCATTTTGTTCATGCCTTGCTTTTTCAATTACTTCACGCACTTCTTTCACACCTGAAGAAATGGCGCTTAAAGTGTAAAAAGGAACATGTAAAGTATGAGCGATAATGTTTGCAATTGTTGTTTTGCCAACACCGGGCGGTCCCCACAAAATCATTGAAGGAATTTTGTGATTTTCCAGTGCAGTTCGCAAAATACTTCCTTTACCGGTAAGATGTTGCTGACCGATAAGCTGATCCATATTTTCAGGCCGAAGCCTTTCTGCCAAAGGCGTTGAGTTGATCAATGGTGAATGGTCAATTGTGAATGGTGAATAATAAGTTCAATTTTATTTTATAAAATTCAACCCAGCCACAAATTTAAATTTAATTATCTGTTCATTTTGGAAGATAAGGAAGAACGTCCTTTAAAGTGACCGGCGCATCTTTGTCGTCAATTTCAATCACTACACAATAACCATCTGCGCCGCCCGCTTGCAGCAATCCGTTGACGAGTTTTACCTGGTCGCTTGAAATTCTTTTTCCATTCCAGATTTCTTTCGTGCACAAACAACCTTCTGTAGGCGTTAAAGGATAATAAGGCTTTCCCACATAATAATCAGGGTCAATTGTTGTACCATGAGCAATGATCTCACTTCGCCCGGCAAGGCCCGCATAATAGGATTCGTAAAGAGGTAAAAATTCCCTAAGCTTTTGTGGAATCAATTTTTTATAATAATCGATTGTCCAGATAGAATCGGGAATGAAGTCGTTATCAAAAAATTTTTGCAAACTCATTTCAACAGGCATTCCCAATTGCACATTTGCTGTTGGCCCGATAAAATTTCCCAACGAAACTTTAAAACCATACATCTTATAAATGCCTTGCGGCGTGTTTCCATTCGTTAAATATCCGGGCAAATTCGTAATGCTCCTTGCAAGTTGCTTTACTGTAAAAATTTTTCCTGAAGAATCTCTTACAAAATTTCCATCCGCATTCCGGATGATCACAAGTCCGGGATAATCGCGGTTTTTTCTTTGCAAACTGTACATCACTTCCTGGTGTGGCAAAAAACCGGGACTAAAAATTTGCGGTAAAACTTTGTTTACTGTTAGACTTGTTACTTTATCAGGCAACAATCTTGTTTGCAACATAAAAAGTATCGGATCTTTATAAGCCGTATCAGAAAACTTTTGCAAAACAATTTTTGAAAGATTTTCTTTTTCTGTTTTGTTTTGATTTTGCTGAATCAAATATTCAGCGCACATCGCAAATATTTTTGGATCAGTAGTTTGCTTTAAAAGTGAATTTACTTCTGTAATAAATTTGCCCGGATAAAGTGTGTAGGCTACTTCCAACAATGATCGTTGAAAAGACAAACTCCTGCTTTGAATTCCTTCAAACGCTGATGCCACCTTACTTTCTGTTAATTTCGTGCTGTACAATAAAACTTCCATTGCCGAAAAAGCTTCCTGCCAGTTTTCTTCTGTTGAATCGGTAAGCGGAATAGAAAAGTTTTTTTCGATGCTATAATTCACAAGGTTTTTCTTCATTGCTGAACGCGCCTGAGCTGTGGTATAAGCCGTATAAAGCGGCACATTGTATTGTGCAGAAGTTGAACCTGCAAGCAATGAAAAAAGAAAAAGAAACAAAGAAAATTTGCGAAACACCTTCAAAATTTTTAGAAAGTAAATGTAATTACCAGATCGTGATAAAGGTAAATAACGGTAATTAAAAATAAATTTAAAGTACTGAGAAACTTAGAAAGCAAACGAAGAAAAAATCAAAATTTTAATTTTGAAACCCCAAAATCGATCACTTTAATTTTGGATTGTTTTTATGGCGATTCGCATCGCGTAAATTTTTCTTTTCAAAATTCTTTTCCAAAGCGGCAGTAAGATCAACGCCGGTTTGATTGGCAAGACAAATTAAAACCCAAAGCACATCAGCCATTTCATTGGAAATATCTTTTTCTGATTCATTTTCTTTAAATGATTGTTCGCCAAATTTGCGCACCATTATTCTTGAAAGCTCTCCCACTTCTTCCATCAGAATTCCGAGGTTCGTCAGTTCATTAAAATAACGAACGCCGGTGGTTTTGATCCATTCATCGACTTTGGATTGTGCTTCTGAGATTGTCATCTTAATTACACGAATTTTTGTTATTTGACTATACGTTTCCAAACTAAAGACTTTTCACCAAAGTTGATTACCAATGCAAGTTTCTGATTTGAAACAGCTAAGTAGCTTAATACTTGTGCAAAATGCACGGGAATCAAACCTGCAGATGATTTTACTTCTAAAATGATGGAATTATAAACAACGAAATCAGCTGCATATGGATTACGGAGTGTTTTACCTTTATATTTTACGGCAAACCTTTTCTCTCTTTCAAATTGAATTTTATTTTAGATAAATTCCATTTCCAAGGCATCTTTATAATTTATTTCTTTCAAACCCATTCCTAACGCCTTATGAATTTCCATACAAATTCCAATAATTTTAAACGATTCTTCTTTATACAACAGTTCTGTCATAAGCAGGTTATTTTTTGACTACACGAATCACACGTATTATTGAATGCTACCTTCCAACAACTCTTCTTTAATAAGTAAGTTTTTCTATAAAGCGGAAGCAATTCGTGTAATTCGATAAAATTAGTGTAATAATAAAATTAGTGTAATAAATTTACTCCCTGTTTTTCGAATCAATCACAATCGTAACCGGTCCATCATTCACCAAATGCACTTTCATATCAGCGCCGAAGGTTCCTGTTTTTATTATCTTTCCCAAATCTTTTTCAAGCTGTTGAATCATTCTTTCATAAACAGGTATAGCAACTTCCGGCTTACTTGCTTTTAGATAAGACGGCCTGTTTCCTTTCTTTGTGGAAGCTTGTAAAGTGAACTGGCTCACAAGCAAAATATCTCCGCCAATATCTTGTACAGAAAGGTTGGGTATCTTTTTTTCATCATCAAAAATTCGAAGGTTAACGATCTTATTGCTAAGCCATTTTATATCTTCGTCATTGTCTGCATCTTCAATTCCTGCCAACACCAATAAACCTACTTTTATCGAAGATTTATCAGTGTTGTCAATGGTTACAGAGCATTCACTCACTCTTTGGATCACCACTTTCATCCTTTATTAATCATTTATATATAACATTATTTTTATATGCCAAAAATCGCAAATACATCCATATTTTTTTCTTTTTCCACGTGCTCAAAAGAGGTAATTCAATACACGCAAGGGTTATAAATTTATTAACAATTCTTTTCCACAGGTGTTGAAAATCTTGGTTGTAAAATCTGTAATAAATAATGGAAATTTACGAATATTCAAAATTTGAATTTGGTTTTCTATTTTCTTTTAGAGGATAATTGAGAATAAACAAATGGCCATTGTTAAAATGGCCAAAATAGTAGGAAACGTAGCAAGAGTATCAGGGAAAACCAATCAGCTTCCAAAACTGATTTGTCTGATAAGTCTACTGCGGATACGGACAAACCGTATTTCCTTTTTAGCCTCGGTTGCTTGATCCAACCGGGGCATTTTTTTATTTCATAAATGTAAAGAGTTTGATTCATCTTTATTCAACTTTACAAAGAAAAATTTTCAAGATTTTCCTAACAATTTAATTCTAAAAATGTGCAAAAAATATTTTTATTCAATCCCAGCAAGACTCCTATTCATTTTTCCACAGAAAGTGGATATTTAAAAATATTTTTTTTCAAATGAAAAAAATACATTCGTTGTCCCGCTACAATTAAATAAATAAAAATTAGTTCAACATAAAATACTTATTACCCATGGCTAGAAAAAAACAAACTCAAGCCGGTCTTCGTTTCTCCCGGCATTTTACAAAAGAAGGGCTCTCTCCCTTTGAAATGTTTGAATATGACTATCGTACGTCGGTAATTAAAAATACCACAGGTGAAGTTGTTTTTCAAATGGACAATGTAGAAGTGCCAAAGCAATGGAGCCAGATTGCTACGGACATTTTAGCCCAAAAGTATTTTAGAAAAGCAGGCGTTCCTCAGCCTGACGGTAGCACCGGCAGAGAAACTTCTATCAAACAAGTTGCCCACAGAATGGCGCATTGTTGGCGTGTTTGGGGCGAAAGAAATAATTATTTTGCTTCAAAAGAAGATGCTCAGATCTTTTATGATGAATTGATCTATGCCATCCTGAACCAGGCTTGCGTTCCTAATTCACCACAATGGTTCAACACAGGTTTGCATGAAGTTTATGGAATTACTGGTAAACCACAGGGTCATTATTTCGTGGATGCCAAAGACGGGAAATTAAAAAAATCTACTTCAGCCTATGAGCGTCCACAACCACATGCTTGTTTTATTTTAAGCGTTGAAGACGATCTGGTAAATGAAGGCGGTATCATGGATCTGTGGGTTCGTGAAGCAAGAATTTTTAAATATGGTAGCGGCGTTGGAACCAACTTCAGCAGCATTCGCGGTGAAGGCGAAAAACTAAGCGGCGGCGGAACTTCCAGTGGCTTAATGAGCTTTTTAAAAATAGGCGATAGAGCTGCCGGTGCTATCAAAAGCGGCGGAACTACAAGGCGCGCGGCCAAAATGGTTTGCCTGGATATTGATCATCCTGAAATTGAAAAATTTGTAAACTGGAAAGTAGAAGAGGAAAAGAAAGTGGCCGCATTGATTGCAGCAGGTTATCCAAGCGATTATGAAGGAGAAGCCTACAGGACAGTAAGCGGACAAAACAGCAATAATTCTGTTCGCATCAGCAATGATTTTTTTCATGCCCTGGAAAAAGACGGCGACTGGCAATTAAAAGCCAGAAGCGATGGCCACACAATGAAGACCATTAAAGCCAAAAAATTATGGAACGAAATTAATTATGCCGCCTGGCGTTGTGCCGATCCCGGAACGCAGTATGACACCACCATCAACGAATGGCACACCTGCCCCGAAGGAGGAAGAATCCGCGCGAGCAATCCTTGCAGTGAATACATGTTCCTTGACAACACAGCCTGCAATCTTGCCTCTATAAACCTTCGTAAATTCTTCAATGAAGACAACAATCAATTTGATGTTGCCGGATTTGAATACACCGTTCGCTTGTGGACTACCGTTTTGGAAATCTCAGTTTTGATGGCGCAATTCCCAAGTAAGGAAGTTGCACAGCTGAGTTATGACTACAGAACATTAGGACTTGGCTTCGCGAATTTAGGAAGCATGTTGATGGTTAGTGGAATTCCTTACGACAGCGACAAAGCACGCGGAATCGCGGGAGCCATATCTGCTATCATGACGGGAATTGCTTATAAAACTTCAGCTGAATTGGCTGAACATTTAGGACCATTCGCCCGGTATGAAGAAAATAAAAATCACATGCTTCGAGTAATGCGCAATCATCGTGCAGCTGCTTACGACGCTACAGAAGCATATGAAGGAATCGAAATAAAACCACAAGGAATTAATGCCAAAGATTGCCCGGATTATTTATTGAAAGCGGCTACCAAAGCGTGGGATGACGCTGTAAGATTGGGTGAAAAATTTGGTTACCGGAATGCACAAACAACTGTGATCGCGCCAACAGGAACAATTGGTTTGGTTATGGATTGCGACACAACCGGTGTTGAACCTGATTTTGCGTTGGTGAAATTTAAGAAACTGAGTGGCGGCGGTTATTTCAAGATCATTAACCAAAGCGTTCCACAGGCATTGCGTAATTTGAAATATTCTGAAACTGAAATTGATGAAATTGTAAACTATGCCAAAGGTCATGCTACTTTAAAAAATGCACCACACATCAACTTTGAATCGCTGGCTGAAAAAGGATTTACAGCAGTAGATCTGCAAAAAGTTGAAGCTGCGTTGCCAAGCGCATTTGAAATTGGATTTGTATTTAACGCCTTCAATCTCGGGGAAGATTGTTTACAGCGCTTAGGTTTCAAACCTGAAGATTACAACAATTTTGAGTGGAGTTTGCTGAATGCCTTAGGATTCACTGATGCACAAATTGAAGAAGCAAATGTCTATATCTGTGGCACAATGACGGTAGAAGGTGCTCCATATTTAAAAGAAGAACATCTTCCTGTTTTTGACTGTGCCAACAAATGCGGCGCTATAGGGGAAAGATACATCCATTATAGCGGTCACATTAAAATGATGGCTGCAGCGCAACCGTTCCTCAGTGGTGCAATTTCCAAAACAATCAATCTTCCAAATGAAGCAACAGTTGCCGAAATTGAAGAAGCTTATTTGTTAAGCTGGAAACTTGGTTTAAAAGCTTGTGCGCTTTACCGTGATGGTTCAAAATTATCTCAGCCGTTAAGCAACAAGAGCGATTCGAAAAAGAAACAAACTGAGGAAGAAGAAAAGGAAAAAGAACATGAAACAGCGCTCGTAAACATGGGGCAATTGACCATTGAAGATTTGCTGGAAGAAGTAAATAAAAGAGTACAAAGCAGTGCGGATACTTCTTTAAAACGTCAGTTGGCCATGATCGTAGAAAGAAGAACGTTGCCTGCAAAACGGAGAGGATTTACCCAGAAAGCAAAAATAAACGGGCAAGCAATTTTCCTGAGAACAGGAGAATACAGCGACGGAACTTTGGGCGAGATCTTCATTGATATGGCAAAAGAAGGCGCTACCATGCGTAGCATGCTGAACTGCTTCGCAATTGCCATTTCAATTGGTTTGCAATATGGAGTTCCTTTGGAAGAATTCGTGGAAAAATTTGTCTTCACCCGCTTCGAGCCATCAGGAATGGTAGAGCATCCAAACATTAAGACAACTACATCTATTATCGACTTTATGTTCCGTTCTCTTGCCTATGAATACCTGGGCCGAAATGATTTGGTTCATGTGCTGGATAAACCCGAAGTTGAAAACCTGGGCAATGAATCATGGGATGAAAATACACCGACAATTGGGGAAAGAGTTCCGGAATTGAGCGATATAAGAGTTACCGGATCTTCTACAGCCAAATCACAGAAACTCCACAGGACGCCACACATAAAAAAAACAAATTCTGATCTTGATGCTGTAAATGCAGCTTCAAAAAACATGCAAAGTGACGCTCCTGCCTGCAACACCTGCGGACACATAACCATTCGCAGTGGTACTTGTTACAAATGTTTAAACTGTGGAAACAGCATGGGCTGCAGTTAAACACTTGTACAAATGAAAAACATGAAAAGACCACCTTGTGAAAGGTGGTTTTTTATTAACAGCGATATAATTTTTAAAAAAGATTTGGAAGATTAAACTTCTCAGCTCAACTTTGCGGCAGTTCTTTCAGATTCACTTATCAAGAAAGGCAGAGGGAAATGGCCCGATGACGCCTTGGCAACCTAAAATATCCTGACCGGTATTAAAAGGTGCTAACTCCATCCCAGGGAATCCCGATAATTATCGGAATGGGACAGATAAGACAGATTCAAGATTTGATTAATAATTCGGCACCGTCCTAAAATATATTAACTCACCTGATTCTGTCAGGTGAGTTTTTTTTTGTATGAATCTGAAGAACCAATTTAAATAACACTAAAAGAAATAAAAAAGACAAATGGACACTCACAAGAAACTGGTTTTAGGAATTTTTGGATTTGGAGTAGTTGGAGAAGGACTTTATAAAGTGCTTCATCAAACACCTTCGCTTAATGCGACGATAAAAAAAGTTTGCATCAAGCATCCTAATAAAAAAAGAAACGCTCCTGAAGAGTTATTTACAGTAAACAAAGAAATTTTGCTAAATGATAATGAGATCAATATTATTGTAGAAATGATTGACGATGCTGACGCAGCATATGAAATTGTAAAAACAGCTTTCGTTAACGGAAAGTCTGTAGTAAGCGCCAGTAAAAAAATGATTGCAGAGCATTTGCCTGAATTACTCGAACTCAGTCAAAAAACAGGGAACTCTTTTCTTTATGAAGCCGCTTGCTGTGCTTCCATTCCTGTGATACGAAACCTTGAAGAGTATTACGATAACGATCTACTGCATTCGATAAATGCGGTGGTAAACGGATCGACCAATTACATTCTCACAAAAATGTTTGAAGATAAGCTCTCTTTTAAAGACGCCTTAATACAAGCACAACAACTTGGTTTCGCCGAAAGCAATCCCTCCTTGGACGTGGAAGGTTTTGACGCACTTAATAAATGGACTTTTTTGCTTGCCCATTCCTACGGAATTTTGGCAAAAACAAAAGATATCGTTTTTACGGGCATACAAAGCATCACTTCAAATGATGCAATCCAGGCAGACAAAAAAGATTGCGTTATCAAACTGGTAGCTTCTGCGAAAAAGATGAAAAACGGGAAAGTAGCTGCTTTTGTATTGCCGCAATTTGTAAAAAAAGACGACCAATTGGCTTTTGTAAAAAACGAATACAATGGTGTTGTTATTGAAAGTTCATTTGCCGACAAACAATTCTTCTATGGAAAGGGAGCGGGCAGCTTTCCAACAGCGTCAGCCGTTTTGAGCGATATTTCTGCCTTGCGTTATGACTATAAATATGAATACAAAAAACTTTTTAGCCAGCAGCAAAATGAATTGAGTACGGATTTTTATGTAAAAACTTACGTGGCTTTTACTGATTGGGATCATGTGCGAAAAGATGATTTTGAAAGCATTGAGGAGTGGCATTCGAATGATCAAAGCAATTACCTGGTAGGCATAATCCATTTCAGTAAATTGCAGGAAAATGATTGGTGGAAGAAAAATAATGTATCACTTGTACTGACTGCAGATCCAATCATCGAATCTCTGGATATCATCAAATTGAAGAAGAGAAGCCTGGAACTTGCCGGTTTTGGTGGAGGAGCTGTTGCGTAGATACAAAATAAAAATTCGCCAGATTTCTTTTTTTACTGATCACTTTTTCTATCAAATACTTACATAAAAAAAGCCGGGAAAAAACCCGGCTCTCATTATTCAATTAGAAAAATTTAAGCAATTTCAACTTCAGCTCCAGCTTCAGTCAACCTGTTCTTAATATCTTCAGAAGTGGCTTTGTCCACACCTTCTTTAATTGGTTTTGGTGCACCGTCAACCAATTCTTTTGCTTCTTTCAAACCTAAGCCGGTAAGTTCTTTCACGATCTTAACGATACCCAGTTTGTTAGCGCCCGGCGCTTTCAGAATTACATCAAAAGATGTTTTTTCTTCAGCTGCTGCTGCTCCACCTGCACCTTCTGCACTTGCAACAACTGTTGCTGCTGCGGGTTCGATGCCATATTCTGATTTTAAGAAGTCGGCCAATTCCTGAACTTCTTTTACTGTTAAGCTTACTAAATTTTCAGCTAATGCTTTTACGTCTGCCATGATTTTGAGTTTAATTTTTTCCACCTTCTTTTCATTCCTGATCCGGTGGAGGGTTTTAAAAAAATTGTTTGTTTATTTGATGAGCTGATTAGCCAATTAGCTAATTAGCCAATGAAATACCACTTTACGCCTCCGGTGCTTTTTGTGAATCATCACTTTCCGGTTTTGCTTCGTCTGCTTTTGGAGCTTCAGCCTTTGGTGCTTCTGATTCTGAAGTTGCTGCTTTCGCTTCCGGGGCTGCTTCTGTTGCAGCTTCAGGTGCTTTTGCCTCAGCTTCTTCCGGCTTGTTTTGCAAAGCGCCGATCACTCTTTGGATTGGTGACATCAACAAACCGATCACATCCCCGATCAATTCATTCTTAGTTTTGATCTTCGTAAGATTGATCAATTGATTGTCGCCAACAAAAATATCACCGTTCAAAAATGCCGCTTTCAATTCAGGCTTTTCACCATTTTGTTCTTTGCGGAAACTGCTAATGATAACAGCAGGGTCTTTCGGACTTTCGCTGAACATTAATGCGGTTACTTTGTGCAAAGAATCGTAAACACCTGAATATTTTTCGCTGTCAAGGCTTTCCAATGCTTTTTTTACCAAAGTGTTTTTTGCCACCCTCATTTCAACTTTTTTGTCGAAACAATGACGGCGAAGCACATTAACCTGGGCAACAGAAAGACTTTCTGTATCTGTGATATAGAAATTAGAGTACTGAGAAAACTTATCTTTCAGTGCTTCGATTACTTCTTGTTTTTCTTCTCTGTTCATGTTGTGTGTTTTGCGCTTTTAAGATTGTGAACCACAATTCAAAAGCAAATAAATTTATTTAGTTCTGAACTGATTTTGTGTCGATCATAATACCGGGACTCATGGTGCTTGCCATGCTCAGGCCTCTTAAATAAGTACCTTTTGCTGTAGCAGGCTTCAACCTGATGATTGCGTTGATGAGTTCCTGGCTGTTGGCTTCAATCTTTTCCGGCGGAAAACTCACCCTTCCGATAGAAGCATGAACGATACCTACTTTATCAACTTTAAATGCGATCTTACCACCTTTCACATCATTTACAGCGGCGGCCACGTCATTGGTAACTGTTCCGGTTTTAGGATTTGGCATCAGGTTTCTTGGTCCCAATACTTTACCCAAACGACCAATTTTAGGCATCACAGATGGGGTAGCGATGATCACATCAACATCAGTCCAGCCACCTTCAATTTTTGAAATAAATTCATCAAGACCCACATAATCAGCGCCAGCTTCTTTGGCAGCGTCTTCTTTGTCAGGAGTGCAAAGCACCAAAACGGTCTTTGTTTTTCCTGTTCCGTGAGGAAGAGAAACTGTTCCGCGAACCGCCTGGTCCGCTTTTTTAGGATCTACACCCAAACGGATGTGCAAATCCACAGAACTATCAAATTTGGTAGTATTAACTTCTTTTACCAGCGCAGCCGCTTCTTTTAATGTATAAGCTTTATTTGCGTCCACCAGCGCATTTGCTGCTTTTCGTTTTTTAGTAATCATTTTTTGAAAAATTTTATTCCCGTATCCTGATAGTTACCAGAAAGGGCTCATTTACAATTTAATTTTCCCACGGGGCATTTCCCTCAACGGTCAAACCCATGCTGCGGGCAGTGCCGGCAACCATTTTCATCGCACTTTCAAGAGTGAAAGCATTAAGATCAGCCATTTTATCTTTGGCAATCTCTTCAACCTGTGACCAGCTAACTTTTCCAACTTTGTTCCTGTTGGGTTCTTTACTGCCTGATTTTACTTTGGCAGCATCCATTAACTGAACAGCAGCGGGTGGAGTTTTAATGATAAAATCAAATGATTTATCGCCATAAACTGTAATGAGAACGGGAAGAACTTTCCCTTGTTTGTCCTGGGTTCTTGCATTGAATTGTTTGCAGAACTCCATGATGTTGATTCCTTTCGAACCAAGTGCAGGGCCTATCGGCGGTGCAGGATTGGCTTGTCCTCCTTTGCATTGGAGCTTGACAAAGCCTGTGATTTCTTTTGCCATGTTTTAATTTTTTGGTGTTAACGTCCCGATTTTATCGGGACTCCCAACGAATGATTTCTATAAAAGAACTTTTTTGGGAGTGCAAAAGTAGGTGAAATGATTGGAAAAAAAAAGAAAAAAAGTTTCGCGAAATCTAACTGTAATGGCCTTTGCAACTTATTATCACAATGTTTTCATCTTTATCAATCTTATAAACGAGGCGATGTTCATCAGTAATTCTGCGGCTCCAATAGCCTTTCAAATTGTGTTTTAATGGTTCAGGCTTCCCTTTTCCTTCAAAAGGATTACGGCTAATCTCCTTAAAGCTCATATATTTTTTTGAAAATAGCTTTGTTAATCAAACTCCAATCGAATAAATCATCAAAAGCAGTTTGGTGAAAAATATAATCTCTCTGCATGGGTTTTAAATTCTTGACAAAACCATTTCATCTAATTCAGAATCAGAAATCTTAATAAGATTTTTCTTTTTATCAACTTCCCCAATTACTTTTTTTAAACGTTCTAAATATTCTTCGGGAGTTTCCGCCTTTAGCAAATCGAAATCTTCTGAAGTATTAATAGTAATCTGTAATTGCCGGGATTTTGAAAATAACTTTTTCACTGCTTCTACAAAATCTGAATTAAAATCCTCTTTTTTTATAATAAAAGTACTTTCCATACTTGAATATTTGTTCCAAATTTAATTCAATTCAATTAAAATTAACTATGAAGTATTCCTATTTATCATCCTTCCCTTTCTGCGCAGCCAATACCATTCTTATCGCTCCATAGCTTATATCTTCGGGTAAATTTTCTTTAACAACTTTAAGACTTGTTTTGCCAAATTTTTCAATAGCAAATAAAATCAATTCCTGCTTTTCGGGTGAAACTAAATCATCAATATTAATTTGTTTAATGGCGACATAATAAGCCAAATGTCCTTGCACAGTGCTGACAGCCAGGTTTCTTTCCTTGGCAATTTCTGCAATACTTTTTCCTTCTTTGAAAAGATTAAAAGAAATTTCATTAGTCGGGGTAACCTGCGGTTCTGATTTTGCTTTGCGTTTATTTTCCAATTCCTCCTCTTTGGCTTTCATATTACTTTCCAGGTGGTTCTTTTGGCAATAATCAACAACAATTTGGATGAGCTCATCTCCATACTTTTCCGTCTTCGCCTTTCCAAAACCGCTAAGTTTTTCAAGATCCATTTTAGAAAATGGTAAATAGGTGGCAATCTCAGTCAGCGCACTTTGATTTGCTACCATATATATCGGAATTCCTGTTTTGTCTACAATTCCGTCACGCCATTCTTTTAAAGAAAAATATAAGTTTGGATTCGGCAAATCTGACAGCGCCTGTTTCCTGCCACTTGCATAAGTTGTAATTTTTAGCCGCGGTATTGAATAGCTTAATTTATGTTGCAAAAAGGAAGTAACAGAAAATGAATCATTGCAAAATTTTAAATAATAATTCTGCAAGTCTATTGCCAACAATAATTGGTTCAATGGTTCATTCACACTTGTGGCGGTTTCCCGATGCTCGGTTACAATTGGATGATTCAAAATATCTTCCTGCATTTGGACGAAGGACGGCTGAAAATGACAGGCGGCACCTTGAATTTTGGCCTGTAAATCCTGGTTTTTTTCAATTACCGGCTCTTTATTTAATTGGAAAGAAACATAATTTAAAAATTTTACACTCACCTCCTTCTGTGCAGTAAACAAACTTTTAAGATGATTTTTCCATTTCAATGCATCTGCATTAATCTTGTCCTTCTCATTATAAATTTTAGATTCCAGTATCTTTAATGATTGCTCAATCTCCTCAAAAGAAAAAATCGATTCAAGTAATTGTTGGGTAAAAATTTTTCGTGCTCCTTCGAATCTCTCTGCAAGAGAACCTTTGACTAGAAGCGCTTCTTCGCCTTTCATCACGTGTTCATTGCTGAAAATAACCGAAGGATGAATTTTGGAAAGAAGGACAATTCCATCGAGGCTTACGCAACGACTCAAAGCCACATAAACTTGTCCGCTACTAAATGCCGAACCCGCATCGATCATCACTTTTTCAAATGTAAGCCCCTGGCTTTTGTGGATTGTTATTGCCCACGCAAGTCTTAATGGGAATTGTGTAAAAGAACCCAATCTTTCCTGTTCAATTTTTCCATCTGACTTATTCAACTTATAACGCGTGCTTTCCCAGGTTTCCTGCGAAACATAAATATCTTCACCATCACAATCAACGACAATTTCTTCAGTATCCAGTTTTTTAAGAACGCCGATCTTTCCATTAAAAAATCGTTTTTCTGAATCATTTTTGATGAACATTACCTGTGCGCCTTCGCGAAGCAAAAGGCTTTCTTCGGCAGGATACATCGATTCAGGAAAATCTCCATCAATCTTTGCCTTAAAAGTGAACGGAGGCGGTTTCAACTTTTGTAACTCACGGTAATTGATCAAATCTGCCTGGTTGTTGTGAGAAGTAAGAGTAATAAATTTCTCTTCCATTGATGGCCGGAAATCAGGATCATAACGGCTGTGCAATTGTTCAAAATCCTCGGGTGTCATCTGGTTATTTCGAACTTTATTCAGAAGAGAGACAAATTTATCTTCCTTCTGCCGGTAAATTTTCTTTAGCTCTATCAACACTGGCATTTGCTCCTTGATAACCCGGCTGTCGAAAAAGAAAGGTGTTGAATAATATTCATTTAAAATGTTCCATTCCTGTTTTTGTGCAACAGGTGGCAATTGATACAAATCGCCAATAAATAAAAGCTGAACACCGCCAAAAGGAAGATCATGTTTGTGGCGAACAGACCTGAGAATTGTGTCAATTGCATCCATCACATCGCATCGAACCATGCTCACTTCGTCAATAACCAACAATTCCATTTTGCGAAAAAGTTGCTGTCGTTGTTTCATAAATCTCATCCTGGAAAGCAATTCACTTTTGCAGGCAGTCGTTGGCAAAAACGGTGTAAATGGCAATTGAAATAAACTATGCAGCGTTACACCACCCGCATTTATCGCGGCAACTCCTGTTGGAGCAGCCACAATAATATTTTTAGTGCAGTTTTCTCTTAAATATTTAAGGAAAGTTGTTTTACCGGTACCGGCTTTTCCGGTCAGGAAAATGTTCTCACTTGTTTCCGTTACAAAACGAAAAGCAAGATCAAACACTTCGTTGTGCTCTATTGTTAATTGGTTCATTTGTTTTGTTTTTGCCACGGATTGCGCAGATCAACACGGATATTTCTAATCAAAATATTAACCTTTTATGTTCTAATGATTGTCGACCAAAGTTGATTATTAAACCAATTTTACATCCGGAAGCTTTTAAATAATTCAAAGTTTGAGTAATAAAGACATCATTTATTTGCTTCTCAACAGCTTTAACTTCTACTATAACTTTATCAAAAAATACAAAATCTGCGAAGTAGGAATGCTTCAATATTACATTTTTATACTTTATTTTAAATTCCTTTTCTCTTTCAAGAGGAATTCCTTTTAGTGCTGCCTCCAAACTGATAGCATCTTTGTATACGATCTCACTAAATCCATGGCCCAAATTACTATGCACTTCCATGCAGAGCCCAATGATAGAATACGTTTTATTTTCGTATAGCAAACTGTTCATCTTTCAAATTTTGGATTAAAAAAATGGCCACAGATTCAATTTAAAAAATCCGTGAAAATTTGTGGAATCCGTGGCCCCCTAAAAAACCTAAGCAGTTGCTTTGGCGCCGATAAGTAATAATTCCTGGACCACAATTTCTGTTGAGTATCTTTTATTCCCGTCCTTATCCGTGTAATTGTTGTTTACAAGTTTGCCTTCTATGGCCACTTCAGTTCCTTTGGTAAGATATTTTTCTGCGATTTCCGCTACTTTTCCCCAGGCGATCAAACGGTGCCATTGTGTTTCTTCCACTTTCTCGCCTTTAGCGTTGCGGTAAATCTCATTGGTAGCCATTGAAAATTTCGCCAATTTTCTTCCTCCTTCGATGTTTTTTACTTCAGGATCAATTCCTAATTTTCCGATCAATTGAACCTTGTTTCTTAATGTAATCATGACTTTGAGTTTTGCGTCCACTGTTGACTGGACAGTTTTTAATATTGTTTATATTTCAGTTGATGACGTTTCCAACATCAACAGTGCAAATATGCATTCGCCAAAAAGCCTTAATCGGTTTTTATTCGTTTATAGTTGGATATAACCGTTTGTAAACGCTTGTACTTAGAAAAATAAATAGTACCTTTCTTTAATAAATCAATCTTGAAACAGAATGCCAAACGCCGAAACTACCACCTGCCTGAATTGTGACAAACCGCTAAGAGGCCGCACAGACAAGAAGTTCTGCGATGATTATTGTCGCAATTCCTACAACAACCAATTAAAAGCTGCAAAGAATAATTTGGTCAGGAACATTAATAATGCGCTCGGAAAAAACCGGAGAGTTTTAGAAAGTTTTTTTCATAAAAACCACGAGACTGCCAAAGTCCCAAAAGATAAATTGCTCGAAAAAGGATTCCAGTTTAAATACATCACCCACACCTATACCACCAAAAGAGGTCACGTTTATCATTTTTGCTACGATCTTGGTTATATGGAACTGGCAGACGACTGGTTCTTGCTGGTGAGAAGGAAAGATGAAAATTCGGATTGAGGAAAAAAAATTCTTAACTTTTTATCGGTTTACTGCAAGTTTTAAAATTCAAGCCACTTCTCGTTTAAAGAATAAAGAAGCAAACATTTTGGTTTCCAAAATAAAATCAAATCTATGGTTTATGTTCCCTTTGGAATTCTTGCTTTCGCAATAACCATCGTCATCAAAAATAGTTAAAAAGAAATGTATGATAGCAAAAAGACAAATAGAATTATAAGAAACAGCGAGAGACTTCAAACGACTATTTCAATTTTGCAAGCAAGGAAAGAAAATCGGAATCAATCAAAATAAAAATCCCTCAAATTCCTTTGTTCACTTCTCTTCTTACGCAGAATTCCTTCCAGCATTAATTATCCCAAATGAACAACGCATAGCCAATTTTTCATAAGTTGGCCTCAACGGATCTTTTGCCTGTTCCTGTTCCATTTCCCGGATCTTTATTATCGCGTATTGTTGAATCGTAACCAAAGGCAATACCATTTTCTCACGCATGTCTACAGAAAGTTGCTCCACGGGATAATCGGCCATCAGTTCATTATGTCCCGTTAGTTTAAACACATACTTTTTGGTTCGCTCATATTCTTCAAAGATCATATTCCAAATTTCGCTGAACTTTCCATCCTTAGAAAGATATTCAGTCAACGGGAAGAAACATTTTTTCATTGACATTTCGCAATTGTCGATCAATGTTTTAAAAAAAAGTGAACTAGTGTATAACTTTTTCAGCTGGCTGAAATTCCCCTCCTGCTCCATTTCTTGCAAAGCAGTTCCCAAACCATAATAGCCGGTTACATTTTGCTTTATCTGGCTCCATGAACCCACAAAAGGAATCGCCCGAAGATCATCGAGGTTCATTTTTCCTTTTTTCCTTTTTGTCGGACGGCTACCAATATTGGTATCGCTGTAGAATTTCAGGGGGCTCACCTGCACCAGGTAATCCATAAAATCAGGATGATTTTTTAAAGCGCTGTAAGATTCAAAACTGATTGCTGCCAGGTTTTGCAAAAGTTCTTCTTCTTCCTTCCCGAGACGTATATGCCGGTCAGAAAAAATATCGTTTGATATTCCAGCATGAAGCAATTGCTCCATATTATATTGAGCCGAATCGATCG
Source organism: Ginsengibacter sp. (assembly GCA_051960475.1). Lineage (GTDB taxonomy): Bacteria > Bacteroidota > Bacteroidia > Chitinophagales > Chitinophagaceae > Ginsengibacter. The sequence goes on from JBQCEG010000031.1 coordinate 44,853, forward strand.
TGCCGAAATTGGAACTAACCGTTTGTCCCTGGATGGTCAATTGAATTTCCTTGTTCGAAATATTTTTTCCCATCGCAGCATAAAACTTGTGGGTTTTACCACCACCTCTTGCCGGCGGACCACCGCGACCATCAAAGAAAACGACATCAATATCATATTTCCTTGCTACCGCTGTAAGATGTTCCTTAGCCTGGTAAATTGCCCAGTTGCCCATCAAATAACCACCATCTTTTGTTCCATCAGAAAAACCAAGCATGATGGTTTGTTTGTCATGACGGCGTTCCAAATGCTTGCGGTATTCTTTGTTTTCAAACAACGTTGTTAAGATTACAGAGGCATTTTGCAAATCCTCAATTGTTTCAATCAAAGGAACAATATCCACGTTCATCTTTTCTTTTTTCCAGCCACACAAAATGAACAATCCATAAACTTCAAAAACATTGAGCGCCGAACCTGCATGACTTATAATGTAACGGTTACAACCTTCTTCACCATTGTATTGCTGAATCTGTTTTATTGCTTTTATACTTTCAAAAGTGTCATTGATGATTGGATCGCCATAATCTGTTTCAGGAAGGACTTTGTTGTTTTTTGTTAAAAATTCGATCTTCTTTTCATCACTCCATTTGCTATAATCAGAAGGGAAAAATGTATCAGAGGCTGCCATTGCTGCAAACACTTTTTTGTGTATGGAACTGTCCTGCCTTATGTCGAGCGAAGCAAAATACAATCCGAAAATATGCACTTTACTTATCAGGTCGTCGATGAGATGACAAAACAAACCATTGTGTTTATAAATTATAATTTCCCTTACCTCATTCAAAATTTTTAGTATCTCATTTTTGGAGATATCCGTCCTGCTGCCGGGAATAAAAATATTATTGTACAATTGTTTTTCAAGATCGGCCAGTAATACATCAACGCCTTTAAAAGTCAGTCTCCTCCTTAGTTTGCGGATTTCAAGGTAATAACATTTAATAATAGCGCCACGCAAGGCGTCAGCTACTTTCAATGTAATTTCAGTATTGACAAATGGATTTCCATCACGGTCTCCGCCAGGCCAAAAGCCCATTTTTAAAACCGCATTATTTTGTAAATCTGCCTCAGGAAATTGATTTCTCAGAAACGAAACAATTCTTCCAATCGCAGCAAAAAATACATTTTCCAAATACCAAACCAGGCTCATCGCTTCATCATAAGGCGTTGGTTTTTCCTTTTTGAAAAACGGCGTTTTTCCCAACTGCTGCAAATACATATTTATGCGTGCCGTATTATTTTCAGAAACGGATTTAGAAAGATCATTGATAATTCCCAAAACTGAACCCGGATAAAATTGCGTTGGATGTGCGGTGAGTACAATTTCTACAGAAAAATTATCCAACTTCTTTACAAGTTCTTTTTCCTTTTTATTTTGAACGGCATCTACTTCCAATTGCTTTAAAGTTCCTGCTCCCGTTGTATCATGAACATAATTAAAAGCCGCGTCCTCAAGCGCGTCAAACAATACAACCTGCCGCTCGACGAATTGTATGAAACGAAACAACAAATCGATCTTTTCCGATTCTGTTTTAAAGGAAGTGTCTTTGCGAAAAAATTCTTCAATAATTTGTGCGGGGCTGCGTCTCTTCTTATAACCTTCTTCACATATATTTAAGAACAGTGACAGAAGCATTCCTGTCTTTTCAATCCGGTAAAAAGGCAGAGAAGTAAAAAGACTATTATACAACTGAAATTTCAGTCCAACATAATTTTTAAAATTTTCAAGGCTTTGCGAAGCGTACGGCTCTGTCATACTCAATAAATTATAAACATCCAATAAACTAATCTGATAAAAATCGGCATGAAGTTAAATCAAAAAACGATAAACATTTTTTAAGCTTCGTTATTTGAACGTATATTTGCTGTCGCTCAAGATGAAAAAAATACTATTCATATTATCATTGACCATTGTCTTTTCGCTTGCCGCTTCTCATTCAATTGCACAATGTTCCATCTGCACAAAAACCGTGATGCAACTTGGCGACAAACCTGCTAAAGGTTTTAATGATGGGATACTTTATTTAATGACTATTCCTTATTTAGTGGTAGGTGCTGTGGGATACAAATGGTGGCAAAATGAAAAAAGGAGAAAATCCGATTCCTGATTTTTATTCTTTGCTCTTTTGGTAATTTTTTGCAAAGGCGTATAAATTAAAACCGGGATTGGTAAAAGCATTCTCTAATTCTTTTTGCAAATCTTCCCTATCAAAATTTTTCATTTTTTCTTCGCGGATCAAAGCCCAGGTTTTTTCAGTCAGAAGGTTTAGTTTATTTTCAGAAAATTCACTCACCTGGAAACTTTTGATTGTTTGGTATAATTTTTCAATTCCTGATTTTTCTGTGGCAACTGTTTTTAAAATAGGAATCTCTTTTTTAAATGTGCCACCAAGCATTTGCACCAAAAATTTATAAAAATTTTCTGCTCCCGGCCTGTCGGATTTATTAATCACAAAAATATCCGCAACCTCCATCACGCCGGCCTTCATAGTTTGGATAACGTCTCCTCCTTCGGGCACAAGCATTACGATCGTAATGTCTGCGATCGCAACAATGTCAACTTCACTTTGTCCGACACCAACGGTTTCGATGATCACATAATCAAATCCATGACTTTTTACCAAATCAGCAATTTCAAAAATGCGAGGATGCAATCCGCCCAGAGAACCTTTGTTGGCCAAAGAACGAATATATACATCCGGATGATTGTACCATTCGCTCATGCGAATCCTGTCGCCGAGCAATGCTCCTTTATTAAACGGTGAAGATGGATCCACGCACAAGACTGCCACTCTTTTTTTGTCAGCTATCATCTCTCCTATCAACACATCAGTAACAGAACTTTTCCCCGCTCCCGGTGCACCTGTGATGCCAATAATTTTCGAATGGGAAGGTTTTAAATCAAGCAACAAATCTTCAAATCCTTTGGATTGATTTTCGATCAGTGAAATGCCGCGGGCAAGAAACTTAATATCAATATCCTTTTCATCTTTATTCATTCGCAGCATTTTTTTGGAGGAAAATTTTAAGGTGTGAGTTGAAAATATTCGTAAAAATAATTTGCCGGTTTCAGGTTGAGCCATGCTGAACGATTAGCAGCAAAATCTGAAAAGGTAAATTTCTCTATTTCCGGCAAAGTATAATTCAAAGGATTTTCAGGTTTGCCAAAAGTAACCACGCCAAGCCCGTGATCGCAATCAAGCGTAAAAACATTGATATCGTTTCTTAAGCTGCGCAAATGCAGGATCGTTCTCCACACATCACCGTTCCATGTGCCCGTAAAATTGCGCGCTTTCCATTCTTCAAAAGTAACAGCATCCTCTTTCACCTGAGGATTACAATCGTGAAGTACAATTACTCCATGATCCGTAAGATAATTAAGACAGTTTTCAACATCGTGCAAAGCAAAAGAATATTCATGCATCCCATCGATGAGCGCCAATTCCAACTTTCGGTCTGAAAGCAATTCAGGCGCATCTTCTGCAAAAAAATCATCACTTCTTTTTTGATAATATTTATTGAAAATGTTGAAAGGATTCAGAAAAAGCTTTCCTGTTTTTCTCAACCAGTCAAACCTGAATTCAGGATCAACAGCTATTTTAAAACTGCTCTTGACACGAAAAAAAATGTGGCCGTTAAATACTCCAATTTCCAGGTAATTGGATAAATTCTTTTGTTTCATTAAAGTGAGGATCACTTTTTCTCTATCCATAAATATCTCGTGTCGTTTTAAAATTTTTAAAAAGAATAAGAAGCACTAAGCGCTTTTATTAAGAAGCTAAAATAATTTTTTTTATTTTGTTGACAGAAGATTTTAATTCGTTTGGTATCGACTTTGATTGGTCTTTCGAAGTATTTTAAGATGTAATTTGCAAGAATGCTTTATCTTAAAAAGAATAGCAAACGAAGAAAAAAATAAAATTTTTATTCTGTACTATGACAAATTTTATTCCCATATTTCCTTTATCGCTTGTTGTGTATCCACACGAAGATCTTAACCTGCACATATTTGAACCCAAATACAAACAATTGATCAAGGAATGTTATGACCAGAAAAAATTGTTTGGAATGCCGGTGGTGATCAATGAAAAAATGCAGGAACTGGGAACACTTTTGGAGATAAAAGAGATAACCAAAGAATATGAAAATGGTGAAATGGACATCAAAACAAAAGGAACGAAAGTTTTTCGTGTACTTGAAGTAATTCCATCGGTTCCGGAAAAATTATACAGCGGCGCCATTGTCAATTATCCCCCCAATCATGAGCATGGCAAAAGATTGTTGATGGAAAAAGTGCTAAAAGCAATTCACGAACTTCATAAATTATTAAGGGTTGAAAAACCTCTGAAAAAGACCGAAGAAGAATTATGGAGTTATGATGTGGCTCACAAAGTCGGATTGACGTTGGAAGAAGAATATGAACTCTTAGGCCTTATGAACGAACTACAGCGGCAGGAATATTTAAAACGCCATTTGCAAAAAGTCTTGCCGGTTGTTGCCGAAATGGAATCTTTAAAAGAAAAGATCAAGATGAACGGTCATTTTAAAAATATTTCCGGGTTCAATATTTCATAATACCGTTTTCGTTGATTTATTTTATTCATTTAACAAAGAACGTTTACTTTGCCAACTTAAAACCTGAAGCGCATTTTGAGTAAAACCACACTTTGTTTTGATTTTGGCAATACACTTCTAAAATGTGGTGTTTTCCAAATCGATCAACTTACAGAAGTCATTACATTGGACGACGACAAAGCAGAAACGATAACTGCAATTGTCAATAAATACAAACCGGATCGCACTATTCTTTCGTCTGTTGTAAATCACGATCCGGAAATTGAAAAAATATTAGCAGAAAAAACTTCCTTTTTAAAGTTGGATGCAAAAGTAAAATTGCCTTTTACCACTCCTGTCGGAAAACCGGAAACAATTGGCGCCGACAGGTTGGCGCTGGCCGCTTACGCTTCATTTTTTTACAGGGATCAAAACACGCTGGTAATTGCTTTAGGTTCATGCATCACTTATAATTTTATCAATAAATATAACAGTTTTAATGGCGGAAGCATTTCACCCGGAATGGAAATGCGTTTCAAAGCATTAAATCATTATACGGCGAAGTTGCCTTTGGTAAAAGTAGATTGGAATTTTCCTTTGATTGGTTATGACACGACCACAAATATCTTAAGTGGCGTGCTCCAGGGAATGACCTCTGAGATTGACGGTATTATAGATGAATACAAAAAGAAGTTCGTGAAATTTAACGTGCTTTTAACCGGTGGCGATACGGCCAATTTTGTAAGGCATCTTAAAAATAAGATATTTGCCGACCCCTATTTGATTCTGAAGGGATTATATGCAATCAGTAAATACAATGAGGAAAATACTAAGTAAATTAAGTTTTTTGATA
>JBQCEG010000032.1:0-175779 GCA_051960475.1 Ginsengibacter sp.
ATCTTGCCGGCGAAGAAGGTGAAACAGAAGAGACGAAACGAAGCTGGTTCAGGAGGATCAAGAAAGGAATCACCACTTCGACAAAAGATAAAAAAGAACCGCCGGATGGATTGTGGACCAAGTGCCCCCAATGCCGTTATACATGCACGGTCACTGAATTGAGGGAAAATCTTTTTGTGTGTCCCAAATGTGAATACCATCACCGTATTGGAAGCGCTGAATATTTCGAGATCATTTTTGATGATGATAGTTATAAGGAACTTTTTGATAACATCAGGTCGAAGGATCTTTTAGGATTTGTGGATCTCAAACCCTATAGTCAAAGATTGAAAGAGGCGTATGAAAAAACCAATATTCACGATTCTATTACAGTTGCATACGGAAAAGTAGATGGAATGGACCTGGTAGTTGCTTGCATGGATTTTGAATTTATTGGTGGCAGTTTGGGTAGCGTAATGGGTGAAAAGATTTCTCTCGCCTGCGATTATTGCATCAAACACAAAGTGCCTTTTATGATCATCAACAAGAGCGGTGGTGCCAGAATGATGGAGAGTGCGTTTTCTTTGATGCAGCTTGCAAAAACTTCAGGAAGATTGTCGTTACTGACGGACGCAAAAATCCCTTATTTTTCTTTGTGCACTGATCCGACTTTCGGCGGAACAACAGCTTCCTTTGCCATGTTGGGTGATGTGATAATGGCTGAACCCGGAGCACTGATTGGATTTGCGGGGCCTCGTGTTATCAAAGAAACGATCAAGAAAGATTTACCTGCCGGTTTCCAGAGAAGCGAGTTTTTGCTGGACCATGGCTTCCTCGATTTTATCGTTTCACGCAAGGACCTGAAGGATAAGCTCAAACAATTGCTGATTTTATTCAGCCATTAACTTTAAAAAAACGAAACTTTGCAGCAGGAACTCAAAAAATTCCTGCTGTTTTTTTATTATGGATATAAGTAACCGGAAAGCGTATTACGAATACAATATTGAGCAAAAATTTGTTGCAGGATTGGTTTTATCAGGAACAGAAATAAAATCACTTCGTGCAGGGAAAGCAAGTTTCAATGATAGTTATTGCTACTTTCATAAGGGCGAATTATTTGTAAAAAGCCTGCACATTTCTGAGTACAATTATGGAACACATTTCAATCATGAACCTATGCAGGAACGCAAACTTCTTTTGCATAAAAAAGAATTGCGCAAGTTGGATAATAAAATAAAAGAAAAAGGATACACGATTGTTCCGTTGAAGATATTTTTCTCACAAAGCGGTTTTGCTAAAATTGAGATCGGACTTGGCAAAGGCAAAAAGATCTATGACAAAAGAGAAACTATTAAAGCGAGAGAAAGCGACCGGGATATTAAAAGGAAGTATGGGGTTTAAAATAATCTTGTTGCCTAAAAAAATTGTCTCTTATTTCTTGTTACTGTTTTAACATTCGCTCAGTCCCAAAGGAACATTTACTGCCAGTCCCCCGTCTGCCGTCTCTTTGTATTTGCTGTTCATATCAACAGCGGTATCCCACATAGTTTTAATCACGTTATCCAAAGTGACGCGGGCAAAATCCGGAGTGCTTTGAAGTGACAACTGGCTTGCAGTAATCGCTTTGATAGCGCCCATCGCATTTCTTTCAATGCAGGGAATCTGTACCAGGCCAGAGATCGGATCGCAACTCATTCCCAAATGATGTTCCATCGCAATTTCCGCTGCCATCAGTGCTTGTCTTTGTGTGCCTCCCATGCATTCAGTTAGTGCCGCAGCAGCCATTGAAGCCGAAACGCCAATCTCTGCCTGGCAGCCACCCATTGCAGCAGAAATCGTTGCACCTTTTTTAAAAATGCATCCAACCTCCGAGGCTGTTGCTAAAAATTGAATGATCTTATCATCATCATTGCCATCACAAAAAATAATATAATAGGCAAGCACCGCCGGTATTACGCCTGCAGCTCCGTTTGTGGGAGAAGTTACGACTCTTCCAAAAGCTGCGTTTTGTTCATTTACTGCCAATGCAAAACAGCTCACCCAATCCAAAATGTATTTGAATTGATTTCCTCCTTCTTTGATCACCTTTATCCATGAATCAAAATCTGAGTAGGTTTTTCCGGAAATTAATTTTTTATTCAAATTAGCCGCACGGCGTTTTACATTCAAGCCGCCGGGAAGAATTCCTTGTGTATGGCATCCAATGTAAATGCATTCCCGCATAATTTTCCAGATATTCAAAAGGCCAGTTTTTGTTTCTTCTTCATTTCGCCACGAATTTTCGTTTTCAAGCACCACTTCACTGATGTTCATTCCTGTTTGCATGCACCAATGAACAAGATCATCAGCATCATTTATCGGGAAAGGCAAATTCACTTCTTCATTAGCATCCGCACCTTCTCCTTCCTTTTTTACGAAACCACCCCCGATCGAGTAATAGGTTTCGGAGATATGCTCAGCATTTTCGAGAACAGCAATAAATGTGAGCGCGTTGGGATGAAAAGACAGCGATTCTGTTTTCAGAAATTCAATATCTTCTGTCGGATTAAAATCGATTGGATGAGTACCATTCAGAAAAAGTTTTTTATCTGAATTAATTTGAGCGATCTTTTCTTCAATCCGGTTTACTTCAAATGTAACGGGATCATCTCCTGCCAAACCCAATAGGACAGCGAAGTCCGTACCATGACCTTTCCCGGTTTTTGCGAGCGAACCATATAATAAAATCTCTAGGGAAATTACCTGTTCGAGGATGTTGGCAGAAGTGAGTGATTTTACAAATTGTTGCGCCGCGCGCCAGGGACCAAGTGTATGGCTGCTCGAAGGCCCAACGCCAATTTTAAACATATCAAAAACAGATAGCGCTTCGTGTTTCATCCTTCAATTTAAAAAGCAAAGATAATCGCTTTAATGCACCATGTTCCTGGGGCAAAACATAAATTTTTCATCCCTGCAAAGCAAGCGCAAACAGTAAAACCTACAATAAAACAAAATTCTTATTTTGGCTTTAATTACGGTTGTACATCGGCAATCAATACACGAAAAACAAGATTGGAATTTGCCGGAATAACCACATTTCCTGAAGTGTCTTTTACCGCCGTTGATCCATAAGCAAGAGAGGGCGGAATGTATAAAGTGATATCGCCTCCCTTGGCTACTAACGGTAAAGCTTTTTGCCATCCGGGAATTACCTGTCCAAGCTGAAACACAGCAGGTGTGCCTGTTGAAGTGGAATCAAATCCCTTTCCGTTCAGAAATCCGCCACGATAAAAAACAGAAACAGTTGAGCAAAGGCTGGTTGGTGAAACGCCGCTTCCCGGTTGGTTGATGGTATAGAAAAAACCTGAAGGATCAAGTGTTGCATCAATGTTTCTTGCAGTTAATGAATCATGCAATGCTTCCTGTTCACCGGATGGTGCAATAATTGAAGATGTGCTGTAGCCACAGCTGTTAACTTTTTTGGAGCAGCTAGCTAAAACAACAAAACTTATAAGCAGGATGGAAAAGATTTTTTTGTTCATAGAGTAATATTGAGTTTGCAAATAAAGAGCATTAAACTTATAAATTCGCTGCTTCCTCTTCGCTTTGTTTGAATTTTAACTCTTTGTAAATCTGTTCGTTCCTGTCCCATTTGAATTGCATACTGAACAGGGTGTAAAAAACGGCAATTGCAATAACCGCAATGATGATGAGGGTTATTAGTGTTGGAGAAATATAAACCATGTTTTTATACCAGCCATGAAAAATAACTGCTATAAGTATCGGCAGCGCAAACATAAGCCCATACGGGGATCCGTACATAAATTTGGTAAATATTTTTTTCTCTTTTTCGCGGTTTTTTTCCCAATAAACAATGAATGATTTTTCGTCGTCTGTAAGCATGCTACAAAGGTAGCATACTAAAAATTAAAAAGAAATCACGTGGCGCTTTTTGCTTTCATTTTTTATGAATTAAGTGAAAAAAAATGTAGGTTTGCTTTATTAAAACCTCCTCTGTGAAAATTGAGCAAGTACTTGTACATTATTTACTAAAAACCAAACAACTCACCTTACAAGGCATCGGAACTTTTCATCTTGACGCTTCTGTGCCTGATTCTGCTGATTCAGAAAAACCGGTTTACATTCCTGAAAACGCCATCACTTTTAATTATGATCCGCGTGTGACTGAAGATGAAGGGTTGGTTGATTTTATTGTGGAACATACCGGGAAAATTAAACCGCTTGCTGCTTCTGACCTGGATTCATTTCTTTCCCTCGGCAGACAGTTTTTAAATATAGGTAAACCTTTTGTTCTTCCTCATATTGGCACTTTGGAAAAACAAAATTCTGGTTTATTGGCCTTTGTTCCGGGTGAATTGATTGCGCCTCGCATAGAACCCAATCGTGTAAGAACGGAAGAAGAAGTGATGGAGGAATCTGGCGATGAAGGTTTGTTCAAAGATTACCAGAGAGAAAGAAAAGCAAATAATGGCGGAAAGATGGCACTGATGTTCCTCGTGCTGATAATACTGGGTTTTGCCGTTTGGGCGGTTTGGCGTTATGCATTTACAAAAAAAGAGGAAACGCCGAACCTTACCTCAACAGAAGGAATTGTGCCTGTAAAGGATTCTTCTTCTCAAAGCGATACCACAACAGCTGTCAACGCTACGCCAGTTTCTGATACTGTTTCATTTAACGTCGTGGTAAGTGAATACCATACAATAAATGCTGCTGAGAGAAGGCTTCAGATGTTGAAGAATAACCACCGTAATGTGATCCTGTACACCGATGATTCTACGATGTATAAAATCGCTGAGCCATTTAAACTTCCTCTTGCGGATACAACAAGGATTCTCGATTCATTGCGCCGCTATTATGCGAAAGCGGTTTTGGAAATCAAATGATTTTTTACGGATTTTCAACCGTTTTCTCCTGGGCAAGTTCTGCATCATCAGGTGTAGATCTCAGGTCTCGATCAATAGCATATAAACTCTCCCCTGTCGCTTTTTCGCCGCCGGCTATTTTGAGTTTGTCCATCATATTCATGATCAATGTTTCCTCTTCAGTTTGTTCTTTTACAAACCACTGTAGAAAATTCCATGTTGCCCAATCACCTTCGTCAAAACTTTGTTTGACTATTTTGTAAATCGATTCGGTATTATCAACTTCCTGCTTAAAAGTTTTTTGAAAACAATCAAAAACACTGGCAGGCGTTTTTCCCGGAGCGGGAATAGCATCTATGACAACTGAGCTTCCGCGTTCGAGAATGTATTCCAAAAACTTCATCATGTGATTGCGCTCTTCATTTGCATGACGAAATAAAAAATTGGCTATGCCATCATAACCATTTGCCGCTGCCCAGGAAGCGTAGGACAAATAAATTTGAGCCGCGTGTGCTTCTTTTGTCATTTGAGCATTTAATGCAGTACAAAGACTTTCACTCAACCTGTTTGTTTTCATATCTTATGAATTGAAATGTGAAATATAAAAGTTGAAATGAAGTTATGCAAAAAAAACTGCGCAAAAATTACGAGAGAATAAAAGATAAATATCCCGGGGAGAAAAATCCGGGAATAATAAAAGCAAGATAGATTTTTAAACGTTGATTGAGATCAGAAACAATATCCCTAAAATTTGAAGGATAGTAACTATTATAATACCACGGAAAGCCATTCTTTCTTCGCTTGTTTCTTTCATTTTAATTCATTTTGGGTTTAAGGTTTGGCAAAAGTAATTCGAAAAAAGGAAAAATAAAAAACCGATCACCAATTTTTCTTTTGAAATAGCGAGCTAATTCCAAACAAGATTTTAGCAGAAATAAAAATTTACAATTTTTCTTTCTTTACTATCCTGGCCTTTGGATGTGGCACTGAATGACCATTTATTTCCTGCCAATCATGGCTAAATTCTTTGATCAAATCTTCAATGGTTTTGTCGCAATCGAAAAAAGAAACTAATTTTTTAATAACTCCTTCCACTAAAGCATCAGGGCAACTTGCGCCGCTTGTTAAAAGGATCTTGGCCGGTTTTTTTTCGGGCAAATAAGAAAGAGTTGTCACCACTTCTTTCCTTTGTATTTTATAGTGATTGATCTGACGCGAAGAAGCAATTTCTTTCTCTGATCTTATGAAATAAGTCGGCAACTTTTCTTCGCACAATTCTACCAGGTGAGAAGTATTGGAACTGTTATATCCGCCAACAACGATCGCCAAATCTGCCGGCGTTTCAAGCAAGGCATACACTGCGCCCTGGTTATCATTTGTGGCATAACAAAGTGTATCACGCGTATCCGCAAATCGTTCGCTAATCGTTTCTTCAGTCAGATGGTATTTATCTTTCATTACCTTTTTAAGGTATTCTGCAATGGCTTGTGTGTCGCTTGCCAGCATGGTTGTTTGATTTACAACACCAATTCTCTCTAAATCTTTTTCAACATCAAATCCTTCAGTGAATTGACCTTTGAATTGTTTGTAAAACAGATTCGAATCTTTTTTTCCTAAAATATAGGAAGCAAGTTCTTTGGCTTCGTTCATGTCTTTTACCACCACTGTTGGCGAATTCGCTGCACTATGACTAAATGTGGCGCGCGTTTCTTCGTGCTGAGGTTTGCCGTGTACAATTACAGAATAATTATTTTCAGCTATTGCTTGTGCACGATTCCATACTTTTTGAACGAACGGACAGGTGGTGTTATAATTTTCTATCTGAACTCCCGCCTCTTTCAATTGCTGCTCAATTTCGAGCGTTGTACCAAATGCCGGAACTACAACAATATCATCAGGTTTTAATTGATCAAACGGGATAAGTGTTTTACCTTTTGTATCCATTAAAAATTTAACACCGCGCTTTTTAAGATCATTATTTACTTGCGGATTATGAATCATCTCGCTCAGTAAAAAGATCCTTCTGTCTTCATTTTCTTCAACAGTTTTGAAAGAAATTTCAATGGCATTTTCGACTCCATAACAAAAACCAAAATGTCGGGCAAGGTATATTTTAAGTTTACCAAAATCAAGGCATGTTGGTGAAAAATCTTTCTTTAATTTATCATCTGATTTGCGCTGGTTCTTTATTGCAGTTATTAATGGGCTACGGTAAAATACTGGAACATCAAATTTTTTCATTTCGGCTACTTTCGGTTGTAAAGTTACAATCTACATCGCTACCAAATGGGATGTAAGGATTTTTATGATTAATTTTATTTTTTTAAGGAAAACAAATTTATGTCGAAGAAAAAAGGAAAGAAGATACATCCAGGTTGGAGTTATTCAACTAACATTTATGAAGTAAACATCAGGCAGTATACGTTGGAAGGAACTTTCAGTGCCTTTGCAAAACACTTGCCGCGGTTAAAGGACATGGGTGTTGAAACTTTATGGTTTATGCCCGTATTGCCCATCAGCGAAGAAGGAAGGCTTGGCCCTTTGGGAAGTTATTATGCAGCAAATAATTACCGCGAGATCAACCCGGAATTCGGAACGGTAGAAGATTTTAAAGCTTTGATTGCAGAAGCGCATCAAATGGGGTTCAAAGTGTTGATGGATTTTGTTGCGAATCACGCAGGAAATGATATAGGCTGGATACAGCAACATCCTGAATATTTTGTGAAAGATGAAAACGGATCTTTTGTTCACCCGCACGGTTGGTCGGATGTGAGCCAATTAAATTATTCGATTCCTGAAGTGTGGAAAGCAATGACGAAAGTTTTAAAATATTGGGTGAAAGAATATGATGTAGATGGTTTTCGGTGCGATATGGCTCATCTTGTTCCGCTTGAATTTTGGAAATACGCCAAAAAGAAAGTTTCAAAATTAAAAGATGATTTATTCTGGCTGGGTGAATGCCAGGTGCCGGAATATCATGAAGTTTTTGATGCGACTTATACATGGAAATGGATGCATGCAAGTGAAAACTTTTGTCATGGTCAAATGAATCTTCAAAGCCTTCTGACAGTGTTGTACAGATCAGTTACAGAATTCCCTTGCAATGCGATGCGGGTTTATTTTACATCCAATCATGACGAGAACAGTTGGAACGGAACTGAGTATGAAAAGTATGGTGATGCAGCAAAATTAATGGCAGTATTCTCCTGTACATGGGATGGCGTTCCTTTAATCTATTCAGGCCAGGAATTGCCCAATAAAAAGAGATTGAAATTTTTTGAAAAGGACCAGATTGATTGGACAGGCAAATTCGAACTACACGATTTTTATAAAACATTGCTCACACTCAAATCCTCCAATAAAGCCTTGCGTGCAGGCGATCCAAAAGTGTTGACGCAAATTATTTCGCTGCCTGGAGATGATAAAGTTTTTGCTTACCTGCGCAAATACCAGGAGCAAGAAGTTTTTGTTATTTTGAATTTTAGCGGCGAAGGATTAAACTTTGAAGTAAAAAATGTGAAAGGCCTTTTCAGAAATCTTTACTGGAACGACGACATCGACTTTGAACAGAAAAGCCTTGTGTGGCTTCACCCGTGGGATTATTTGGTATTTGAAAGAATTCCAATGCTATCGTGAAGCAATACTGCCGGTTTTTGTTGGTTTACAAAAAAATACCTGCTTCGTTAAAATTAATCATCTATTTGAACGTTATAGGTTTATACCGAACGAAAGGTTTACCTTCGCAACATTATTCTCCTACTTAGCAGACTGGATTTTCTTTTTACCAAAAGCTCATCAAGTCATAGGTTGTTGAGCATACTGTCGAAACAGACTTTCAGAAAATCATTATTTCACGAAGGTTATTATTTACGTTAAAACAATAAAATTGTTATTTAAAGAATTACATTTAATAGCGCCTATTTTAAAGGCGCTGGAAGAAGAAGGTTATACAGAACCAACACCGATACAGCAACAATCAATTCCTCATATTCTTCGCGGAAAAGATTTGTTGGGCTGCGCGCAAACCGGTACAGGAAAAACAGCTGCTTTTGCGATTCCTATTTTACAAAACCTGGTTCTTAACCAAAAAGAAAATGCTGGTAATCACAACATCAAAACATTGATCCTCACTCCGACGCGCGAACTTGCGATCCAGATTGATGAGAGTTTTGCTTCTTATGGAAAATATACCGGTATAAAACACATGGTTATTTTTGGTGGCGTTTCGCAATTCCATCAAACAAAAGAATTAAAGCGCAACCCGGATGTGTTGATTGCTACACCCGGAAGATTGCTCGATCTTATTTCTCAAAAATTGGTGAACCTTAAAAACATCAGCATGTTTGTTTTGGATGAAGCAGACCGCATGCTCGATATGGGATTTATTCATGACGTAAGAAAAGTCATTTCAATATTGCCCGAAAAAAGACAAAGCCTGTTTTTCTCGGCAACAATGCCGAATGAGATTGTACGACTTTCTGCATCGATTTTGAAAAATCCTGTAAAAGTAGAAGTGACGCCGGTTTCATCAACTGCCGAAAAAGTGGCACAGCAGATTTATTTGGTTGAAAAAAATGACAAACGGGAACTTTTGATTCATCTTTTAAAAAATGAAGAGATTCAAAATGCACTCGTTTTTACAAGAACAAAATATGGTGCTGATAAAATTGCGCGTGCGCTTCACCGTGCGAACATAAAATCTGATGCTATTCATGGAAACAAAACACAACAAGCAAGGCAAAGAGCACTTAATAATTTTAAGGAAGGAAAGATCCGTGTACTGGTGGCAACTGATATTGCTGCGCGTGGAATTGACGTTGATGAATTAAGTCATGTGATCAATTTTGAATTGCCGAACATTCCTGAAACTTATGTTCACCGTATTGGCCGGACAGGAAGAGCTGGAAATTCAGGCATCGCCTTGTCTTTCTGCGATATGGAAGAAAGAGCTTATCTGCGCGACATTCATAAATTGATCGATCAAACAATTCCTGTTGTCCAGGATCATCCTTATGCTAGCAAACTCAACTTCGTTCAATCTCCTGTCAGCACAAATACTATGATGAATCGCCGGCCTGCTTCTCACAACGGTTTCAGAAGGACAAGAAGCTGGAGCCAGGGAAGATAAATTCAGTGTGTTTATCGATATAATTTAAAGATGGCAGCTCAAATGGTTGCCATTTTTTTATAGTAAAAAAGGAAATAATGAAAATTTTTATTTTGTCTTCTTCGATTAAACTTTGATCTTTCCTTCAACACCTACGTTAGTCTTTATTCCTGTAACTGCAGAAGTCGCCATTTTCAATAATGTGATCATTTTTCCATTTATCGTATCCCAATAATGCGCTTCAACCGGCGCAACTTTTAGCAAACTGATGTTGGGATCATCTTTTCCTTTGAAATAGGCTTTCATTACAGGGTTCCAAAGTTTGTCAATCTTTTCTTTGTCCCAAACAATTTCCGTTTTTCCCGTGATGGTTAAAAAATGACTGTCTGAATTTTTTGCATACAACAATTGCACAGTTTGATCATCTTTTATTTCATCATTCTTGTCGCTTTCTTTGTTGCTAAAAAACCAAATATCGCCGTGTTCATCAACTTCTGCAGTTGCCATCGGTCTTGTCCTGAAAGGGACATTTTCCACTTCAGTACAAAACATGCAGGTTTTAATATCATCTACCATTTCTTTTATTTTTTGAATGGCTTCTTTATCATAAAGATTTTTTGTGTTGCTCATAGTTTTTGTTTTAAAAAGTTGTTAGAGAATTATTTTTTTCGTTCATACCGCCCCATTAGTGTTCCTTTAGCTATAATGTGGCCCTTTATCGCATTTTCCAAATCCTGTTTCTTTTTTCCTGCAAGCATGTCTATAGACTTATCTAAAGCAAAAACATGAAAGTAATACCGGTGCGAACCCGATGGGGGGCATGCAGGATGATACCCGGATTTACCTGCACCGTTGTCACCGCTCGTTCCGGGATTACTGGCTTCTGCAATTTTTTCTGCAGGATCAATATTATATACGACCCAATGAACAAAAGTCCCGTTTGGTGCATCAGGATCTTCTGCAATCAGGGCCAATGTTTTCGTTCCTTCGGGAATATTTCCGATATGCAAAGGCGGGTTGACACCTTCACCATCACAGGAATATTTTGGGGGAATATTTCCTTCATTTTCAAATGCAGGACTTGTTATTTTTAATTCACCTGTTTTTGTTTCCATGATTATTTTTTTATTAGCGTTTAATAAAAATTTGTGCCAAGAATGGAAGGAGATTAAGTGTTTAAAAGGGTCTAGAAGGGTTAGAGGAGTTTAGAAGTTTAGAGAATGTTTACAGTTATAACAGCTTTTTCAAAATTGAAGAATTCTTCTTTTTTATCTTTTCATCCATCACGCCGGCAAACAGATCTCCTTTCTTTTTGAGCCGGTCGAAAATGGTATTGATATCAAACTTTTTAGGATCGAGTTTTTTATTCACTTCTTTCCATTCCAACGGTGTTGAAACGGTTGGTTGCTCTGCGGGTCTTACACTGTAAGGAGCCGCAACGGTATCAGCTTCATCATTTTGATTAGGATCGATATACAATTTATTGCCGCGCTTGTCAATTGAAACTTCCGTGGTCGTAATTTCAGGCACTAATTCATGGATGCGCTTACAGATTATTTCAGCAATATCTCTTGCCTGCGGAAATGAAAATTTTTCGCAAGGAAGGTAAATATGAATTCCTGTCTTCCCAGAAGTCTTTACAAAGGCTTTTATTTTCAATTCATTAAAAACTTTCTTCGCAGCTAAAGTTGTCTCGATCACTTTTTGAAAATCATCATCACTCGGATCGAGATCGATAATGATAAAATCCGGTTCAAGATAATTTTCAAATCTCGATGTCCAGGGATTTATATCAATACAACCTAAATTAATCATGTACAATAACGTAGCTTCATCATTACAAACCAAATAATCGATAACACTTCTTTTTCCTCTTTTTGGATGTTTTCTTTTTGTTGAAAAAACTTTTGCCCATTTTGGCTGTTTTCCCTGCATATCCTTAATATACAATCCCGGTAAAGCGGCTTTGATATTTTTTATGTGCAATGATTCTGCGCGATTCTTCAAATAAGGCAAAATATAAGGAGCGATAGTGTGGTAATATTCTATCAAAGCAGCTTTTGTAACTCCCGGCCACAATTGTTTTTCAACGTTTGTCAACGTTACTTCTTTGCCATCAATCATTACTGAATCTTCGCTGGTTATGTTTTCTTTTTCAAGAATATGCCAGTTGCTTCCTGCAAAACTTTTGGGCTTTGTTTCTTTTTTATCTTCTACTTCTTCTATTGGTATCGGTTTTTCTTCAACTACCTGTTTTGGTTTTTTATCATCTCTCAAACCAAGGAAAATAGCAGGTTTACGGATCATCCCCGATCGTGTATAAGTTGCAAATTTTATGTTGGCAACTAATTCAGGTTTTACAAAATGCACTTTCCTGTCTGTTTCAACTTTGTTGGCGAAAGGACTTTTATCAATCTCAATCTTTTCAAGTTTTTCTTTTATTTTTTTCTTTTGATTGCCCTTAAATCCGCCGCCTGCATGCCCCTGGTACAAAAGTTTTCCATCTTCGTAGTAACCAAAAACAAGTGCCGCAAATGGTGATGCATTGTCAGATTCTGTCCAGCCACCAATCACAAATTCCTGTCGCTTTTCAGTAAGCAATTTCAGCCAATCTTTGCCGCGCTTTCCTTGCTGGTAATGACTGTCTTTTCTTTTGGCAACAATCCCTTCCATTTCCTGCTTTTTGATCAGATCAAACAATTGTTTTCCCTGGTCAAAATCCTCACTGTAGCGAATAGTATCATTAAATGGAATTACGTTTGAAAGAATTTCTTTTCGTTCAGTCAATTTTAAATCTGTCAATTTATAACCATCAAACCAAAGAATATCAAAAAGATAAAATACAAGCGGATTTTCATGGTCACTTTTTTGCAATGCATCAAAATCCGGTCTTCCGTTTTCGTCGAGCGCAACAATCTCTCCATCAACAATTGCATTCAAATCCAGTGCTGACAACGCTTTTACAACTTCTGGATATTTGGAAGTATAATCCAATCCGCTTCGCGATCGCAATACCACTTTATCTTTTTGAACAAAAGCAATGATGCGATAACCATCCAATTTTACTTCATATAAAAAATCAGGATCGTCAAAAGGTTCTTTGATCAATGTGCAAAGCATCGGTTTTACTTTTGATAAAAACTTCGCCTTCTCTCCTTTTTTCAATAAAGCCTGCAACTCTTTTTTGCCAATCTCGTTTTCATTTTCAGTAGGCGTTTTTTTCGCACGGTTACTTTCCCATTCTTTTTGAGGATTTGCTTTTACTTCTTCCAGGGTTTTTCCTGACAAAACAGATTTGTCCTTTTCTTCAACATTTTCTTTGCTGGCATATTTGTCTTTTTTCTTGATCAGCAACCAGGCATTGTCTCCGCGCTCTTTCGTTTTTACCAAAGAAAATTCTCCTTTTAATTTTTTTCCATGCAACACAAATGAAATCGCACCCTGGTACAAATGATGCAACAAGCTTTTTTCATTTTCTTTTTTCGTTTTCTTTCTTTCAGCAGGCTGGTAAGTACCTTCATCCCAAACGATCACTGTTCCTGCTCCATAACCTTCGGGAATGATTCCCTCAAAATCACGATAATCCCATGGATGGTCTTCCACCATCATCGCCAGTCTTTTTATAGACGGATTCATGGAAGGGCCTTTGGGAACCGCCCAACTTTTTAAAACGCCTTCCATTTCTAACCTAAAATCATAATGAAGATGAGAGGCGTGATGTTTTTGAACAACGAAACGAAGTTGTCCCCCTGAGGGCTTTCCACCTTGTGGTTCCGGTGTTTTATCAAACGATCTCTTTTCTTTGTATTTGGTTAATGACATTGTCTTTTAGCAATAAAAAGATATGCCAGTTTTGAAGGAAAAGTCTTTAGAAAAGGAAATTAATATTTTGGATCAAATGTTTGTTTACTGGCACAAACTTAAAAGAAGGTGTGCACTAATCTTCCGATCATCACACCCTGGTGATAGATCTGCATTGCATATTTTCCTTTTTGAAAATTGTGTGAATCGATAGTAAAAACCAGGCGGTTTCCGTTGTCTCTTTTATTGTCAAATTTAATAGAAGTTGAAAAAGGTCTTGTTCCTGAATCCGTTTTGAACATTCCCGATCTTCCTGAGGATGTAACCAAAGTGTTCCCATCCGGTTGAACAATTACAATATAAATTGTATTGTCTTTATTTGTTGGTTTGATGTTGATCTGGAAAGAACCGTACAATCTTTCCGTTTGAGCAGCAATGTTGGTTACACTTTTGTTTTTACTCAAAGATAAACCTACAAAACGCAAATGAGCAACGAGCACCGGCAATGTGTATGCAGAACTGGCAAGTTGTTTACCGGCCGGTTTTACAGGAGTAGTTGCTTTTTTTTGCATTAGTTCATTAACCATGTTCGCCAGCTTTTCATTTTGCGCAGCTATTTCGTCATTCCTTTCTTTTAATTGTTCGAAGCTTTGTTGCAACCTGTTGATCTTTTCACTATCAACAGCAGAATTTTGAGAGGCATTTTTATTTTCAATCATCTGGGTGATCTCATTTCTCAATCGATTAAACTCGATCAATTTGGAAGCCAGTGCAGTGTCAGATGATGAATCAATGGAAATAGAATCAGAAACATTGTGGATCTGTACAACAGCAGCGTTCAAAAGATTTTGTAGTGAATCGGAAAAAGAAGAATCGGCTTTAGTTTTGGAGGGTTGGATAACCGCCGTTTTTTGTTGCTGGTTCTTTTGGAAATAATAATGATATCCCCAATAAGAAACAAGGATAAAGGAAACGGTTACGACAAACAACACTAAAACAAGCAGGTATATTATTCTCCGGTCTCGCATGTATTATTGGTAATAATTGATTTGCGCAAAAATATCTATTTTAAAAGGATTTAAACGAAGTTTATAGGGCTTGAAAACCACTTGTAAAATTTCCTGATCATACTGCTTTAGGGTGTCAAAAAAAACTGGAAGATTTTGCGGATGAAACTGAAGAATTTTCGGATAGGAAAACAGTTTGTGCAAACGTTTTTAATATTGCCTTTTTACCCTATTTTTGCAGCCCTTAAAATTAAGTAATTACCAAATATGGATAATTTGATCTACGTAATACCGGCAATGGGAATTGTTGGTTTGCTTTACACGTTTCTGAAATTTGCATGGGTTGATAAGCAGGAAGCCGGAAATGAGAGAATGAAAGAAATAAGCACTTATATTGCTGATGGTGCGATGGCCTTCCTGAAATCAGAATGGAAGATCCTTTCTTATTTTGTTATTATCGCTGCTATTTTGTTGGGCATCATGGGATACAGCAGTGCCAACAGCAGCTGGAGCATCGCCATCTCATTTATTTGTGGTGGCTTTTTTAGTGCCCTTGCGGGATTTATCGGGATGAAAGTGGCTACTAAAGCCAACGTACGTACTACACAAGCTGCAAGATCAAGTCTCTCCAGAGCCTTGAACGTTTCTTTTACCGGCGGAAGTGTAATGGGATTGGGTGTTACCGGTCTCGCTGTTCTAGGACTTGGAGGTTTGTTTATCATTTTAAAATACATTTTCGCTCCTCACGCTCCAGCCAACAGTTTTGAAATGGAGCGTACCATTGAAATTTTGACAGGATTTAGTCTTGGTGCAGAAAGCATCGCGCTTTTCGCCCGCGTCGGCGGTGGAATTTACACCAAAGCTGCCGACGTTGGTGCTGACCTTGTTGGTAAAGTGGAAGCAGGAATTCCTGAAGATGATCCACGTAATCCCGCAACAATTGCTGACAATGTAGGTGATAATGTGGGTGACGTTGCCGGAATGGGTGCTGATCTTTTTGGTTCTTATGTGGCCACGATTTTGGCTACAATGGTTTTAGGAAGAGAAACTTTATCAGCTGATGCTTTTGGAGGCATGGCGCCGATATTGTTGCCAATGCTCATTGCTTCTATGGGAATTTTATTTTCAATTGTAGGAACTTTCTTTGTCAAAATTTCTGATAAAGCCGGACTTCATACTGCGGTTGTTCAGAAAGCTTTGAACCTCGGAAACTGGGGCTCTATCGTGCTTACAGCAATTGCAGCTTATTTCCTCGTGATGTGGCTGATGCCCGATACTGATTTGGTGCTTCGCAATTATCACTTTACAAAATACGGTGTTTACGGCGCAATCATTATTGGTTTGGTCGTTGGAACTTTGATCAGTTTCATCACTGAATTTTATACTGCCATGGGCAAAAGACCTGTGTTGACAATTGTTCGCCAATCATCTACAGGTCACGCAACAAATATTATCGGTGGCCTTGCCATCGGAATGGAGAGTACTTTATTCCCAATCATTGTTTTGGCTTCCGGAATTTTTCTTTCTTATTATGCAGCAGGTTTGTATGGCGTTGCCATTGCTTCTGCAGGTATGATGGCCACAACAGCAATGCAGCTTGCGATTGATGCTTTCGGCCCAATCGCAGATAACGCGGGAGGTATTGCCGAAATGTGTGAATTGCCAAAAGATGTGCGTGAAAAAACGGACATCCTTGATGCGGTTGGAAATACAACAGCTGCAACAGGTAAAGGATTTGCGATTGCTTCTGCAGCGCTCACTTCATTGGCATTGTTTGCTGCTTTTGTGGGCATTGCAAAAATTGATGGCATCGATATTTATCGCGCGGACGTGCTTGCTGGTTTGTTTGTAGGCGCAATGATTCCTTTCATATTTTCTTCACTTGCCATTCGCGCGGTTGGAGAAGCGGCAATGGCGATGGTAGAAGAAGTGCGCAGGCAATTCCGCACCATTCCAGGGATTATGGAAGGAAAAGGAAAACCTGAATATGAAAAATGTGTTGCTATTTCAACAAACGCTTCTATTAAAAAGATGATGGCGCCCGGAGCAATTGCATTGCTTTCACCGGTGATAATAGGTTTCATTTTTGGCCCACAGGTTTTAGGTGGATTCCTGGCTGGTGCAACTGTTAGTGGTGTGTTGATGGGGATTTTCCAAAACAATGCCGGCGGTGCCTGGGACAATGCAAAAAAATCATTTGAAAAAGGTGCGCTTATAAATAATGAAACACATTACAAGGGTTCAGAGCCACATAAAGCTTCTGTAACAGGTGATACGGTTGGTGATCCGTTTAAAGATACATCAGGTCCGAGCATGAACATTCTGATCAAGTTGATGAGTATTGTTTCATTGGTAATCGCACCAACCCTCGCACACAATTTTGCAGGAAAGATCAAAATGGAACGTGAGCAAAAAATTCAAAA
The DNA here is from genome assembly GCA_051960475.1 of Ginsengibacter sp. Lineage (GTDB taxonomy): Bacteria > Bacteroidota > Bacteroidia > Chitinophagales > Chitinophagaceae > Ginsengibacter. Next base: position 17,180 of record JBQCEG010000032.1, read on the forward strand.
CTTAATCAACATTGATAAAGCTTCAGTTGCTGAAAATGGAGAAAGGACAAATGATCAGTGGACATTGATAACTCCTCCGGGATCAGACAGGGCCGCTGCTGAAAAACAAGTTCAAAGTTTTATTTCTGTGTTGGAAGATGATCACATGATCACCAACAGTACATTTTCTGTGGCAGTTGCCAAAGGTGAATTGTACATCAACGGCGACAAACAACCATCTTCTGTACAACAAAAATACAGTCAATACATCCACAGAACCGGCGACTTCATCAGCAAGGAAGTTCCGATGAAATAAATAAGAAAATTATTCTTACACAAAAAATTTAGAGGCCGTTTCGATTGAAGCGGCCTCTTTTTTATGAAATAAAAATCAAACTTATTTGTTGGTTTACTTGTGTTGCTTCATTGTACTCCGGATATATTTGATCCAGGTTTTTACAAAATAAGCATTATCTGAATTGCTCAATTTCGCGTCACAGAGATGCATTCTGATCTTTACGTTTTCGCAGTCAGATGAAAGGACATAATCGATTCGTTCGCCTGATGAAAGCGGGAAAACTTTGCCGGTAAATTCTACACAACCGATTTTATAATTCTTCGCCGGCCCGGTAACTTTTGGTTCACTTAAACGGCCATCAATTTCTTCAAGAACTTTAAGGAATTCCGGTAAATCTTTTACTGCCACAGGAAAATACTTTTTGTATTTCGCCATCTCATTCAGATGATTTGTATAAACAGCCGGCTGCGAAATCGATTCGTCAAGCAGCATGTAATTTTGCGCTTTTGTTCCAGTAGCTGCACAAAGAGCAACAATAATAAAAATGTACTTCATAAAAATTTTGAAAAAAGTTATTTGTATTCACCAAAAACCTGCCGCAGTGTATCAGCAATTTCTCCAAGGGTACAAAAGTTCTCGACGGCGTCAACTACTACAGGCATCAAATTTTGGTTATTCGTTGCATGATCTTTAATGTTTTTTAAGCAAACCGCCACTTTTTTATTATCTCTTTTTTGTTTCAGGGCTTTTAATTTTTCGACCTGCACCAATCTTATATTATCATCCACTTTAAAAGGTGGAGGAACGGATTCCTTGTCAGAAATAAACGAATTAACACCAACGATTATTTTCTCCTTCGACTCGATCTTCTGCTGGTACGCATATGCACTTCTCGCGATTTCATTCTGCATAAATCCTTCGTCAATGGCGTTTACACTTCCTCCCATAGCATCAATCGTTCCAATTATTTTCCATGCCTCATTTTCAAGCTGTTGCGTCAGGTTTTCTACAAAATAACTTCCGGCCAACGGGTCAACTGTATCTGCGACACCACTCTCAAAAGCAACGATTTGTTGCGTTCTAAGGGCAATTCCCGCAGCTTCTTCCGTTGGAAGATTCAGGGCTTCATCATAACCATTTGTGTGCAGGCTTTGTGTGCCGCCAAGAACGGCTGCCAGTGTCTGTAATGTTACCCGGCTGATGTTGTTCATGGGCTGTTGGGCAGTTAACGTGCTTCCTCCTGTTTGCGTATGAAACCTGAGCATCATTGCCTTTTCGTCTGTCGCCCCAAGTTCTTTCACGATCTTTGCCCACATTCTTCTTGCCGCCCGAAATTTTGCCACTTCCTCGAATAAGTTATTGTGTGAATTAAAAAAGAAAGACAATCTTTTTCCAAAAACATTTATATCCAATCCTTTTTCCAATGCTGCTTTTACATAAGCTTTCCCATTACTCAACGTAAAGGCAACTTCCTGAGCTGCCGAACTTCCTGCCTCCCGGATGTGATATCCTGAAATAGAAATGGTATTCCACTTAGGCAATTCTTTGCTGCACCATTCAAATATATCCGTAATAATGCGCATCGAAGGCCGCGGAGGATAAATATAAGTTCCCCGTGCAGCATATTCTTTTAAAATATCATTTTGAACCGTGCCTTTCAGGTTGGCAAGATTTACTCCCTGCTTTTTTGCCACTGCCACGTATAAAGCAAGTAAAATAAAAGCGGTAGAATTGATGGTCATTGAAGTAGAAACTTCACCCAGGTTTATGCCCGAAAACAAGGCTTCCATATCTTCAATTGAATCAATAGCGACGCCGGCTTTTCCCACCTCTCCTTCTGACAATGGATGATCGCTGTCGTAACCGATTTGTGTGGGCAAATCAAAAGCAACACTCAAGCCACTCACTCCCTGCGAGATCAGGTAGTGGTAACGGCGGTTACTTTCTTCGGCAGTACTAAAACCTGAATATTGCCGCATTGTCCAGAGTTTACCGCGATACATATCAGCTTGCACACCACGGGTAAACGGAAACTCTCCGGGCATTTCTTCCTCAATACCTTTGGGAAGATCGTCCGAAGTATAAACCTTTTTTATCTCGATTCCGGAATTAGTTTCTATATTTTTCATGGTAAGGTTCTAAAATAAAAATCTGCCTTTTTTCTTTACTTACTGAATTGCAATTTCCTATTAAATCGTTAACGCACTTTGGCTAATTAGAACATCATCTAATTGGCACATTAACTATCACATTATTTTCTTGGCTTCGTAATTAATAGCCTCCAAAACAATATTATGCAACGAAGCATTTGAATTATTGATAAGATAATCAATGATATGTTTGTTCAGGTCCATGCCCGAAGCCTGGGCCGGTAGTGTGGCGGCGAGTTGATTAATGATGTAAATATTTTGTTCCTTCAGGTTATTAACTGCCCGCCAAACTTCAGGCGAAACATATATCTGCTGGCTCATATTATATTCATATTCCTGCTTGATCGAATCAATAAGTGTCATTTGCATTTGCCTGCAGGAAAGGCCGGCATTTGTGTGCCTTGACAACAAATTTTGCAACGCAATTCTTTCAGTAAGAAGTGTGATCCTTTCATAAGCCTGCAGGCGTAATCGCAAAGTGTCAGGGTCATTCGATTTATGTTCTTCAAGCTGCTTTTTTATTGCTGAAAATTCCATCACCAGCCAAATCAAACCTAGCAACAAAACGAGGCAAAATATTAGTATGACGGTTTCAATTGTTGACATAATTATAATTTATAAAACAAAAATAAACATTCCCTTAGTAAGGTTGTAATTTTGAGATGTTGAAACGCAAAATGAAGCGTTAAGTATTTAAACGTTATTAACTATCAAAATAATATGGAGACAATCAATAAAACACCCGTCACTTTTACTCCTTCGGCAGCTAAGGAAATAAGAAGACTTATGAACGAAGAAAATAACAATGGCAGGTTTTTGCGCATTGGCGTAAAAGGTGGAGGTTGCTCAGGAATGTCCTATGTATTGGGTTTTGAAGACAAAACAGAAAAAGACGAAGTCTTTGAGATTGAAGGAATTCACTGCATCATTAACCCGGCTCATCTAATCTACCTCAACAATATGGAGATCAACTGGGAAGGCGGGTTGAATGCACGCGGCTTCACTTTCGCTAATCCAAACGCAAGCACTACGTGTGGTTGTGGAAGTTCTTTCGGTGTATAATTTTATAAACTTATTCAGGAATAAGTTGCATTTCCATTACCGCAGGAATTTTTTCATCCTTATCGGCAACAATGAAATTAAAAAAGCCCCCAATCGCCATTGAAATACCGCCTATTACCAATGCATAAATCGCCTGGTCGTGAAATATATCTCTTATCACAAAACCCATTACAAAGGAGGCAACCAATTGCGGAATAACAATAAAGAAATTGAAAACGCCCATGTAAAATCCCATTTTGGCTCTTGGCAAAGCGCCTGCGAGGATTGCATAGGGCATCGTTAAAGTAGAAGCCCATCCAAGTCCAACAGCTACCATTGGCAGCAGCAACATCATTTTGGCTTTGATAAAAATGATTGAAAACAATCCAACTCCTCCAATGATCAGGCAAACCATATGTGTAAATTTTCTTCCGATTCTTTTGGCAAGTAAAGGCAGGAGAAATGCTGCTATCGCCGAAACGGCGCTATAAACCATAAACATTACGCCCACCCAATCACCGGCATCCTGGAAAGCTTTGGATGCGGTATCGGTTGTACCGTAAACATTTTGACCGACAGAAGCAGTTGTGTAAAGCCACATGCAATAAAAGCCAACCCATGTAAAAAATTGAACAACAGCCAGCTGCCCCATTGTTTTTGGCATTGAAAAAATTCCCTTTGTAATTTCAGCAATCGCATTTCCTAATCCCTTAGAATCTTTCTTTTCCTTTTTCCATTCTTCCAAATTTTCGGGTGGCGCTTCATCAGAAGTGAGCACTGTCCAAAGCACAGACAAAAAGAAAACAAAGGCACCAATGTAAAACGAATATTTTACAGAATCACCAATCTGTCCTGCTGGCGCGGTATTGCTGATGTGAAAAACGTTTGTAAAAATGTAAGGCAATAAGGAAGCGATCACAGCTCCCAAGCCAATGAAAAATGTTTGAGTGGCAAATCCGGCTGTCCTTTGTTCAGAAATTAATTTATCGCCAACAAAAGCACGGAAGGGTTCCATAGAAATGTTGATCGAAGCATCCATGATCCACAGCAAAACTGCCGCCATCCAAAGCATTGTGGATTGAGGCATCAAAAAGAGAGCGATGGAAGCCAACACGGATCCAATAAAAAAGAATGGTCTTCTTCTGCCCCAGCGTTTGTGCCACGTCCTGTCACTTAAATAACCGATGATCGGTTGAACGAGCAAACCGGTTAGCGGTGCAGCAACCCACAAAAAACCGATCTTATCAATATCTGCGCCGAGTGTTTGAAAGATGCGTGAGACGTTTGCATTCTGAAGCGCGAAACCAAATTGAATTCCAAAAAAACCGAAACTCATATTGATGATCTGCCCGAAAGTGAGTCGATGTTTCGGAACCGGGTGTGATGCCATAACAATACGTTTTGCAAAAATGAAATTATGTAAATATTACACGATAATAAAGAAAATAAAATCAGGAATGGCAGTGAAAGGATTTTTTTCAAAATTAAATTTCTGTCAAGAACATGTTCATTCGGCAGTAAATGAACAAACCGGAAAATTTTTTATTTCACATTTCTTAACAAAATCATTTAATAAAATCAAACTGCATTTCTTAAAAAATGAATGCTTATTGATTACCCGATCACATAACCGTCTGGAACGATCGCGTCCTTTTTGATCACAACAATTCCATCTTTTACTGTGTACAATTCGTGATCTTCATTTTGAAGATGACTGCCGCCATTGATCCTTACATTATTTCCAACCCGAGCATTCTTATCGATGATCGCATTGTTGATGTAACAATTATCGCCTACACCCAATTTAGGAACTCCTTTATCTTCATCTTCGCCCAGGTCTTCCATGGTTTCATAATAATCGCTTCCCATCAGGTAAGTGCGGTAAATTTTGGTTCCATAACCAATCCTTGTCCTGATTCCGATAACACAATGCTCAAGTCTTTCTGCATGTATGATGCATCCATCTGCAGCTATGGTATTCAATAATGAAGTGCCACTAAACTTAGCTGGTGGCAACATCCTTGGACGAGTATAAACTTTTTGCTCGTTATGAAAAAGATTAAAAGGCGGTAATTCATCAGTGAGCGCAAGATTCGCTTCAAAGAAAGAACCGATGTTTCCAATGTCTGTCCAGTAGCCATTGTATTGATAACTGCAAACATTGTGATCCTGTATGGCAAAAGGAATGATCTCTTTGCCAAAATCGGTTGCCGCTTTTTTCTGGTTGTTCAAAAGATCGATCAAAACATCTTTTTTGAAAAGATAAATTCCCATTGAAGCTAAATAATGCCTTCCCTTTTGTTGCATTTCTTCACTTGTTTCGCTCACCCAGTCAGGCAAAAGATCCAATCCAGGTTTCTCGATAAATGATTTGATCTTATTGTCTTCATCGGCTTTTAAAATTCCGAATTCGGTTGCTTCTTTTTCTGTCACCGGGATTGTTGCAATAGTAATGTCTGCGCCCTCTTTTGCATGATTGCGAAACATGGTTCCAAAATCCATTTGGTATAACTGGTCGCCTGAAAGAATAAGCACGTGATCAAAGTCATTGGGCATTAAATATTTCAAACATTGTCTTACCGCATCGGCTGTTCCCTGGAACCATTCAGAACTTTCGGGCGTTTGTTCAGCAGCAAGTATGTCAACAAATCCACTGCTGAAATTGCTAAACTGGTAAGTGTTTTTAATGTGCTTGTTCAGTGAAGCTGAGTTGTATTGAGTGAGAACGAAAATTCGATTGATGTTAGAATTAATGCAATTGGAGATCGGTATATCAACCAATCGGTATTTCCCGGCGATGGGCACGGCTGGTTTACTTCTGCTGCGTGTTAAAGGATATAAACGGGTTCCGGCGCCACCTCCAAGAATTACGGCGATTACTGATTTGCTGATCCACATGTTTGTTTGCATAATTTTTTATTTAATCAATTTTGAAATTATCGCATCTTTCATAGAATTCTTTGGCTATTAAACTTAAATTTTTTTTATGAATTATAGAGGTTAATATAAATCTCGGCACTCTTTTCCCAGCTATGATCTATCTGCATTATATGCCTGATGATTTTGTGCATCTTCTTTTGATCTGCATATAATTCAAGGGAGCGGTAGATTCCGTTGCAGATATCACCAACAGATGCATCATTGAAACAAATGCCAAATCCACCTTCTTCACCGAAATCTTTTACGGTATCTTCCAATCCGCCTGTGCGCCTTACGATCGGAATGGTTCCATATCGCAAAGCATACATTTGGTTCAACCCGCAAGGCTCCACCCTGCTCGGCATCAACAAAAAATCCGCTCCCGCATACATGCGATGGCTCAACTGTTCGTTATAACCAATCTGCGGATTGTAATAACCAAAAAAATGATTGTGAAGATGGCTCAGTTGCTCTTCTATATAAGACTCACCGCTGCCGAGAACAAGGAAATTCATTTTACCTTCCATGTAATAAAGAGAATCGCCGATCACCTGCGGCAAAAGATCTGCAGCCTTCTCTCCCACCAGTCTCCCAATAAAAATGATTAACGGTTTTGTTTCATCAAGATTAAATTTGACACACAACTCTTTTTTATTTTTTGCTTTTTGTTCTTTAAAATCGTCAAGGCCGAATTTCGCTTCCAAATAATGATCAGTTTCAGGATTCCACACTTCTGTGTCAATACCATTTAATATACCAAAACATTTTCCTCTTTCATATTGAAACAAGCTTTCTAACCCGTTGGCACTATGCCGCAATTCTTCCAAATAACCATGACTCACAGTGTTTACTTTAGCTGCACATTTTATGCCGCAAGCCAATGCATTGATCGTATTGTTCCAATCGAGCATGCCCCATTTGTATTTATCCCAATCGGGAATGTACCACGACTTGCCCCAATCCATCCAGCCCTGGTATTGTGCATTGTGAATGGTAAGAATTGTTTTTATCCATGAAAGATGGCGATAAGCAAAACAGTTTTGCATCATAAAGGGAACAAGTGCGGCCTGGTGATCGTGCACATGAACAATATCAGGATGATGATGCCATTTGCTCATCCAGTCAACAACAGCAATTTGAAAAGCCATAAATCTTTCAATGTCATCACCATATCCATAGACTTTCAGCCGGTCGAGTAAACCATTGATGTCAACCAAATAAAGATCAAACCCAAGAGTATTATTTGCTTCTTTTATGATCGTGTATTCAAACCAATAATTGGCCATTCCAAAAGCACCTTTGTGCACCACATCAAATGAATGTTCATACAGAAACTTTGTACGATACATCGGCATCACCACTTTTGCAATATGGCCAAGTTTATTTTGATACTTTGGTAATGCGCCAACCACATCTCCCAATCCGCCTGCTTTTGCAACAGGATAACACTCGGCGCTTACGTGAAGAATTTCCATACTCATTATTTAGCGCTTCAAATTAAGGATGATTTTTCTTATTAAAAAATTATAATAAAAACCTTTACTTTGGGAAAATTATATATTTTCATCCTCAATTTTCAATTCAAAACTACATACTCAATGGCCACTCCTTCAATGAATTTATCAAAACCTGCTCCTGCTGCAAAAGGGAAATTGCAACCAACAAATTATGGCGCGCTTAGTACGCTCGTTGTTGTGTTTTTCTTCTGGGGATTTATTGCCGCGGGCAACAGCGTTTTCATTCCTTTTTGTAAACATTACTTTAATCTTGACCAGTTTCAAAGCCAGTTGATTGACTTTGCTTTTTACCTGGCTTATTACATTGGCGCACTTGCGCTTTTTGCATATAGTTCATTTGGAGGAAAAGATCTGGTGGCTAAATGGGGTTATAAAAAAAGCATTGTTTATGGTTTATTATTCTCTGCATTGGGCGCCGTTGCAATGATTATTGCCGTAAACGCAAATGCTTTTGTGGGAATGCTCGCGGGTTTATTTATTGTGGCACTTGGGTTTTCATTGCAACAAACAGCAGCGCAGCCATTCGCCATTGTTTTGGGTGATCCGTCAACAGGAAACAGCCGTGTAAACCTTGGTGGCGGCGTTAATTCTTTTGGAACAATGATTGGTCCGCTGGTCGTTGCTTTTGCATTGTTTGGAACAACTGCAGCCATCACTGATAAACAAATTGCAGGATTGAGTTTGAGTAAAGTGATCATCCTATATAGCGGCGTTGGTGTTCTTTTTCTTTTGGCGGCTGCCCTTTTTTATTTTTCTAAAAAGGTGCCACATGGCATTTCAACAGAAAAAACTGAGAAGGCTAATAAAGCTTTATATTCTTTGTTGATCATGACCGGACTTTTGATCATAATGTTTGTCCCGGTCTTCAGCAGTTATAAAGTTGATCTCACCAATGCACCTGATTCGGAAAGAATCGCAATGGAAACTTATCGGGTGAAATGGTTGTTTGGTGCTTTGGCTATAGTTGTACTTAGTTTATTAATTTCTTATGCTCGTGCGCAAAGAAAACCGACTGGTTGGGGCGCCATGCAATACCCGCAATTGGTTTTGGGAATGTTGGCCTTGTTTTTATATGTAGGAACTGAAGTTACGATCGTAAGTAATTTGAGTGATTTATTGAGCAAACCTGAGTTTGGTAGCATTCCTTCATCTCAAGCGGCACTTTACATTTCGATGTATTGGGGAAGTTTGATGATTGGTCGCTGGGTTGGTTCAATCTCCGCCTTCGAATTCAGTGAATCAACAAAAAAATTATTAACGTTCGTTGTGCCGATGGTTGCTTTTTCCATCGTACTGCTGGTCAATTCGGCGAGTGGATATGATGTTCGTGTTTTGTATTATTATATTATTTGTGTGTTGATACAGGTAGGTGCTTTTTATGTAAGTAAAGACAAGCCTGCTCGCATGTTGATGATCTTCGGTTTGCTGGGAGTAACTGCAATGGCAATTGGTTTGGCTACAACAGGAAAAGTAGCGATTTATGCATTCATCAGCGGCGGTTTATTTTGTTCCATTATGTGGCCTGCAATTTTCACTTTGTCTGTTGCCGGATTGGGAAAATATACAACACAGGGTTCTGCCTTTTTGATCATGATGATTTTAGGAGGAGGCGTTATTCCTCCCATCCAGGGAAAGCTTGCAGATTTTTTGGAATCGAGAAGCACAGTGGCCGGCGCAGGTATTCACCAATCATATTGGATTCCTTTGATCTGTTATGCCTACATTACATTCTTTGCATTTTTTGTAAAAGGCGTTTTGAAAAGACAGGGAATTGATTATGAAAATCCTGTTGATGAAGTGGATGAAGGGACATCACCTGAAGGAGCGTTTGATGAGAGACCAGCTTAAAAATAATTTTTATTTTTTTGTTGGTTTACTGTACAATATTTTAAAAATTCAATTATAAAGAAGAAGTACTTTTATTATTATAACCGATTGATAAATAGTATTACCACTAACTGCAAAATTTATTCTTTTAAAAATTAAACAACACATGGAATCTCCGGTAGAATATGCAATTGGAATTGACATTGGTGGCACAACAACAAAATTTGGAATCGTAAATCATCGTGGTGACATCTCAAATGTTGGTGATATAGTAACCAACAAACACAGCGATGTTAACCTGTTTGTTGCTGAGCTGCACGAAGCGATGGAACCGGCAATCGAAGCCGTTGGCGGATTAGACGTGATCAAAGGAATCGGCCTTGGCGCACCAAACGGTAATTATTACAGTGGCACGATCGAGTATGCGCCAAACCTGCCGTGGAAAGGCATTATTCCTATTGCCAAAATGATCACTACAAAATTCCAAAAACCATGTACTTTAACCAATGACGCAAACGCAGCAGCGATTGGTGAATTAATGTACGGCGCTGCACGCGGCATGCGTGATTTTATTATGATCACTCTGGGAACCGGGGTTGGAAGTGGAATTGTTGCCAACGGTCAATTGATCTACGGTCATGATGGATTTGCAGGAGAATTGGGCCACACGATCATTCGCCCTGGAGGCCGCCTGCATTGGGGAACCGGGATGAAAGGAAGCCTCGAGACTTATGCTTCTGCTACCGGCATTTCTATTACTGCAAAAGAAATTCTGGACGAACGGGTAAATGAAAAAAGTATATTGAGAGATATTCCGCATGAGCAAATCACCTCAAAAAAAGTTTGTGAAGCAGCATTGAAAGGCGATGCGATTGCCAATGAAGTTTTCCAAATCACGGGGCAGATCCTGGGTGAAGCGCTTGCCAATTTTGTAATGTTCTCTTCCCCCGAAGCGATCGTATTGTTTGGTGGCGTTATCAAAGCCGGCAATCTTTTACTCGATCCCACAAGAGAAAGTATGGAAAAAAATCTTCTTCCTATTTTTCAAAATAAAGTAAAATTATTATTTAGCGAACTGAAAGAATCTGATGCGGCTATTCTTGGCGCCAGCGCTTTGGTTTGGGAGATCAAGCCGGATGTGTTGAATGTGAGATGAAGTACGAATTGGAAGTTATAAGTTTTAAGTTTTAAGTTACAATTTATTGAGGACTGAGCACTCCAAAGTAGATCATGGTTAAAGCGATGGTGTCATAAAATGCATGGGAAAGAATGGGATACCAAAGATTGCCATTGAATCTTTTGAGGAGTATTGACCAATAAAATCCGCCCAATGCCGCGGGGATTACACCAAAAATTCCTTGTTGCCAGTGATATAAACCAAATAAAACACTTGTAAGGATTGCAGCAATCCAAAATGAAAATTGCTTACGCTTAAACCACTTCTGAATGGTTGTTTGAATAAACCCGCGGAAAACAATTTCTTCATAAAAACCTCCCACAATCCACGCAGCAAATAGAACGAGCATGAAATTGAACAAATGATTTTTTATAAAATCATATTCTTTGTATTCGGGCACATCAAAAAAGTGATTGATGAATGGGAAATAAACAAACCTGTTAAATGCCATCCAAATTATAGCAGACAAAAGACCAATGGCGGTATTTACAGTTAAGCCATTTCGTTTTAAACCAATGTCAGCAAGAGTTTGATGCTTTTTCTTTAAGTAAAAAAAGATTGCTGCAAAACACACAATTGCATATGAATAAAATGGAAGCGGAACATAATGCGGAAAAAAGACCAGGAAAGCAATTAGTAAGATTTCAATAACAAGTTTTTTTATTGCTGTTAGTTTCATGAAAACATTTTTACAATAAAAATAGTTAACTCCTAATATTTTCATTTACCCACTTCATTTATAATATAACCCTCTCCTGCTGTATAAAATTTTTGAAGCAATTTTCGCCACAATCCTCCTGAGGAGAATTATGGATAGTTTTTTAAACCGCACGCACCAATTCTGTTTCGATCCCAGGATTCATTTGCATGGCGCGTCTGTTTCTGATCCTTTGTTTCTTCAAAACTTTTGAAAATACGATGGCGACAACAATGGCTAAAACTCCCTGGCAAAATAATGTTGCCTGTGCGCCGATATGTTGTGAAACTGCTCCAACAATAAGGCTTCCGAGTGGCAACATTCCAAAAATGGCTGTCAGCAAAATGCTGATCGCTCTTCCTCTCATTTCCGGTGCAGATTCCGATTGAACAATTATGTTACATGTTGTAAACTGGGCAACACCTCCTAATCCGGTGATGACAGCGAAGGTCATTGCCAATGGAAAATTACTCGTATAAGAAAAACAAATCAGTCCTACGCCAAGCACAACGGTACTGAGCAATAATACTTTTCTTAATGAGGCATTTCTTTTTAAAGAAGCCAAAAGAACCGTTCCTGCTACTGCACCTGCGCCAATGAAAGCGGAGATATAACCATACGTAGCTGCATTTCCTTTAAAAACAACTTTGGCAAAAACGGGAACGAGTGTATCATAAGGCAATACCAAAAGTCCTGTAATACTCAGCATAACGATCACCATCCCTATTGAAGCCTGTCGCTTTAAATAAATAAAACCCTCAGCCAGCTCTGCAAACACATTCTTCTTTTTTGAAACATGGTTCACCTTCGTTATTTTCATAAAAGCGATAGAAAGCATGACACCACCAAAGCTGGCTGCGTTGATCCAGAAACAAACACTGGCACCCAATTTTTCAAGTATGATGCCCGAAATAGCCGGTCCCAAAAGCCTGGCGAGGCTTGCCATTGCTGCACTCAAAGAAAGTGCACTAGCAAGGTCTTCTTCATCACTTACCACTTCATGGATCATGGATTGTCGGGCAGGAACGTCGTAAGCATTAATGATCCCGAGCAAAACACTTAGCGCAAGAATCTGCCAAACAACGTAGTGATTGGTCATCACCAACACCGCCAACAAACTTGCCTGTAGCATTGAAGTGACCTGTGTGAGTTGAATAATTTTATAGCGGTTGTACCTGTCGGCCGCAATTCCTCCAAATACAGAAAGAAGGAACGATGGAAATTGCTCTGCAAAAATCGTGAGGCCGAGCATGAACGCAGAATGTGTCATTGAATAAACTACCCAAACGACCGCCGTGCGTTGCATCCACGTTCCAAATTGCGAAACTGAACGGCCGATAAAATATAAAGTATAATTCCTGCTTTTAAAAGCCCTGAATGTGCTTACATTAGTTAGGCTCACGATCTTCTTAACTATTTTTATTACTTTTTGACATTTTTTGTAAAAACGTCAAACTGGTTTTAAAAAAATTTTATTGCTTTAGCCAACTCATAATTATCGCAGTTAAAGTATCAACCGAAGTTCCGAGTTTACTAAAATCATTCTCGTACCTCATCTCACGCCTTATGCCACGGATACCGCTCAGAAGGATGAATATTAAAGAATCCAACTCTTTGGGTTTCAATTTCCGGATCTCGCCGCTCTTAACGCCTGTGGAGAACATTGTTTTTAATAAAGAACTCTCAGCCGCCATCAACCGTTTGTGTACATCACTCATTATCTGGTTGTGCCATGAAATTTCTTCTGCATCCATTCCAGCCTCCATCGACGAAAAAAAAGCCTTTTTATCTTCCGATGTTTTTACTTTCGTCAGGCAGAAGGCGCGAATTTTTTCTTCTACAGAAACTGCGTTTTTTACAGCTTCGGCCATTTCATCTACAACTTCATGAATTAGTGCATCCATCACTGCTTCAAATATTTCATCACGGTTCTTGTAATAATAATAAAGTGAACTGCGGCTTTTGCCGATAAGCCTTGACACATCGTCCATAGTCACCTTTTTCAAACCGTGTTTCAGAAATAATTGCGATGCTGCCTGTAATATTTGTTCAGGTAGAATATCCTCCTGTGCAATTGATTCAGATGCCATAATCTTAATTGAAGATGTTTGCAAAATTATTGTTTTTTTGACAAAATAACAAAATATGTCAAACCGGTTAATTGTAAAATCCAGTTTAATTTGAAACCACAAAACAAAAAATGCCAATAATTGTTTCTTTACTAAAAATGATCTCTTGAAGCTCCATTCATTTTCTTCAATAGATTTATTTTTTTTTGCAAATAGAGCATCTAAGATTATCTTAAATAACATTTGTTGATAAATAAACATGGGCCATTTACCTGCATTAATACAAGACCTCGCCTTGATCCTGATTGCTGCCGCAATCACAACGCTTTTGTTTCGCAAACTGAAGCAACCTCTTGTATTGGGATACATTATCGCAGGTTTTGTTGTTGGGCCGCATTTATCCCTGACACCGAACATTGCGGAGACTGATAACATAAAAACCCTCGCAGACATGGGAGTAATTTTCCTTTTATTCAGCCTGGGTCTTGAATTCAGTTTTAAAAAACTGATCCGTGTTGGAGGTTCCGCTTCCATCACCGCTTTTATGGAGATTATTTTTATCACGGTTGCCGGCTTTTACCTCGGCCGGTGGATGGGTTGGAGTCGAATGGATAGTCTTTTCCTGGGTGGAATGCTTGCCAGTTCTTCTACAACTATCACCATCAAAGCGTTTGAAGAATTAAAAATAAAAACCCAACAATATGTGCGTGTGGTTTTTGGAGTGCTTATCGTGCAGGATATCGTCGTCGTATTGTTGATGGTTTTACTATCAACAGTAGCCGTTTCCCGAGAAGTAGAAGGATTTGAATTGCTTTTTATTATGGCCAAACTGGTATTTTTCCTGATCCTTTGGTTTATTGCCGGCATCTTTTTATTGCCGAGTTTGTTGTCATGGGCTAAGAAATTTTTGGATGAAGAAACATTGCTGATATTATCGCTTGGCTTGTGTCTTGGAATGGTTGTCCTCGCTACGCAAGCAGGTTTTTCTGCAGAGTTGGGCGCTTTTATCATGGGATCAATCCTGGCTGAAACGACCAAAGCCGAAAGGATTGTGCATTTATTAAAACCCGTCAAGGATTTGTTTGGCGCTATATTTTTTGTGTCCGTCGGTATGCTCATCGATCCGCAGGCAATCATTGATTATCGTTGGCCGGTTTTATTGGTAACGCTGCTGGTAATTTTTGGAAAATTATTCAGCACAGTTCTGGGTGCGTTGGTTTCTGGCCAGCCGTTGAAGCAATCTATCCAGGTAGGAATGAGCATGGCGCAAGTTGGTGAGTTTACTTTTATCGTGGCTACCCTCGGACTTACACTCGGTGTTACCAGTAATTTTTTATTTCCTGTAGCGGTAGGCGCCTCCGCAATCACCACTTTTACTACCCCGTATTTAATCAGGCTTTCAGATCCTTTCTTCAATTTTATAGAAAAGATTATGCCCGCAAAATGGCTCCGAACACTTAACAATTATTCTTTCAGCGCACAAAACATCCAGGCAGAAAGCAGGTGGCGCACAGTAATGATGTCATACATTAATATCATCGTTTCAAATGCGATTGTGATACTCGCGCTTATGCTTATCACGATCAAATTCTTTATCCCTTTTCTTAACAGCAATATTGAAAATAATTTTTGGCGTAGCATCATTGTGTTGGTAGTAACGCTGGGTGTTGCTGCTCCTTTTTTATGGGCTCTTATGGCAAAAAAGCCTGACAATACAGGATATAAAGAATTATGGTTACAAAAAAAATACAGTCGTGGTCCATTGCTGATCCTTGAAATTTCAAGATTGGTTGCGGGCGTTTTGCTGATTGGCTTTTGGGTTGACAGGTTGTTTAGTACCACAATTGCCATTCTTATCGCAGTGCCGCTGATCATTATTGTTTTGGTATTATTTTCAACCAAAATTCAACATTTTTACCAACGGCTTGAAGGAAGATTTCTTTCTAACCTGAATGCACGGCAACTGGCGGACGAAGAAAAATTGCAGGAAGAAAAGTTGCTTAAGAAGAAGCTTTTGCCTCAAACAGATCTTTCACCCTGGGATGCACATATGATCAATCTTGAAGTTGATCCTCTTGGCGGGTATATTGGTAAAACACTTGCTGAACTGGCATGGCGCGAAAAGTTTGGAATTAACATAGCCTATATCAAGCGCGGTAATAATTTAATTTATACCCCTGATCGCTACACGCGGCTGTTACCTTTTGATAATGTAGGCATCATAGCAACCGATGAGCAAATGCAAAAATTTAAACCTGTATTTGAACAAACGCAAAATATAGAAACAAGAGATAATGGAATTGAAGAGATCGTTCTACAAAAAATGGTTGTCAATGAAAACAACCGGCTTAAAGGTCAGACCATTCGGGGTTCCGGCATACGTGAACGAACAAAAGGATTGGTCGTGGGCATCCAACGAAACGACGAAAGAATTCTAAATCCTTCTTCTGATACAGAATTTAAATGGGGTGATATAATCTGGATTGTAGGTGAAAGAAAAAAAATACAGGAACTGAATAAACAACCGGATATTATTAGTTAAGCCATTAGCAAAAATCGCACTGGTGTTCTTATCTTCGGGATTATGAAAATTCACCAGCAAATTATCACGCTCAAAGAAAGAAGCAGAGGATTTCACCTAATCACTTCTGAGATTGAAGGATCATTCCCCGAGTTGAAGGAGTTTTCAAAAGGAGTTTGCTACGTTTTTATTCAACATACTTCAGCTTCATTGGTATTGAATGAAGATGCAGATCCAACAGTGAGAAAAGATTTTGAATATTTTTTTAATAAACTCGTTCCCGAAAATGATCCGGGTTATGTGCATAATTATGAAGGCGCTGACGATATGCCTGCTCACCTCAAAGCCTCCATCTTCGGTAGTTCTGTAACGATTCCCATTTCAAATGGAAGACTTGCCCTTGGCACATGGCAGGGAATTTATTTATGTGAACACCGGAACCATGGCGGATCGAGGAATGTAGTGGTAACAGCGATTGGAGAATGAGGTGTGAATGGTCAATGATGAATGGTGAATCGGCAATTCGGACTGGGCATGAAGCAGAAAGCTGAAGGCAAAAAGCAAAAGGCAGAAGGCGATCGCAAAGTGATTGATAAATTATCAACGATAGCATGCTAATTTTTAATTCGTAATTTTTAATTCTTAATTCTTAATTCCCCCACCACCCTACTCACCGGTAAACCCATTACGTTATAAAAATCTCCTTTGATGCTTTTGATGCCAATTGCGCCAATCCATTCCTGGATAGCGTATGCACCTGCTTTATCGTATGGCTTGTAATTATCAACATAATGTTCAAGCTGCTTTTTGGAAAGCGGATTAAATTCAACTTCAGTTTCTTCAGAAAAAACCGTTTTGTTGGAAGAAGACAAAATGCAAACGCCGGTGATCACTTTGTGTGCTTTTCCTGAGAGTTTTTCCAGGATTTCAATTGCTTCTTTGCGATCAGAAGGTTTACCCAAAATTTCACCATTCAAAACTACCACTGTGTCTGCAGCTATAATCGTTTGTTCCTTGTCGTTATCCAAAATTTCATGAACAGCAATTGCTTTATTTTCTGCAATATGCATTGCAGCCTGCGCAGGGGAAATGCCTTCTGGAAAGATTTCTTCAACATTAGAAACAATTACTTCAAAATCTATTTCAGCCAGTTGGAGCAATTGTTTTCGTCGTGGCGAAGCTGAAGCCAAAATTATTTTCTGCATCTTAAATTCTGTTTAAAAAAACAACATTGATAATATTCCTGCCAGCATTATCAACTTGACTGCGCTGCTCAGGCGATGAAAATCTCCTGCTGTATTGGCGGAATATAACTTTTTCAAAACCCAAATCAAGGGAAGAATGATGGCGACCAATCCATAAACCGCAAAGAACCACCAACCCAGTTGAATCGCATAGATCAAAATTGCAAATAAAGCGCCGGCTAAAACCACGATCCAAACGGCGGTAAAAACTTTGGAAACCGGCAAACCCCATGCGATAGGCATCGTTCTGCATCCGTATTTTAGATCTCCTTCAATATCTTCCATATCCTTTATTACTTCACGAATCAATGAAATGATGAATGCAAATCCTGCATAAACAAAAGACAATTTCAGCATCCTTTGCCACACAATATCGTGAGGAGAAATTCGAAAACGGTATTCGGCCAAAGTGAGCACAAGGATAACCCACGCAGTTAATAATGAGATAAGAACATTCCCAATCAGGGTCTTCTTTTTAAATGTACTCGAGTAAACCAAAAGAATATTTATAGCTAAAAAATTAAAAAGTGGAATAAAAGCATTTTTCAGTTTATAGCCGATGTAAATACTAAACAATAAGCCAATAAATGAAAAGAATGCATGAAGCAAAATTGCAGACCTTCTCTTTATAAATTTCCCCACAATCACGCGCGATGTTTTATTTACCTGGTCAATGTTTTCATCAAAATAATCATTGATAATGTATCCCGCAGCAGCAATACAAACAGAGGCAAAAACGAGCAAGTAAAAAAGATTCTCAGAAAGCTTTATCGCTTCATAACCTTCATGAGGTTGGCTGTAAACATAAGGCAATATAAAATACCGGAAGAGCGTCTGGGTTAGCACAATAAATAAGAGATTGGGCCATCTGATCAATCTGAAAAAAGCGGAAAGCGTTTTCATTCGGGCGTCTTGATTGTATGAGGATCAGGTTGATGGTACATCACTTTTTAATGGCCATTTATCATTCAGTTTTAAAACTTTCTCTATCACATCTCTTACACAACCACCACCGCCATTGAAAGGCGAAATATAAGATGCAATTTCTTTAATTTCAACAGCGGCATCTGAAGGACAAGTTGCAAGCCCCGCCATTTTCATGCAATAATAATCAGGAATATCATCGCCCATGAAAAGTAATTCTTCAGCATGCAAATCATTTTCAGAAAGAAAGCTTTTCAAAAAGTCTTCCTTTTCATTTATTTTCATATAAACTTCATGAATGCCAAGCCGGTTCAAACGGTCACGCACAAACGCAGAATCACTTCCTGAAATAATAATAACACGAAATCCTTGCTTTACTGCCATTTGCAATGCATAACCGTCGCGGATGTTCATGCTTCGCAGCCAGTTGTTATTGTCATTCACCAGGATATTTCCGTCTGTGAGCACACCATCCATATCAAATGCAAAGGTTTTTACCTGTTTAAAGCGCGAAAGGATTTGCATTTCTTAAAAAGTTTTTGAGAATTACCAGTTGTGCAGATTTTTTCAAAGATAGTCATCGAAAAGTGAATAATAAATTTCACGGGAACAGTAAATAAACTTTTGCTGTTCTTTTTTATTTCGGTGAGCAACGGAATGTGAATTTTTATTTTCTATCTCTTACCGTGATGTTTGATAATGCTTTCAGAAAGTTTCAGGTAAATGTATTTAAGCTCCGGATGAGAAACCAGCGATTGTAAATGACGGTTCAAAGTATAAATATCGTCTCTTATCGCCGGCCCTGTCTGGCTCAAAAAAGGTGAGATGGATTTGGCTCTCAATGTCGTTTCATCGATCAAAGGATACAACGTTTTGAAATCGATCCTTTCTTTTTCGCAAAACAATTCTGCCAGCGCATAAAGATGATTTGTGAAATTGTTTACAAAGACTGCAGCTACATGGTAATTCATTCTTTCCGTATCATTTGCTTCGATGACAGTTGGAGAAAGTGTTTTGGCAAAACCAATAACATGGTGACGATTTTCCTGTGTATTCCCATCTACCAAAAAAGGAATTTCAGGAGTGTGATCAGCATATTTGGAAAGGGATTGCAAAGGATACAGAACACCATACCTGTCAGAAATGTCTTTAAACACATTCATAGAAACAGCACCTGCTGTATGAACCACAAATTTTCCTTTGAGCGCGGGAATATTTTCAATATGATCGAGCGCCGCATCATTCAGCGCTACAATATAAATATCTGCTTCCGTAAATTGCGGGACCTCGAGCGAAGCTGAAGCAGCAAAATAAGATGACGCGAGGGCTTTTGCATTTTCAGAATTGCGGCTCACCACCTGAACAATATCGTGGCCCGCCTTTGCTATCAATTCACATAAAACAGTAGCAGTATTTCCCGAGCCAAGCATTACAACTTTCATTGAATCTCTTTTACTTAAATTTTGGCACTAATAGATTATATAACGCCTTTTCTTTATAAAAAATATATTTTAAAGGGCAATTTATTAAGTTTTTTAAACATGGTTTAATTTTGATTTTTTAACAGACATACGTTAAAACGCTCTAACAATCAACGTTTCGCGAATGCAATTATCATGCAATTTTTACAAATACTGCATTTAAAATTTCATTTTTAATTTTTACCCTAATATTGCAGCCACATAAAATATTCGGAAATTAGAACGTTTACATAAGGAAAAAGACGTTTTGAATCGGAAAAATACAGTTGATTATGGCAAAGAATTTATTGATAGTGGAGTCACCAGCGAAAGCTAAAACGATTGAAAAAATACTGGGAAAAGATTTCGAGGTAAAGAGTTGTTATGGCCACATCCGCGATCTTGAAAAGGACGATATGGGGATTGACGTGAAGAACAATTTCGCTCCACGTTATAAAGTCCCTGCAGACAAAGCGAGGGTTGTAAAAGAATTAAAACAATATGCAAAAAAAGCTGATACAGTTTGGCTGGCTTCGGATGAGGACCGCGAAGGAGAAAGCATCAGCTGGCACCTGGCTGAGGTTTTGGGTCTTGATGTAAACACAACGAAAAGAATCGTTTTTCATGAAATTACCAAGCCGGCTATTAATGCAGCCGTACAACATCCACGTATTATAGATATGAACCTGGTGAATTCTCAACAGGCGCGGCGGGTTTTGGATCGTCTTGTTGGATTTGAATTGTCACCGGTTCTGTGGAGAAAAATAGGAATGAAAGGCGGATTGAGTGCCGGAAGGGTTCAAAGTGTGGCCGTAAAATTAATTGCAGAAAGAGAAAGAGAGATCAATCAGTTTGTGGTTTCAAGCAGTTTTAAAATAGAAGCGCTCCTTGCTTCAACAGACAATTCGGGCAAAAAGATAACCTTCAAAGCAGAAGACGGCGGAACAAGAACTGTTGAAGAGGCCGAGCATTTTTTGGAGCGTTGTAAAAACTCGGTTTATTCAGTAAAAGATATTGTCGTAAAACCCGGCAAACGCACTTCTGCCGCGCCTTTTACTACTTCTACACTTCAGCAGGAAGCAAGCAGGAAATTGGGTTACAGTGTTAGCAAGACTATGCTTATCGCGCAAAGATTGTACGAAAGTGGAAAGATCACTTACATGAGAACGGACAGCGTGAACCTGAGCAGTACGGCTAAAGACCAAATCAAAAATGAAGTACTGAAAAATTATGGTGAAAAGTATTTGCAGATGCGCAATTACAAAACCAAAAATGAAAGTGCACAGGAAGCGCATGAAGCAATAAGGCCAACGGATATGAGTGAAAAAAGTATTCATGATACTGACATGAACCGGCTTTATGAATTGATCTGGAAAAGGACGATTGCCAGCCAGATGAGTGATGCCATTCTTGAGAAGACTACAGCAAAAATTAAAATAAGTAATGTTGAAGACGAACTGACTGCCTCTGGTGAAGTGTTGAAATTCGATGGCTTTTTAAAGGTGTATTATGAAGGGAATGACGATGACGAAAATGAAAATCAGCCCTTTGGAGAAAGTCGCCTTCCGTCGCTCACTGTCGGGCAACAATTGGATTTTATTGAAATGACGGCGACAGAAAAATTCACTCGTCATGCACCACGCTATACAGAAGCTTCATTGGTGAAAAAACTGGAAGAACTGGGCATTGGCCGTCCAAGTACTTACGCTCCTACCATCAGCACGATCATCAAAAGAGAATATGTTGAAAAAAGAGACAAGGAAGGAACAAAGCGTGATATCAGAATTGTAAAACTGACGAAAGAAAACACCATTGAAAAATTAAAAACATCAGAGATCACCGGCGCTGAAAAAGGAAAACTTTTTCCGACCGATCTTGGCCTTGTGGTTACCGATTTTTTGAACCAGCATTTCGATAAAGTGATGGATTATTCTTTCACGGCCAACATTGAGGAAGAGTTTGATAAAATAGCGGAAGGTGATCTGCAATGGAACAAAATGGTGGGGCATTTCTACAAACCATTCCATGAATCGGTAGAACATACGCTCGAAAATGCAGAGAGGGCAAAAGGTGAACGCGAATTAGGAACTGATCCTGAAAGTGGGAAACCGGTGATCGCAAGAATGGGAAGATATGGCCCAATGGTTCAGATCGGAAATGCTGAAGATGAGGAAAAACCAAAGTTTGCACGGTTGAAAGCTACTCAAAGTATTGAAACTATCTCGTTGGAAGAAGCGCTGGATTTGTTTAAACTTCCATTGACGCTCGGTGAATATGATGCCAAAGAAGTATCTGTAAATATTGGCCGCTTTGGCCCTTATGTAAAATGGGGCGAGCAGTTTATTTCGCTCCCAAAAGGTGAAGAACCAACTGAAGTTGACCTTCCGAGAGCAATTGAGATTATCAAAGCCAAACAAGTTGAAGACGCGCCAGTCGGCTATTTCCAGGAAAAGCCAATCACTAAAGGCAAAGGGCGTTTTGGTCCTTTCATTAAATGGAATGATCTTTATATCAATGTTCCGCGCGCTTATAATTTTGACAATCTTTCCCAAAACGATTTAAATGAACTTATCGAAAAAAAGATCGAAAAAGAAGCCAACCGTTACATTCAACAATGGCCGGAAGAAAAGATTGCAATTGAAAATGGCAGGTGGGGACCGTTCATTCGTTTTGGGAAAAAGATGATGAAAATTACAGCCAAGCCGGAAGGAGGAAAATATACTCCGGAGGAATTGGCCCAGGTTTCAATTGAGGACGTGAAAAAGATGATCGTGCAGCAGGAACCAAATGCATTCGACAAGAAAGCCAAAAAGAAAGCGGCACCCAAAAAAACTGCTGCTAAAAAAACTGCTGCAAAGAAACCTGCTCCAAAAAAGAAATAACAGGAGAATAAAAATTCCGTTTAGTAGTTTGTTCACTGCTCAACAGATTTGACAGAGTCGTAAGCTTTTAAAGATTAACAATTTATCAACGCATTAACGTAAGCAGTAATTTGGCTTACTATCGTTTCTTTATTTTTGCTGATAATCTGTTTTAGTCTGAAAAAAGTTGTCAAAATATCGCTCAAAGTCATGTTGAGCATAATTGTGCTTATCCTTGTCCTGTGGATTTTGATTCAAACAAGTTTCGTTCAGACATTTATTGTGCACCGCGTTGCTTCCAAACTTTCAAAAAATCTTCATACAACCGTATCAATAAAAAAAATTGACCTCGAACTTTTTGACAGGATGGATATGCAGGATTTGTTGGTACTCGATCATCAAAAAGACACTTTGCTTTTTGCAGGAGACGCAAGAGTAAGTATTACCGATTGGTTTTTTTTCAAAAAAAATGTTACCCTGAAATATATAGGATTGACCGATGGATTTGTAAATCTCCATCGATCAGACTCCACATGGAATTATCAATTTCTTGTGGATTATTTTTCCGGTCCACAAAAGAAACAAAGAGACACTTCTGCTTCTGCCATTCACCTCGATCTCAAAACGGTTAATCTGAAAAACATGCGTGTATGGCAACGAGATGAATGGATTGGTGAAGATGTTTTGCTTTCTGCAGGAAGACTGAACCTGCATGCTGATCTGTTTGACCTCGACAAAAAAGTGATCGATATTAATGATGTTGTGTTGGATCAGCCCTCCTACTCTATGTTTGATTATAAAGGCAAACGGCCACCACATCATAGTTCCCCTGATTCTGTGTCTGCGCCCAAAAAAGGCGAACTGCAATGGAATCCGGATAAATGGCGACTCAATGTTAAGCAACTTAAATTGAACGATGCATCAGTTGCAGTTGTAAAAGAAGGACATTCGCCGCCGGTGATGTACCAGTTTGATGAAAATCATATTGTCCTTTCTTCAGTGAATGGAACGTTCAATAATATTAATTTAAAAGCTGACACACTCACTTCTCAAATCGCGATCTCGGGAAAGGACCGCGGAGGTTTCGTGGTGAAAAAGATTGCTGCCAATTTTAAGTTTACTCCCGAATTAATGGAGTTTAAAAACCTCGATATCCTTGCGGGTAAAAGTCATTTGCAGGATTATTATGCAATGCACTACAAAAACTTTAATGACGACATGCAGGATTTTATTCATGCCGTAACTGTTGACGGTCGCTTCAAGAACAGTACCTTGAACAGTGATGATCTTGCCTATTTTGCTCCTGACACAAAAAACTGGAGTACTGAATTTACCCTTTCAGGAACGGCGCATGGAAAGATCGACAACCTCAATGCCCACAACATGGTTATCACCGCCGGAGCCAATAATTATCTAAGTGGGGATGTAAGTTTAAGAGGTTTGCCGGACATCAACAAAACTTTTATCGACCTGAGGGCGAACGAACTGAAGTCAAATTATACTGAACTTTCCAAGCTTATTCCTTCTTTAAAAGATGTTACCAATCCAAATCTTTCTGCTTTTGGCAATATCAATTATTCGGGAAGTTATACGGGATACATAAACGATTTTGTTACTTACGGAACATTAACCACTGATATTGGCAATCTTCAAACAGATCTTCATCTTACTGTTCCGGATAAAGGCCGGCCCGTTTATGAAGGGAAAGTATCGACTTCAAATTTCCAACTTGGAAAATTTATTAATAACAGCAACATCGGCACAATTGCTTTTGATGGCAAAATAAACGGCAAGGGATTTAATGCAAGCGATGTCAATATCAAGGTTGACGGAAACATCAGCAAAGTTCAATATAACAGTTATGTCTACACGAATATAATTGCACATGGCGAGTTCAATAACAAATTATTTACCGGCTCGGCAAGTATCAACGATCCGCACATTGTGATTGATACACTTGTTGGTTCCATCAACTTTAGCAAGAAGAACCCGGAATTTGATCTTCGCGCAAACGTAACCAGGCTTCATCTCAAAAACCTGAAGTTTACTAATGACAGCATTTCGCTTACGGGAAAGTTCAATTTGAATTTTACCGGAAATAATATTGATAATTTTTTAGGCTCTGCACGATTGTACAATGCGGTTTTGTCGGACGATGGAAAGCAACTTTCTTTTGATTCTTTATATGTCACTTCAACAAACGAGGATGGCAAAAAAACTTTGAAAATTGAGACGAATGAACTGGAAGCCGGTATTAATGGCAATTTTAAAATCATGCAATTGCCGCAGGCTTTCCAAATGTTTTTGAATAAATATTATCCGGCTTACATTAATAAACCAAAAGAAAATGTTGAGAACCAGGTTTTCAATTTTTATATAAAAACAAGGGACGTCAGCGATTATATTAATTTGTTCGACAAGAGAATATCAGGTTTGAACAATTCTGTTTTGCAAGGTGATATCAACACGGCTGCCAACACGTTGAACATCCAGGCGGATATCCCACAATTCAATTACAGCAATATCAATTTTGACGTGATCGATTTTACGGCTTCAGGAAACAGTGATACACTATTGCTGAATGGAGATGTGGATGATGTGGTCATTAACGACAGCCTTCATTCTCCTGATGCAAGATTTAGCGTTGTTTCCGCCAATGACATTTCTGATATTTCCATAAAAGCTACGGGCAACCAGACTTTTAACAATGCCGACCTTTCTGCTCAGATTCAAACAGCAAAACATGGATTTAAACTGACTTTCAATCCATCCACATTCGCGATCAATCACAAACAATGGAAGATAGCCAAGGAAGGAATTTTGCAATTGCAGGATAGCCTGCTAACGGCCAACAATATACGCTTTTCCCAAAACGGGCAGGAAATTTATATTTCGACACAACCCTCACAGACCGGAAGTGGAAATGATGTTATGGTCGCCGTACAAAATCTCGAAATTGGTGATTTTAGCCCCATGTTTTTGAAATCACCGCAACTTGGCGGCCTGCTTAATGGAAACATTCGTATAAATGATCCTTTTGGAAAAATGTTTGTTCAGTTTGATACAAAGACCGATGAGTTTAGATTTGAAAACGATTCAATAGGTATCCTTCTTGCCAGTGGGGAATACGATTCTGATCCTGCCCAATTGAAAGTTAACATGATCTCCAACAACAACCTATATAATTTCAGTGGGGATTTTGCTTACCGTTTTAATGACACAACCACCAACCAGTTGAGCGGTTCTGTGGTTTTGAATAATTCCGGAATAAATATTCTTCAAAATTATTTGTCCACTGTATTCAGCAGTCTGAACGGAAGGGCAACCGGCAAATTGAACATTTCAGGAAAAGCTTCTGCTCCCAAGCTTACCGGAAGTGTTAAGCTGGACAGTACAGCATTGGTAATCGATTACACACAATGTCATTATCGTTTGGCAAATGGTTCGCTTATTACTTTTAACCCGGATGAAATTGATTTTGGATCAATAAAAATTCTTGACACACTGAACCATACTGCTACCTTAACAGGTAAAATTTATCACACTTTCTTCGATAACTTTTTCTTTAATGAATTGCATTTAAAAACTGATCCTGTAGGAAACGGACCGGCGAAGTTTATTTTATTAAACACCACAGCAAGTGACAACAATGAGTTTTACGGCCATGTAGTTGGTCGTGCAGAATTATCGCTGAATGGATTTTTGTCTGATATGACAATGGACATTTCAGGAGAGCCGACAGACAGCAGCCATATTTATTTGCCGACGGGCGAAACGGCAGAATCGGGCTCGATGGATTATTTGACTTTTACAAAATTTGGCCGGGAAATGAAGGCAGATCTTGTATCACGCCAAAGTACGAACATAAAAGTGAACATGTCGCTAACTGCAAATCCATTGGCGAAAATCGATGTAATTCTCGACGAAACAACCGGCGATGTGATCAAAGCGCAGGGAAGTGGCAAACTGAATATTACAGCCGGAACAACCGAGCCGCTAACGATAAGGGGAAGATACAACGTGGAGCAGGGAGAATATACTTTTAATTTTCAGACGTTTTTAAAAACACCTTTTACACTGCAACAAGGATTTATCGAATGGCAAGGCGATCCTTATCTTGCCAACCTTAATATTGACGCGGTATACAGGGCGCAAAACGTGAGTATGAGTAATATTCCAACCACCACCGGTTACAGGAATATAAATGGTGATGTGGATATTCTTTTTAAATTGAGAGGAACGCTTAAAGATCCAAGACCGGAATTTGAATTCCAGTTTCCATTCGATAACCCGCTCAAGTCTGATCCGATCGCAAGCGAATATTTAAAGACAAGATACCAGGAAGATAAAACAGCCCTGATGAACCAGGTTGCTTCATTATTGCTGTTCAACCAGTTTATGAGCAACGATCAACCTTTAATAAGCGGAAACACAACAGGAAATTTTGTTACGAGAAGTGTTGGCCAATTGCTCTCCTCTACCCTTTCTTCATCTCTTAATTCATGGTTGCAGAAAGTACTTAATACAAAATCAGTAAACCTGATCACCAACATCAACACAGGAGATTTGAATTTTCAAAAAGGAACCGCGCAAAAGGAACTAACGAACGTTGGAAATTTTGGTGTTAAAACTGCTTTTCTGAACAATAAATTGTTGGTAACTGTTGCCGGAAATGTTGATTACAGGCTCGGTCAGGCAGTAACAACTTCCAATTCAAACTTTCTGTTTACCCCCGACGTTTCATTTGAATATCTTGTTACACCTAACGGGCAATTGCGGGTGATCGGCTTCAACAGAAGCGATGCGGATATCGGCGATATTGCTGGTGTCACAAGAAGGAACAGAACGGGTATTCAGCTTTCCTACCGTAAAGATTTTGACACCTTCACAGAATTCTTTACCAACGAAAACAAAAGAAGAAAGAAAAAATAGTTTTTTCCTTTCAAAAAACCGAAAATTTTATGCTTGCTTTTCTTCCTGCAACAAGAATGTTCTCAGCAGATTTAAAGCCATTACAGAAGTAACTTCAATATTTTTCAAACGATCAAATCTTTCTTTGAAAACCTTTACCATTTGCCTCTCTTTGTTGCCAACTGCCAGCCAAACTGTTCCGACGGCTTTACCTGGCAAACCACCGTCTGGTCCCATAATTCCTGAAACAGCAATACCATAATCCGTTTTCATTTTATCTAATAAACCGGTTAACATTTCCCTAACCGTTTCCTCACTTACTGCACCGAACTTTTCGAGTGTTTCCTTTTTTACATCTAGAAGCGTTTCTTTTATTTCATAAGAATAACTCACTATGCTTCCTTCAAAATAGGCAGAAGCACCGGGAACAGAAGTGATAAGTGAAGCAATATTGCCACCCGTGCAGCTTTCAGCCGTCGAAATTGTTTTCTTATTTTTCAAAAGCCACTTTCCCACTACCTGTTGCATCGATTCATCTTCGCCAGTAACCATGTATTCCTTTACCAATACTTTTAGTTGTGCAAATTGTTCGTCAAGCGTTTTTTCTGTTTTTTCTTTATCGAAACCTGAAGTTGTTAAACGCAAGCGGACCATTCCATAATTCGGTAAATAAGCCAGTCGAATTTCTTTGGGCAGATTGTCTTCAAAATTTTCAATCATTTCAGCAAGTGCAGATTCTCCGATTCCTGCAGTAAGGATTGTTCTATGAAGCACTGCGGGCAATTGAAATTTTTGCTGAACATAAGGAAGAAAATCCTGCATGATACCCATCATCTCATAAGGTACACCCGGCATGCTGATAAAAATTTTCCCGTCTCTTTGAAATACCATTCCCGGAGCGGAACCTCTTTTGTTTTGGATCACCTCACAAACATCAGGCACTTCTGCTTGTTTGAGATTCACTTCAGAAACGGGTTTGCTATAAACTTTTTCAAAAAGATATTTCACATTTTCCAATGCACCTTCATTCACCACCATGTTTCCTGCAAAATAATCGCAAAGAACTTTTTTGGTAATATCATCCCGCGTTGGTCCAAGTCCGCCTGTGATGAGAATCACATCCGCTTGTCCTGTTTCAAAATCCAGCGCATTTTTTATTTCGTCACCATCATCCCCAATTGCAATCCGGTTTTTTATGGCCACACCAATTTTATTCAATTGTTGCGCGATCCACGCACTGTTGGTATCAATCACCTGCCCTATAAGCAGCTCATCTCCTATCGTAATTATCGAGGCATAAATATTTTTCATGGCGCAAAATTAATTAAAGGGAAGAGGAAAAAATTATGTTAGTTGGATGAATGATTTTATTAAAGCATCTACTACTATACTGTTTTATTGTTTTATTGTTGGCATTTGTTTTTTTTCAATGGAATCTTTTAGTTTTGAGTCTTTCACTCACTAAAAAAATTCGACTTGAGGAAACTATTTATTATTGCGCTGACCTTTGTAATCACTTCTGCATTTGCACAAACTAATGAAAGCCGCTTCAATAGTGTTTTTGCAAACCTTTGCAATGATTCAACCTTTAAACACGCGACGATCAGCCTTTATTTGGTCAACACAACTACCGGCAAAACTGTAACACAAATGAACACAGAAGTTGGCGTGGCTCCCGCCAGTTGCCAGAAAGTTATTACCGCATCAACCGCTCTTTCATTGTTAGGAGAAAATTACAGTTATAAGACCACACTGGCTTATTCAGGAAAAATAGTAAACAAAGTTTTACATGGAAATATTATTATCCATGGCAGCGGCGATCCTACATTGGGAAGCTGGCGATATGACCAAACAAAAGAAGATCGAGTAATCGAAGACTTTAAAGAAGCAATATCACGGGAAGGGATAAACGCTATTACGGGCCACGTGATCGTTGACGAAAGCAATTGGAACACAGAGGTGACTCCTGACGGATGGATCTGGCAGGACATCGGCAATTATTATGGGGCCGGTGCGCGCTCGCTCAACTGGCGCGAAAACCAATATGATCTGTTCCTGCACTCCGGCAGCAAAATTGGCGATCCTGTTTCAATAGCAGGAACTAAACCGGAATTTGTTTATGGTCTTCATTTAAAATCAAAAGTTACTTCAGCAGCGAAAGGTTCGGGCGATAACAATTATATTTATTTGCCGCTTGGACACTCTTATGGTTATGTAAGAGGAACAACGCCTGTTAACGAAAACCATTTCACCATCTCAGGAGCAATGCCTGACCCTGGAATTCAATTGGCAGTGACAATTGAAGCGACTTTGAAACATAAATCAATAGAAAGTATCGCTAAAAATTACCCGGTCAAATTCCAGGTGTTACCCGCTAAGGTTTTTTACACTTATACATCACCGTTATTGGATCAGATCGTTTTACATTTTTTAAGAAGAAGTATCAATCTCTATGGCGAAGCTTTAATAAAAAGTTTGGCTTATCAATTTACCGGAACGGCAGCTACAGACAGCGGCGTAAACGTGATCCACAGATTTTGGAAAGACAAAGGCATTCAGCCTTATTCAATCAACATCATTGATGGCAGCGGCCTTTCTCCTTCAAACCGCGTCACTACCAAAGCCCTGGTAACCGTAATGGAATATGCCAGGAAGCAGTCATGGTTTCCTGCCTTTTATGAAGCACTTCCGACGATTAGTGGCATCAAAATGAAGAGCGGCTCAATCAATGGAGTGATTTCTTATACCGGTTACATTAAAGGCAAGAACAATAACGATTACACTTTTTCTTTCGTCATTAATAATTACGACGGCAGCGGTAATGACGTTCGCCATAAGATGTGGGATTTGCTGGGAATATTGTAAATCGCCAAGGAAAAAAATCTGTGTTTTTTGTTGCTTCACCGGCTCATTTGAATTTGTACTAAAAGAAAAATTTATTTAGTATTTTTAGAAACCATTTTCAAACGTAAAACCATTGATATGAACATCTCACGCCGCAAATTCATAAAAAACAGCAGCCTCACAATCGCAGGACTTTCATTTATTCCTTCAGCATTAACCAATAAAGTTCCGCCGGATATTTTAGGGGTTCAGCTTTACAGTGTAAGAGACGACATGAAAACAGATCCCGCTGGTACACTGAAAAAGCTGGCGCAAATGGGTTATAAATATGTAGAACATGCCGGATATCAAAACGGAAAATTTTACGGATATTCCATTCCAGATTTTAAAAAAATACTGAACGACAACAACCTGAAAATGGACAGCGGCCATAGTTTCCTGGGAGCGCACCAATGGAATAATTCGACCAATGATTTTACAGATACCTGGAAAAAAACCATTGATGATGCAGCTGCTGTTGGGATGAAATATGTGATAAGCCCGGGAGTTGATGAAAGCCTGTGTCAAAATATGAACGACTTCAGGCATTACATGGATATGTTCAACAAAACCGGTGAATTGTGTAAAAAGGCAGGGATTCAGTTTGCCTTTCACAACGAAAGTTATGAATTCAATCACAGCCTGGACAACACAATTCTTTATGATCTTCTGTTACAATCCACAGACAAAAATCTTGTCGCACAGCAAATAGACATAGGCAACATGTATGAGCCCGGAGGAAGAGCGATGGATTTCTTAAAAAAATACCGTGGACGTTTTCACCTGATGCACGTAAAAGATGAAATCAAAAAAGATAATGCTACTCAAAACGGAAATCAATACGAAAGTTGCTTGCTTACCAAAGGTGTGATACCGGTAAAAGAGATCGTTGACTATGCGCGCAAAACCGGCACAAAATATTTTATAATTGAACAGGAATCCTACCAGGATCAAACGCCGCTTGATGCAGTGGCGGCAGACCTGAAAATTATGAAGAGCTGGGGCTTTTGATCTTTCGACCTCCCAAAAAGAAAATCGAATTTTTTGTTGGTTTACTGCATAACACAAAGGCAAAAGAGAAAAATTTATTCAAACATCATTCAATTTTCTCTACATTTCGCATATAACAGTGATGCATACACGTAAATTATAACTCCTGCTTTGGCATGAAAATAGAGCTTGTATTAAAAAATCATAAAAATGTACAGGCTCTATGTTACAACACTTTTTTCTACACACCTTCTTCGGAGCACCAAAAATCCCTTTTCATTCAGTGCACCAGGTAGAACAAAGCACACCAAACATTATAATCTGGGCCGCACCCGCGATGTTTTTTTTCGTTTTACTCGAATGGTTTCTCTCCTGGAAGGAAAACCGGCATTTATATGAAAAGAAAGATACAATTGGATCAATCACTGTCGGAGTGGGTAATGTAATCATCAATTTTTTTCTCAAGCTTTCCATCTTTTATCTCATTGTTCTTTTATATAATTGGATTCCCTGGCGTTTTCCCCTTGCCTGGTGGACCTTCGTTCCGTGTTACCTGATATTTGATTTTTGCAGTTATTGGGCACATCGTATTTCTCACAGTCAGCGCTTCTGGTGGGCTACACATGTGGTTCATCACAGCAGTGAAAATTACAACCTAACTGTTTCATTCAGGTTGAGCTGGGTGCAAAATTTAAAGATCATTTTTTTCCTGCCCGTAGCTTTGATCGGGTTTCATCCCGTTATTTTTTTTGTTACGAGCCAGATTGCCGTTCTGTTCCAGTTCTGGGTACATACCGAATACATCAGGAAAATACATCCCGTGGTAGAATATATTTTTGCCACACCTTCAAATCATCGTGTTCATCACGGTGCGCAGGATAAGTACATCAATAAAAATTTTGGAGCTACGTTTATTTTTTGGGACAGGATGTTTGGTACTTACCAGCCTGAAGAGGAACAGGCGGTTTATGGAATTACGCACAACATTGAAGAGAAAGCCAATCCGCTTGTGCTCAATTTTCATGAATACATCGACATGTGGAAAGATATAAAGTCAACCAAAAGTTTCAGGAAAAAACTTTTTTACATTTTTGGGGATCCTGTAGCAATAGCAAGAGAAAAGATAAAAAGTGTTGATCGCGGAGGAGGAAATGCGATCTCAAAAACAACGATCGTCATTAATAATTCGGCAGAGGATGTGCAAAAGAAAGCCATCTGATTTACTAAAAATAAATCAGCATTATTTATTGCTTTACTGAAAGGTTGGGATCAGGAAGCTTTCTTGGAAGGTTCTTCTTCAACCACCGGTTCTTTCACCTGCACAGGTTGGGTGCGCCTCATGTCTAATTTTCCATTGTACTGAGCGCCGAGTTCTATTTCCAGCGTATCAGTAGTGATATCACCATTTACCACCCCGGTTTTTTTGATTTCCAGCTGAACTGTTTTTACATTGCCGGTTATCGTTCCGTAAATGATCGCTGAACGTGTTTCAATGTCTCCCTGGATCTTTCCTTTTTCGCCCAAAATCACGCCTCCTTCAACATTGATATTACCAAGAACAGTGCCTTCGATCCTTATAACCGAAGCGCCACGGATTTCACCGGTGAATGTATATCCTTCACCAATGATGGTGGAAATTTCCTGCTGGTCAATTTCCACGGGTTGCAGGTCTTTACTTTTTTTAAACATACTAATTAAGTGTTAAGAATGATTGAGGATTTATTTGTTGCCCGTTTTTGTGAATTTCATAATGAAGATGCGGCCCGGTTGAACGGCCGGTAGATCCGATCCTGCCAATGGTTTCGCCGATGTCAATCTTATCACCAACTTTCACCAAAATTTTTGAAAGGTGCCCGTAAAGTGTTTCAAATCCATTGGCATGTTTCAGCATAATACAATTTCCAAAGCCACCTCTTCTGCCGGCAAACTCTACCGTTCCTTCTGCCATTGCTTTTACCGGTGATCCAAGTGGTCCGCTGATATCAAGTCCTTTGTGGGTTTCTACATTATTTCCTCCAAATGGATTTTCGCGGTGTCCGAAAGTTGAAGTGATCCTTCCATGATAAGGCATTCCAAGCGGTGTGTGCGAAAAGTCATAACCAATGCGGTCAAGATATTTTACATAAAAAGAAGTGATCTCGTCATCTGATAAAACATCATCATCCGCCTCGCCTCCTTCATCAGGTTTCACCGCTGGTTTAATTCCACGGGCTTTCAGAAAATGATTAATGTCAGAAAGTTCAGTATCAATTTTGGTAAACCTTTCTTTGATGGCACTCGTATCAACCTGGGAAATGACTTTGTGCATTTCATGAATTTTGTTCGAAAGCGCAGATTGTTTTAAGAGCTGATCATTTTGCAGTGAAAGCAAGTAAACAACAGCAGCAATAAGTCCAATGAAAGCAAAGACAACCGCAGCAATATATTTTCGCCAATGAAGTATCAATGATTCTGACACTTGCATTGGTTTGAATGCCTGCGGATTTTTGTTGACAAACAGAATGGTTGTTTTCTCTTTCTTTTGTTTCATGATCCGGTGGTTTTCATCATAGGTTACGTCGTTATATTTCTGAGTTCCAAAGAGGTCTCGTGTTTTTTATCAACGAACAGCAGGCGCTTAAATTGCCCATGTTAATATCTTTTTAAAAGGAAATAAAAAAAGAAAAAAATTGATGTGGATTTCACTGTTCAGTAGCGGAATTATACGGCATAAATCTTAATAAAAGGAAGTAATAAACCGTACTTCGTGTCGGATTATCCTTATTAAGAAAAGATTTTTTTACTGGTGTAATTCCGCACCACGAAAATGAATGCGAAAAAAATAATTCACTTAAATTTATTCACAAAAACCATTATGAATTCGCGACGCGATTTTTTAGAAAAAATTACTGCTGCTTCCATCGCTTTTCCTTTTATTAAAAAGGCGGTTGCAGCAGCTTCAATTGCTCATCAAAAAAACGAAACACAAATGCTAAGAGTAGCCATCATGGGATTAGGAAGTTATGGTACACGCGTAGCCGAAGCTATGCAGAGTTGTACAAAAGCAAAGCTGGTTGGGGTTATTAGCGGTACACCTTCTAAAATAAAAATGTGGCAAAGCAAGTACAATATCCCTGAAAAAAATTGTTACAACTATTCCAATTTTGATGAAGTAAAAAACAATCCTGACATTGATGCGGTATATGTAATCACGCCTAATGGATTGCATCATGATGAAGTGATCCGCGTAGCAAAAGCAGGAAAACATGTGATTTGTGAAAAGCCAATGACAGTAAACGCACAAAAAGCCCAAGAAATGATTGATGCGTGCAAAAAAGCAGGTGTAAAATTATTGGTTGGATACCGTATGCATTTTGAACCGCACACACTTGAAATAATACATATGAGAAAAGCAGGTGAATTTGGTAAGCCACTTTTCTTCCAGGGATTGAGTGGTTTTACAATCGGCGATCCTACACAATGGCGCTTGAACAAAGAACTTTCAGGAGGTGGCGCAATGATGGACATTGGTATTTATTCGGTTAACGGTGCCCGTTATATGATAGGTGAAGATCCTGTTTGGGTTACAGCGCAGGAAACAAAAAATGATCCGCAAAAATTTAAAGAAGGGATTGATGAAACCATCCAGTTTCAAATGGGATTTCCGGGAGGAGCTGTTGCTTCCTGTCTTTCAACATATAGTTTAAATTACCTTGATCGTTTTTTTCTTGATGGAACAGAAGGTTTTGCACAAATGTATCCATCTACTAACTATGGCCCTATCCGTGGTATCACCAATAAAGGCGATGTCGTTGCTCCTGACGTGACACATCAAACCGTGCAGATGGATGAGATGGCCGACATAATTTTGCGCAACAAAAAGCCTGAAGTACCGGTAGATGGTGAAGAAGCTTTAAAAGATCTGACGATCATAGACGCCATTTATGAAGCATGCAGAACAGGAAAGAAAGTTAAGTTGAATTTGGGGTAAAGATCATGATTATGGTTATATTGTTTTATTGTTCAATTATGAAGACAACTGCTAATTCAATGAAGAGTAATTCTATACCTCTGAAAAAAAACGCCACATCAACAATTTAACAATATAGCCATATAACAATTAAACAATAACAATTAAACACAAAAAAACAGGTACCGAAATACCTGTTTTTAATGGGAGATACCAGAGCTTTTCTATTACTCTTTCTCCATTTTCTTGGTCATATTGAATCCGACAAATAATCCAAATCCTGCCATGGTAAAAATGGTGGCCGGATAAATCGCATCACTGTTTAATGAAGTATAAGTGGATAATATCAGCGCGATAAAAACGCCAATGCCTATACCCATAAACAAAAGCGCTAAATTCAATATGATGAATTTGCCAATTCCTGAGCTGGTCTTACCACGCATAAAAATACCGGCATCCACGCCTTTATCTATTAATGCAAGCCGTTCCCTGTTGCGGGTAGAATAGTACAGGTAGAAAATCCCGAATATCACCAAAAACAGGACGATGGGAATAAGAATGTTCATAACGATTGTTTTAAAGTATTAATTTTAATTGGTTTCATGAGCTATGACGACGGATTATCAAAACCGGTTACAGCTTGATCAAAAAAAATAATTGTAACCAGTTGCATATAGAAATCGTCAAAATGGGTATCAATGGAATTAAACGATCAAGATTATATCAACCTGGTAATCGAAGGCGATACCAACGCGTTTGCCAAGCTAGTCGACCGTTATAAGGACATGGTATTTACTTTATCTTTGAAAATGCTGCAGAATCGTGAAGAAGCTGAAGAGTGCGCTCAAGACACCTTTGTAAAGATATTCCGCTCATTGAACAAGTTCAAGGGCGAATCAAAATTTTCAACATGGATTTATAAGATCACTTACAATAATTGTCTTGACCGTCTGAAAAAGTATAAGAAAAAAAATATGGTGGTGGAAATAAATGAGTTTACTGAACACCAGGTTAGATCATTGATGAATGTAGTTGATTCGATAGAAGAAACAGAGCGAAAAAAAATGATCAAAAAATGTCTTGACCAGTTGCCGGCTGATGAAAGTTTTTTATTGACGCTTTACTATTTTAATGAACAATCATTAAAGGAAATTGCAACTGTGATGGGGACAAACGAAAACAATATAAAAATTAAATTATTCAGGAGCAGGAAGAAATTGGCCGGTATTTTAAGAAACAATCTTGAACCCGAAATTATTGATCAATATGAAAAATAAAGAAGACAAAAATATTGAGAAACTGGTCGGCGATATGATGGCATCAAACCCTATCGAGCGTCCTTCTCGTGATTTTACCAGTGCGGTTATGTCAGCCGTGCTAGCGTCAAAAGCCAAATCATCATTGGTGTACAAACCGCTCATTTCCAAACGAGGCTGGTTCATAATTCTGCTTGCCTTTATTGCACTATCGGTGTTCCTCATCCTTAACCAGCAAATAGTTCCGCTCAATAAATATTTCGATTTATCGGCTGTTCATTTCGTCCAGTTTTTAAAGCCATTTTCAGGATTGAACATCTCGCCGCTAACGGCAAACGTACTGATAGCAGCATCTATAATGTTGCTTCTGCAGCTATTTTTGCTAAAAAGACATATCGATAAATTGTTTCGAAAATAGTGAGGTATGGATCGCCGGGGACAGTAAATAAAAAATAAAGTCTCATTTTTATTTTACCAAGCTGCGTCATGTAGCAACAGGAATCTTTCTACCTTTATAAGCTGTCATCTTATTCCTTTTCTGATGAAAGGTTGTAGAAATTTTCTCTTAATGTTATTGTTGATTCAAAGCTTTGCAGGCTTTTCCCAGGAAATATGCAACAATGGCAAAGACGATGATGGTGATGGACTGATCGATTTACAAGATCCGGATTGTCAGTGCCACTTTAACGTAAAAGGAAATTTATTACAAAACGGATCATTCGAAGATTTTAAAAGCTGCCCCACCTATTCATACAATAATGATTTTGATATTGCAGATTTCTGGCAATATGCCAATTACACAAGTGGCAATGTTGCGGAATATTATCACAATTTTCGCTGCGCCTACGATTCTGCACAGGTGATGCTTTATATGCCACCACGACTCCCGTTACCCGATGGAAATGGATTTATCTCAATAAGACAATATGTTTACCGGAAGCCGGATCTAAAAGACAAAGACATTGCTAAGGTTTATATCAGTCAATGCCTGCAGCAGCCATTAATACCACCCATTTCTTACACTTTAAGTTTCCGTGCCGGGAGATTTCAATCGAATGATGATAAAAATTTTAAGTTCAAAACAGAACCTTTTACTTTAGCGATATTTGGCAATAAAGATTGCAATGCCGTACCCTTTGGGCCTGTCAATGCAGCAAGCAATGGTTGCCCTACGAATTTCACAGGATGGGTCTTACTTGGAAAAACTACACTTCGGAGTAAGGGAAAATGGATACAGGGCAAAATTAACTTTAAAGTTCCTTCAGATATAAATGTCGTAGCAATTGGTCCTGATTGTTCAGTTCTACCGGATATTCTTGATAATCTCGCAGACAGCACCAGCTATCTTGATTTCTATGTTTATGACCTGGACGATATTCATTTACTTCCCACGCCTGATTTTCATTTTCAGTATATTTCAAGCAAGAATGAAAATCCGTGTGACAGAGATTCAGTTCTATTTGTTCCATTTTATTCAAATGCTTCCTATCAATGGTATAAAGACAGCATTGCCATCAACGGAGGCACCTCAAACACCTATCATCTTCCTGCTGAAGAGGCAAACGGTAATTACAATGTTTTGATCTCAACACCGGATACCTGTTTTATTTCTGAAACTTATTTAGTGAGCGACAACTTGCTTCAACAGCTAAGGATTGCTCCTGACACTTCGATTTGTACCGGTGACAGCCTGATGCTTGCCCCTGCTATTGGGGGCGTCAGTTACAATTGGAATGGAATAAACACATCCTTTGTGCAAGTTTATGCTCCCGGCATCTACAGAATTAATGCTACATCTGCAAATGGATGTTCAAGGAGATTTACCGTGAATGTTCATGCTCAAAATTGCAGTGTGTTTATTCCCAATGCATTCACACCAAACGCG
Source organism: Ginsengibacter sp. (assembly GCA_051960475.1). GTDB lineage: Bacteria > Bacteroidota > Bacteroidia > Chitinophagales > Chitinophagaceae > Ginsengibacter. The sequence continues at coordinate 55,738 of JBQCEG010000032.1, forward strand.
GATGGCAAAAATGATCTTTTCCGGATACCGGCAGGAGTAAAAATAGAAATGGAAAGTTTTTCAATTTATGACCGTTGGGGCAACCTTGTCTTTTTTACCAACAACAGGTATGGCGAATGGGATGGAAATTATAGAGGCAGAGAAAGTGCTTCAGGAGTTTACGTTTATGTAATAAAAGGAAAAAAAGAAAATAAAGAAACGGAGATTAAAGGTTTTGTCACCCTGATCAGGTAGTAATCAAATAAAAACAACTATATTTATTTTCGAATTAAGCTCTCCCCTTGCAAAATCACCCCCAAAGATCCGTTCTCTTCTTTTATTTTATTCTTAAATAAACATCTGCAAAAATGGAACAACAATCTCATGAGACTCAACCTGATCCTTCTAAAATCATGCAAATCGGAATGGGTTATTGGGCATCAAAAACTTTGCTAACCGCCACTCAATTTGGACTTTTCAGCCTGTTGGCAGGGCAAGCAAAAAAGATGAAAGAAATTAAAGAAGCATTACAATTAAAAACAACAGACCGTCATGTTTATGATTGGCTCGATGCATTGGTTTCAATGGGAATGCTTCGGCGGGAAGGCCTGCTTGACAATGCGACTTATACGGATAGTCCGGATACAGAAATGTTTCTTGATGAAAAAAAACCAACCTACATAGGTGGTATTTTTAAAATGTCAAATTCCCGCTTGTACAAATTTTGGGGATTACTTGACGAAGCACTTAAAACTGGTGAAGCACAAAATGAATCACGGGGAGGTTCAGAGATGCAGTTCTTTAATGACCTTTACAAAGACCCTGAAAAATTGAGTGAATTTGTAGAGGCAATGTCAGGAATTCAAATGGGAAATTTCAGGATGCTTGCTAAAAAATTTGATTTCGGCAAATTCAACAGTATGGCGGATATTGGTGGTGCCGATGGATTGCTTTCATGTATTGTAGCTAGTCAACATCCTACAGTTTCATTTATCACTTACGACTTGCCACCGGTGGCACCCGTTGCAAAAAAGAAGATCGAAAAGCATAATTTAAGTGACCGGATAAAAGTGGAGAGCGGCAACTTTCTTGAGGATCCGCTGCCTTCTGCTGATCTAATTACTATGGGAAACATTCTCCATGGATTAAACGAAGAAAGCAAGATAAATTTGATGAAAAAAGTGTATGATACACTTCCCTCCAACGGCGCCTTTATGGCGATTGAAAATATTATTGATAATAACAGAAATCAAAATACTTTTGGTCTGCTGATGAGCCTGAATATGTTAATTGAGAACGGAGATGCGTTTGATTATACGATGAATGATTTAGAAAAATGGGCTAAGGCAGTTGGTTTTAAAAGGACCGAACTTCTAACGCTTGCAGGACCAACCAGCGCAGCTATTGCATATAAACAATAAATTCTTTCGTCTGTCCATTACCGTTATTTTCCGGCTGCAATTCTTGCAGCCTTTTTTTATTTTATTGTTCGAAACCAATTCCCTTCCGGCCTTCAGTTTTCACCATTCATATAAAAGAGAATCGATATTTATAAAAAGAGAATTTAATTTAAAGATTAAAACGATTTTTATGCGATTCATTCTGACCTTCCTTCTGCCCCTCTCCTTTTTTACCTCATCCTTTTCCCAAAAACTTCCACCTAAAAGTCCATGCCTTACTGATGAAGCATACCGGCAATTTGATTTTTGGATTGGTGAATGGGATGCTTACAATATGAAAGGCCAAAAATCCGGCGATAGTAAGATCAGTTTGATTTTGGACAGTTGTGTAATTCTTGAAGAATGGTCAAGCCTCACCTTGCCCAACGGTTTTATTTACAAAGGAAAAAGTTTCAACACCTATAATTCAAAAGAAAAACAATGGCAACAAAACTGGACTGACAATATGGGTGGAAACATACATTATGCAAAAGGAAAGCTCGAGGGTAATAAAATGGTATTTGAAACGAAACCATATCAGTTTGCTCCAGATACAATGGCGATCCTTAGGCTAACTTTCTTTAGTCTTGAACCGAATAAGGTGCGGCAGTTTTCGCAAATTTCAAAAGACAATGGCGTTACCTGGGCAACGCAATATGATTTAGAGTACAGGAGAAAAAAAGAATAAGCCAAAATAAAATCACTTTTAATTGTTGGTTTACTGGATCCTGTCAAAGCCTTTTATAATCGGTAATGGTAATGGCAAATGTTCCGCAACGAGTTGTATTGATCCAGTTCACATCAACATAAACCGGGAAAGATACGTTAGTTGGCAGCTTAAAAATTGAAGGATTATCTAGTGGAATATTTTCCTGATAAGTTGTATCAGTGAAATGAAATTGCAGATTTCCACAGGCACATGGACATGAAGCTGTGCACGCACAATCGCGTTTGTCAACTCCGGTTATAACCGCTTCATTTCGATATAATTTCTTTTCTTATTTACACGAAATAAAAAAGATCAGAAAGAAGGATAATATCGCAAAGTATTTGAACACTTAATACTGACAATAGGTTGAATAAAATCGTTGCATTTTCTAATAAAATTAAAAAAAAAAAGAGCCGCGAAATTCGGGGCTCTTAAATATTCACCTTTTGAATCTATTTCAAAAAGAATTGCAACGAAGCCAATGCTGCCGTGCCTCCTACCGAAGGATCTTTTGATTTGCTCACAACATAAACATTGTGCATTTTTCCATCAGTCACCGGAGTTAAGGATGAATTAAGAACGGCAAACTGTGGCTTGCCATCATCTTTTCCTTTGCCGGTTTTTCCTGCGAAAGTGAAAGAGCCAATCTTTGGTCCAGTCGGACTATCAAGGTGCAATTCAAAGTCATAAGGAGCTACAGGTGGCTTTTGCCAACCCATCGTTAATGCTGCTTTTGATATGCCTGAAAGATCGATCGAATCGATCCGGAACCAACCAGTGTTAGCCGGGATGATCACAAACGTTCTTCCACCAAAAGTCACTTTGCTGAAGCCTTCCATCGCCGTTACATTGTCGAAGGTCATTGTTGAATTTTTCAACTCCACAGAATTGCTTCCCATCAATGGACGAATTCCTGCACCACCTTTATCAGTATACGCTGCGAAAATTGAGAGCACACCTTTCGGTTTCACTGGATTGTGAAGTGTTGCATCAACCGAGCCACTCTGCGGCAAAGATTTGATTTTTTGATTGGTATTAGCCAATGATAAGATCCAATTCACTATTTGTTTTGCATCACTTTCTTTCAAATTAGGATGAGCCGCCATAGCCACCTGGCCCCAATTGCCACTTCCACCATGAATAATTTTTTGTGCAAGAGTAGCCGTAGCACCCGGTGTTTTTTGATAACGTTTTGAAACATCAATAAACGCAGGCCCCACGGACTTTGTATCCACTTTGTGACATCCCTTGCAATCAAGCGAAAGCATCAGGTTCTTACCTGCCAGCTGCTGGCTTATCAAGCTTCCCTGCGTTTTTCCTGCACCATCTACTTCATCAGAATAATCAGCAGAAACTACAAGATTGTTTAAATCTCTTGACGTATCATCTTTATCCTGGATTTGCACATTATATTTTACCGGTGTTCCGGGGAAATAAAATGATTGGTTACCCTGAATTTGGATATTTACTGTTGGTGCAGCATTGCCCGCATAAACATCAACAGGATTGCTTGATGAAGATGCCTTCTTGTCGTCAGTCACTTCTACCGAAACAGGATAATCTCCTATTTTATGGATGGTGTAAGTCAACTTAGGTTCTTTTGTTTCTTTGGTCACCTGGTTGCCGATGTGCCATGTATAAGTAACCGGATCATTATCGGGATCTTTTGCATCAACGGTTGCGGTGATGGTAAGAGGAAGATCACCTGAAGTTTTATCAACTGAAACAGAATTCACTTCGGGTGCCCTGTTACCACTGTTGAAATCCAATCTTGCAAGACCGGAATTATCATTTTTTGCAAACCAGCCGGTTCCATATTCGAGCACATAAATTCGTCCATCAGGACCGACTTCCATGTCACTTATGTTGTTGAATTTGGCATCAGCCATGAACGGCTCCATGTTGTCGAAATCACCATTTGGTTTCATTGTTACCACTTTTATCCAATTGCGGATCCAATCATAAATAAACAATTTGCCATTGTAATAATCGGGGTATCTTGTTGAATCCGGATACATATCCGTGTAATAAACAGGTCCGCCCATTGCACAACGGCCACCACTTCCCAACTGGGGGAAATCTGTAGATTCCCCGTAAGGATACCAGATATAAGCAGGGTTTGCCGGAGGCAAAATTTTCTTTCCTGTATTGTTTCGGCTATTATTTACAGGTGCATTTGGATCGAAAGCAGGTCCTGATTTTCCTGTTGCATAATCATATTCATGGTAAGGAATATTATTTGCAATAACATATGGCCATCCAAAAAATCCTGCTTTCCTTGCCTGGTTAAATTCATCATAACCACGTGGGCCGCGGGTATCGAGACTATCATTGTTTGCGTCGGGCCCTACTTCGCCCCAATACAAATAACCCGTTTTTTGATCTACAGAAATACGATAAGGATTGCGATCGCCCATTACATAAATTTCAGGGCGGGTACTGTCTTCTCCTTTCGGGAAAAGGTTTCCTTCAGGAATTGAATAACTGCCATCCGGGTTAATGATGATGCGAAGAATCTTTCCACGCAAGTCATTTGTGTTTCCCGCACTACGCCTGTCATCATAATGCTGGAATCCCGGCCGATCATCCAATGGCGCATAACCATGAGTGTTGAAGCCCTTTCCCGGTTCATCAAAAGGTGTGGTATTATCTCCTGTTGAAAGGAACAACTGGTGATCTTTACCAAAAGCGATTGAGCCGCCTGTATGACAGCAGATTTCGCGCATTGTATGAAGTTGAAGAATTATTTTTTCCGATTTTGGATCGATAGAATCGTTTGTGAAAGTGAAACGCGACAACCGGTTTACAGAAGTGTCGGCAGGACTATAATAAATATAAACGTAATGATTTTTTGCAAAATCCGGATCTTTCTGAAGCCCGAGAAGACCGTCTTCAGCATTTACTCCCGGCGTATGTAATGTATGCCAATAAACATCAAGATAACCTACCTGCTTCACAGAATGGGTAGTATGGTCGTATTTCATTATTTCGCCTCTCCGCTGCGCAATGAGTATGTCGAGATTTGGAAGAATGGTCATTTCCGTGGGTTCAAAAAATGCGCCTGTAACCAAATCAGTTTTCGTAAATCGGTCAGCAGCTGGGATCTTTGGCGTTTTCACTTTTGCATAATCGAGCCTTTCATTATTGCCCATTGCATATTTAATTCCTCCCAAAAGATGTTTCAGGAAATTCGGTTCTGTATAGGATTCAGAAGTGTGACCAAGTTCCGTGTACCAGGCCCTGCCTCCATCAAAATCATGATACCACGCCATTGGGTGGTTGTCGCCATTGGTGCCTCCTTTATAACTTTTTTCGTCGATGGTAAGCAAAACATGTAAGCCACTGTCAATATTCTTAAAATTATACCATTCATCTTTTCTCACCCATGGATCAGGAAGTCCTTTCGTGGAAATATTATCCTTGTCAACCACATGAAGTGTTGCAGTTTGTTGTTCAGGATGGCCATTGAAAGTTGCACCAACAAGGCGTTGGTACCAACCCCAATGATAGCCGGCATCAGTAGCTGCATGAACACCTACAAATCCGCCTCCTGCTTCAATATATCTTTGAAAAGCGTTTTCCTCATAATTGTTCATCAGGATATCCTTGTTGTCGGTTGTGCTCAAAAACACCACAGCTGCATATTGCTTCAAAGAATCTTCATTAAAGATGGAAGCATCGGAAGTGGTATCAACAGCAAAATTATTTTCCTGCCCGAGTTTCATAATGGCTTTTACGCCATCAGGGATGGAAGCGTGGTGAAATCCTGTTGTTTTGGTAAATACGAGTAATTTAGGCTGTCCCGACCTTTTGTTGGAGCAACCGAAAAAAAATAAAACCGTGACGCTGATCAGCAGCGAAAACATGCGAATGTAATTTTTCATTGATTCGTTAATATTGAAGATTAAGTGAATGCAAAACGTTATAAAAAGCTGAAAGTAAATATTTATTGCGAAAAATAAATATTCCGCCTGTTTTATTTTACAGTGCTCAAACAAAAAGAGCAATTTTTTTCTTCATTGTGTTATCTTCACGCAAAGAAACTGGCAGGCGGTTATCGGTTGTCTGTGGTCGGTCCTCGGTTGTCACTTGTCTCTCAACAAGACTCTGTCTATTTTCCTATTGTGACTTATTACAAAAATGTTTCTTTTTTTCATCAATTCTTCCAAAAATGTAGTACACAAATGCACAAAAAAACCGCGAAGAATATTCGCGGTTTTTTTCAACATTTGTCCATCATAACACACTCTCATCACTTCTTGTCTTTATCTGTTTTCATCTTTACTGTTCCGTTTCCTTTTACTTTATATTTTTTCAGGTCAGCTGTGTTATTCTTCCATGGTTGGTCTCCTTTTGTGTGGATAGGATAACTCTGTTCATTGGTAACAGTAATGGATGAAGGCAAAGTTGTTGTTTCAGTCCATGTTGTGGATGTCGGAGTTTCCTTGTACCAATAATCACCAGAAGTCTTGTCGTAATACACATTTTGAGAAGGATAGAAATAGTAATCATGTTGCTGTTGAACACTTGCATTGTTATCCGGTGTTGACGTGGAAGTTGTAGGCGCTGTGGTTGTGGACGGTGCGGTCGTTTGATTTGTTGAAGGCACTGTCGGACTTGTCGTCGGTGTTGTTGTCGTACCGTTGGTTGAATTGTTCATTGAACCGTTTGTCTGGTCTGTTTGTGCTGAGGCAGTTAACACTGAACCGCCGATCAGGAATAGCATTAGGATTTTTTTCATAGTTTATGTTTTTTCCCTTTAAAAATTCAAGGAATATGCCAAAATGAACCGTCGCTTCAAAATACTGCAATATGTTTTAATTTGGTTAACTGAAAAATCCTGATTTTAGTAAAGTTTTCTTTTTCATAAATAGATACTTAAAAAAAATTTCGTTGAAATTGTGCGTTCACTGCACGTACTTATATAAATGCTAAATTCAATTTTAAATAATATAATTTCAATGTCCATTTTTGGAAAAGCCGGTTGTTATTAAAGTATCAAAACCACTTTTTTAACTATTAAAACTTTTAAAGATGAAAGAATTTGCATTGATCTTCCGGCATGAAAACATGACCGGCAAAGTTTCACCCGAACAAATGCAACAATGGATGAAACAGCACATGGATTGGGTCGGAAGCATCGCCGCGCAAAACAAATTTGTAAGCGGCACCGGTTTATTATTCGATGATGCTAAAGTTGTCCACCACGATAAACTGGTTACTAATGGCCCTTTTGGTGAAATAAAAGAAACACTGAGCGGATTTATTGTAGTAAAAGCAGAAAATGCAGAGGAAGCAGCTGAGTTTGCAAAAGGAAGCCCGATACTTGGAGGTGAAGGAAACACGGTGGAAGTGCGTGAACTCATAACTCATTGAAATTCCTTTTATGGAATCGCCTCAACTGATACCGCATTTGTTCAGAACTGAGTACAGCCGTATAACGGCTGTACTTTCCAAAACATTTGGTTTTGAAAATTTACAGGTTGCGGAAGACATAGCGAGCGAAACTTTTTTGGCCGCAATCGAATCATGGCCTTATAAAGGAATACCTGAAAATCCCGCTGCGTGGCTTTATACAGTTGCTAAAAACAAAGCTAAAAACCACCTTAAACATCATCAAATATTTACAGAAAAGATCCGGATTAATTTAGGTTATCCCTCACCGTTAGCCGAAGAAGAACAGGAAATTGATCTATCCGAAAAAAATATAACCGACAGTCAATTGCAAATGTTGTTTGCCATTTGCCATCCTTCAATTCCTGTTGAAGCGCAAATTAGTCTCGCTCTTCGAATCCTTTGCGGTTTTGGCATTGATGAAATTGCAGATGCTTTCCTGAGCAATAAAGAAACGGTCACCAAAAGGATTTACAGGGCCAGGGAAAAATTAAGAAATGAGAAAGTAGCGATTTCTTTCCCAACAAAAGAAGAAATAGACAATCGGCTTCAAACGGTTCTGAGAACCATTTATCTTCTTTTCAGTGAAGGCTATTATTCAGAAAGGAAAGATACTGTTATTCGCAAAGAACTTTGCCTGGAAGCGATGAAATTAAATATCCTGTTGCTTCAAAATCAACAGACCAATACTCATTCAACAAACGCATTAATGGCTTTGATGTGTTTTCATGCTTCGCGAATTGAAGCCCGTCAGGATAAAAATGGCGAACTAATCCTTTATGATGAACAGGATGAATCTCTTTGGGACCAGGCACTGATCCAAAAAGGAAATTATTATCTGCAAAGAGCCACCACTTGGAAGGTCTCTTCTAAATATATTATTGAAGCAAGCATTGCTTATTGGCACACGATTAAAGAGAATAGCCGGGAAAAATGGGAAAGTATCCTTCAATTGTACAATTATTTATTACAAATAGAATATTCTCCGGCCGCTGCTCTCAATCGCACTTTTGCACTCTCAAAAGCCGGCAGTAAAAAAGAAGCATTGGCAGAAGCTAAAAAACTACAGTTGGATAAAAGTCATTTTTATTTTTTGCTATTGGCAGAGTTATACAAGGGAATTGATAAAACACAGGTAAAACCGAATTTGGAAAAAGCCTTCTCTTTAGCAAAAACTTCGGCAGAAAAAAATGTGATACGGGGAAAGATCGATGCTTTGGAAACCAAAAATATTTAATATTCAATTCATGATATGCCCAAACCAATGCCATTTCTTATTTGGCAAAGATTTTTTATTATATAACGGTATATCATAAACGAAAATTAATTCCCTGAAAATAAAAAAGCAAAGAATTTGTTTGTTTACTAAAACCGGTTTCCGCAATCAACACAGAATATATAATAAAGAGTTAAGTGTATTTCTTGATTAGGGAATTGCCACCTTGCATTTTTGAATGATTGACTGGCTTCACTTTTGTTGTTCTTTTGTCAGCACAAAAATTTTGATCATTTAATTTTGCAGCAAATGGCCAGAATATTTATAACCGGATCAGCAGATGGATTGGGCGAATTAACAGCAACTTTACTTTTAAACCAAGGACATGAAGTTGTACTACACGCAAGAAATGCCAAGCGTGGAGAAGACGCAATGAAAAAGAACCCTGCGGCAGCAAGTGTTTTAACAGGTGATTTGTCCAACATTGAAGAAGTGAAAAGACTGGCGGAGTCTGCGAATAAAAAAGGTCAGTTTGATGCAGTAATTCACAATGCGGGCATCAATCGAGCGTCACGAAAAGATATTCTGACTGTAAATACATTAGCGCCTTATGTTCTTACCGCCCTAATGGAAAGACCTGCCCGCCTCATCTATCTCAGCTCAGGAATGCATTTAAGCGGTAGGTTCAATAGTGGAGATTTTAAAACGGGCAATGCGGGTACGATCTATTCCGATTCGAAGTTGTATGTTTTAATGTTTGCTTTCGCTGTCGCCAGAAAGTGGGAAGGTGTTTATTCGAATGCTGTAAATCCCGGCTGGGTTCCAACTAAAATGGGCGGTCATGGTGCACCGGACGATTTGCAGGAAGGGGTTGAAACGCAATCGTGGCTTGCGGTAAGCAATGATGACAATGCAAAGGTGAGTGGAAAATATTTTTTTCATCAAAAGGCACAGCGGCATAATCCTGAAGCTGATGATGTTCAATCGCAGCAGAAATTACTGGATCTTTGCGAAGCATTAACCGGCGTTTCTTTTCCAGGTTAATTCTAAATTTTAAACAGGCGCTGATACGTACAAATACGAAACCAGGCAGTAATCAGTAATCAATACCCAATCGCCATTCCATCTTTTCTCGGGTCTGAAGCGCCATGATAAGCGTGTTGTTTTTTATCAAACTTGATGCATTGATAACCACCAAAATTTCCAGGTGTGCCTGCCGCAACATTATATCCCATTTGTAAAAGAGAACGAATAGTTTTTTCAGAAAATCCTGATTCAAGGTAGATTGTTCCGATACCTTTTGCCGTATCTCCCGTTGGTGTTGAAGATCCTTCGTGATCAATTCTCGGCGCATCTCCTGCTTCCTGTATGTTCATTCCAAAATCGATCATGTTCATTAAAACTTCTACTTGTCCCTCAGGTTGAAAGCTTCCGCCCATTACACCAAAACTCATATAAGGTTTATCGTCTTTGGTAACAAACGCCGGAATGATCGTATGGAAAGGACGCTTGTGCGGAGCATACACATTATTGTCTCCTTCGCGTAAAGAAAATAAATATCCCCGATCCTGTAAGAAGAACCCAAGACTATCAGGAACAAGACCGGAACCGAAAGCCTGGAAATTACTTTGGATCAATGAAACCATATTTCCTTCATCATCCGCAACAGTAAGATAAACTGTTTCACCACCATTCAAAGCTTTATCATCACCAGCATAAACCCCAGGTAATGCTTTGTTGGGATCAATCAATTTAGCTCTTTCATCTCCATATTTTTTTGAAATAAGTTGCGCTACAGGAATTTTTGCAAAATCAGGATCCGTATAATACTTTGCCCTGTCTTCATAAGCCAGCCTTTTCGCTTCTGTAAAAAGATGAAGATGTTCGGCGCTGCCAAATTGAATTTTACTGAAATCAAAATGTTCCAAAATATTCAACATTTCCAAAACAGTAATTCCTTGTCCGTTGGGCGGCAACTCCCAAACGCGGTAACCACGATAGGTAGTTGAAACGGGATCTACCCATTCAGAATGATGATGAGCCAAATCTTTATAACTCAAATAACCGCCACGTTTTTTCATGAATGCATCGATCGTTTTTGCTATTTCGCCTTTATAAAAAACATCTCTTCCACCTTTCGCAATTTTTTCCAATGAATTGGCAAGAAAAGGATTTTTAAAAACGTCCCCACGCTTTGGTGCCGATCCGTTTGGCATAAAAACCTTGCGCACATTTGGATCATTTCCATACAAATCATTTAACTGACTATATTCAAAAGCTGCTTCATCTGCTACCGGAAATCCATTTCTGGCATAGTTTATTGCGTAGGAAAGAATTTGGGTCATTGGTAATTTTCCAAATTTTCCATGAAGTTGGTACCAGCCGTCAACGCACCCGGGCACAGAAACAGGAAGCGGCCCTGTCGCAGGAATATGTTGTGCTCCATTCTTCTTTAGCATTTCAAGAGTAAGCGCATAAGGCGATCTTCCGGAAGCATTCAATCCATATAATTTTTTTGTTTTTGCATCATACATAATGGCAAAAAGGTCACCACCGATGCCGTTCATTTCCGGATCAGTAACACCTAAAACCGCGTTAGCAGCAATCGCTGCATCTACTGCCGTTCCGCCTTTTTTCAATACATCAATCGCGGCTTCGCTCGCCAATGGATGACTTGTGCAAGCCATTCCATGAGTAGCCATCACCACAGATCGTGTTGCAAAAGTTTCTCCTGTAAGACGGTCCTGTGCAACGATGGTGGAAAACGACGATAAGAAAAAAATCAGCAAATAGAAAATTAAATGCTTCATGAGAAATGATTTAAAAAAAATAATATTTGAAGCTACTGAAATTTCAATTTCTTTATAAAAAACGGCACGGTAATTTATTACCTTTTTAAAAATATAAAACCTAAAATATGAAAAAGCCAATTTTAGTCACAGGAATAATTCTTATTTCTTTTTTGAATTTTGGTTGCAAACAAAATAAGGGTCAGGGTGGCGCTGATTATCAAAGCCAGAGCCAGGGACCGGTGCCGAATGTAAATGGGAATATGCCTGACACAACAAATACAGTTGGAATGCCTGCAACCAATACCGGCACTGATTCTGTGACAAATAAAAGTGATACTTCCTTGAAGAAATAAAAGCAGGAATAAAAAAGGTCATCTTTTTCCGGGCATTACCTGGATAGTAAACGAATAAATTCAACAGATTTTTTTCTCACAAAAAAAACCGGCAATTTTCATTACCGGTTTCAAAGCTTTTAAAAGAGAATTTATTTCGATTGAACCAACTTTGCTTTTGGCGCTTTCTTCTTTTCTGATTTGATACGAGCTGTTCCCAAAGGACGATCCTTTGCAAACTCAATCAAAATCGGTGCAGCCACAAAAATAGAAGAATAAGTTCCGGTGATAACACCGATCAACATTGCGAAAGCGAAACCACGGGTAACTTCACCACCAAAAATAAACAAGGCAAGCAATGTAATGAATACTGTAACAGAAGTCATGATCGTTCTGCTCAATGTATCATTGATCGCGCGGTTGATGATCGTTTCTTTTGAAGCGTCTTTCATGTTGTGACTGTCTTCACGTATCCTGTCAAACACAATAACCGTATCGTTCATCGAGAATCCGACGACCGTAAGAATAGCCGCAATAAAGTGCTGGTCAATCTGCAATGGGAATGGTACAATGTTCTTAAAGAACGAGAACACAGCCAAAGCGACAAACACGTCGTGCAACAACGCAATGATCGTTCCGACAGAATACCGCCAGTCGCGGAAACGAAGGAAAATATAAACGATGATGGCAATGATCGCAAAGATCACCGCTTTAATAGCACCCCGTTCCAAATCTTTTGAGATAACAGGTTGCACTACCTGGTGTCCCTGGATATTATTCTTTGCAAATTCACGTTCGGTAAGATTTGCAGGCAATTGTGATTTTAATCCCTGGAACAACCTTGCTTCTACCGCGCTGTCTGCATTGTTCACACCTTTCAAATAAGAAGTAGTGATCTCCAGATGCTTTTCATCCCCAACGGTTTTTATCACTGGATAATCACCATCAAATGCCTGGTGCAATGGATTACGGATCGCATCGACATTTACGTTATGTGCGAATTGAACGGTATAACTTCTACCACCTTTGAATTCAACGCCCTTTTCAAAACCATTGAAAAAGGAGCCTACTCCAAAGATTAAAACAACGAATGAAATTCCGTAAGCGATTTTCCTGTATTCAATAAATTTATAGCTCGCGTGTTGGAAAATTCTTTTTGAGAAAGCAGTAAAGTAATTAAAGTGCCTTTCTTTGTTCATCCAGAAATCAGTAACCAATCTTGAAATCAAAATACCACAGAACAATGAAAGGGTAATACCCAACATCTGTGTGGTAGCAAAACCAAGCACAGGTCCTAATCCAAAATAGAACAAAATTGCAGCAGTTAAGAATACAGTGACGTGTGCATCAATAACCGGTGCATAAGATCGGCGGTAACCATCTCTCACCGCCACCTGGTGACTTTTTCCCCGCGCCAGTTCTTCTTTAATTCTTTCAAAAATAATTACGTTCGTATCTACCGCCATACCGATTGTCAATACCAAACCCGCAATACCGGCGGCAGTTAATGTGGCACCTAAAGCGCTTAAAATACCAACCGTGAAGAGAAGGTTCAGGATCAACGCAATGTTAGCAATCCAACCGGCAGTGTTGTAATAAACCAGCATTAATATGAAGATCACGATGAATGAAATAAGGAATGCCATCATTCCACCATGAACCGCAGCCTGTCCGAGTGTTGGACCAACAATTTGTTCCTGTACTATTTTGGCAGGCGCGTCTATCTTACCAATTTTTAAAATGCTTGCAAGGTCCTGTGCCTGCTGAACAGTAAAGTTTCCGGAGATTATTGAATTTCCACCGGTGATCGGGTTATCCACATTTGGCGCACTGTAAACAATATCATCCAACACAATTGCGATTGGCTTGCCGACATTATCCGTTGTCAATTTAGCCCAAACACGGCTTCCCGTAGGCGTCATATTCATTTTGATCGCCGGCCTTCCATGTTCATCATAATCCGCTCTTGAATCTTCTACCGCGTCACCTTCCAGTTTAGCTTTATCCGTTCCAGGAATGGTTTTTATAGCATATAATTCAAAATATCTCTGGTTGGTCTTATCATTCTTTTGTTCAATGCCATAAAGAAATTTAATGTTGGGCGGAAAATTATTTCTCACCAAATCCATATCAAGATACTTATTGGCAAGTGAAGTATCTTTTGCTTCCACAGTAGCGATGGCGGCATAATATTGCTGTTGGCCGTTTGCAGTTTGTTGCGGTGGAATGAAATGAATCACACTTTGCAACGGATGTTGATTAGCCAATAATTTAGCAGAATCAGCAGCTGATTGTGTTGGATTTAATGTTGTATCTGACACGCCACTCAGGTAGTCGGCAAGCGCTTTGTCAGCATCGTTGATATTGTTTCCGATCTCACCAATATTATATACTTCCCAAAATTGAAGGTGAGCGGAAGCCTGCAAAAGATTTCTTACTCTTTCCGCATTTTGAACACCGGCTAATTCAACGTTGATGATGCCTTTATTTTCATCCAAATTGATCGAAGGCGAAGCAACACCAAACTGGTCAATACGTTTTAAGAGTACATTATAAGTTTGCTTGATAGCAGTTTTTGCAGTAGCTTCTAACTGATCCAATACGGATTGATCATTGTCTGTTATCTTGATCGTTTTTCCGGCACCTGCAAAAATGCTTGAAAGGTTCACGCCAGGGTTTTGTTGTTTGAAAGCGTTTCCGAACAAAGTGATAAAGTCTTCCTGGCTTGTTACTTTCTGCGCGTCGGCTGTTGCCAGTGCTTTTAATAACCTCGGATCTTTCGGATTGTTGCTCAAAGATTTTAATAATCCATCAAGACTTACGTTCAAAGTAACTGCCATACCACCTTGCAAATCGAGGCCGAGGCTCAGTTCGTTTTCTTTAGATTTTTGATAAGTGGTTCCCAGGAGTGGATAGATCTTTTCATCTCTTGTACTGTCGAGGTAATGATGAAAAGTGGTCTGGATAAGCTGTTGCTTGGCATCACCCGTTAAACCCGGATGAGTCCGGTTTACATATTGTATGGCCTTCTCCTTCATTCTATTCTCATGGCCGTTCACAACCCATGTAAAAGAAAGCTGATACAGCGAAATGAGAATAAGCATAATGGCAAAAAACCACACTAAACCTTTCAGTTTCATAACTTGATTTAATTTTTAGAAGGTCGCAAAGATAGGGGTTTGATATGAAAATTTTTAACGCGATCAAGCGTATTTTAAGCCTGTGCAAAAAAACTAAAATTTCTTATTGATTTATAAGACTTTCAAATTGCAGTTTTGGCGTTAAAATTTATTTTTTAACGTAGACTTGCTGTTTCGTTACTGTTCAATAAGAATACCTTTGCATCAGTTTAAAACTTCATTTAATTTCTGCACCAGCTTCTCACCAAAAACATTTTTGGCAATGATGATCCCGTTTTTATCAACCAAAATGTTTGATGGGATTGCCTTGATGCCGTATTCATCAGACGTAGCATTTTTCCAGCCTTTCAGGTCAGAAACCTGGTGCCAATCCAAATGGTCATCAGCAATTGCTTTTACCCAACGGTCTTTTTTATTGTCGTAAGAAACGCCCAAAATCGTAAATCCTTTACCCTTAAATTTATTGTAAGCCTTTACCACATTTGGATTTTCGCGGCGGCATGGACCGCACCAACTGGCCCAAAAATCAATGAGAACATATTGCCCTTTTAATGAAGACAAGCTCACATCACTGTCTCCAGGAGTTTTTTGCGTGAAATCAGGAGCAGGCTTACCAATTGCTACTTTCTTATAAGTATCCAACATTTTCTTTATTTCCTTTCCTTTTGGTGATTTTTTTACGGATTCATCCAAAGAATTATAGACAGGTGCCACTTCACTTGCATCTGCGTAATAAGCATAATTTTCAAGAATCGCCATTGCGCCGCGCATTGACTTTGGATTTTCTTTTACAAAAGAAGAAACGATTTTTCTTTTTGCAGCAAGAATGGCAAAGTCAACCTGGTCGAGGCTGTCCATTACTTTCCTGTTCTTATTTTTATAGGCTTGCTCATAAAGTTTGCTGTCAGTAGCTTCCCATTTGGAAATGGGTTTCATTCTTTCTTTCAACAACCTGTCGTCTGCATTTATTTCTGAACCCTTTACCGTTAATAATTTCAAAGAATCCCCACGGCCAAGTATCTGCATTTTTCCCGGTTCCACATAAAATGTAAAATAATCATTCGGCCTTTCGGGCATTGTCAGCGAAGCAAAATAAGGTGAAGTAACAAATCCGGTAAAAGTGAATTTGCCATCTTTAATAAAAGCCGAATCTTTAAACGTCTGGCTTTGTTTATAAATGTTCAAAAAGATCGTTCCGCTGTGAATCTTTTCCAAACTCCCATTAATAACAAATGCGGAATCCTGGGCTTTCGTGGTATTCAATAAAATAAGAAGAGCAGCCAGAACGGATAAGGCTTTTTTCATATATAATGGTTTTCGCCAAAGGTAAGGCTATTTGAAAAAAAGAGCTTACCGTTTGTAAAATCGATTCCCAAATTAAAAGAAAGGGTTTCTTGTTCTATTACTGCTTAACCGGAATACATCAATCAATCATTTTGCAATTCCAATTGCTTTCTTTTTAAATATTGATCAAAGTCTTTGTAAATGGCCAAATTGTTTTGTTTATCCAGGTCTTTCAAATGATCATTCATCCAAAATAAAAAGATATTTCCATCCTGGTCCTGTTCAACAGATGTTTTTTGAGGAACTGAATTTTTGTAAAGTTTAAAACTGTTTTCGAGATGGCCTGTAGCGTCGCTGAGTTTGCTTTCTTTCCAATCGAGGAATCCCAGTAAAAAAACAATTTCCGGATTTTTTTGATCTGTTACTGTGAGCTTTCTGAACATTGTTGTTGCGTCACTTGTTCTGTTTTCAAACAATGCAATTTCTGCCAGGTGTAGGTTCGGACTAAAAGATTCCTTGTTTAATTCATTTGCTTTTTCAAAAAATGTTTTTGCTTTTTGCAGGTTGAAATATTCTTTGTTTTCCTGGCTGAAATAAAGGTTGCCCAATTGGTTGTAGGCTCTTTCGCTTTGCGGGTTCAGTGCAATTAATTTTTGCCAACTTTCTTCAGCCTTTATAAAATTGTAGTCCTTCATGTAATCTATTCCCAAATAATAAATCGCGTCTTTATGAACCGGGTTCAAATTAATCGCTTTTAAATAACACGTTATTGATGAATCTGTTTTTCCGCTGATGCGCAATTCGGTGGCCTTGTTGTAATAATTCCAAAATTCCTGCACAGAATCTTTTGACAATGCCTGCGCCTGCAAATTGCCAGGATCAGCTTTGCCAGATCTTTTAAAATAGGTAATCGCAGCAAAAGCCAGCAGCAATAAAATTGATATGATCAAAAATTCTTTACGGTTCATTTGTGCTTTAGTGTTGAGCAAAGTTTTTAATAGAATCTTCTCCTTCGATAATTTGTATTTTCTGGTTAACGGGGATATTTGAAAATTGCTGGTGGCTACCATCGGGCCAATCAATATCAAGCGTTTGGACTTCTTTGTCTTTGGCCAAACCAAAATGTTGAACAAAACTATTTTGAGATAAGTAAGAACTTTGGTCATTCACTTCTCTTATTTGTGAAACATTGCCGGAAACCAACTTTAACCTCACACCAATTGCAGAACGGTTGCATTTTGTTCCTGTAAGTTTTACTTCCAACCAGTTATTTTTATTGCCACCATCGTTTCTTAACAAAACTCCCTTACCGCAATTATTCACAATAAACACGTCCACATCTCCATCATTGTCAAAATCGCCGAAAGCAGCGCCACGTCCCACATTATTGTAAGACAAAGCTTCCCCGCTAACCGATGTCACATCGGCAAATCCTTTGGCTGGTCCCTGGTTCCAGAACAAGAGATTGGTCATCGGAATCAAATTCTTTGGATTGTCTTCCTGTTGGTTTGTGCTTCCATTTACAACCAACAAATCTAGCCGGGTGTCATTATCATAATCAAAGAAAGAAGTGCCCCAGCCTACATAATCAAGTGATGTTTCTCCCAGTCCAAATTTGTCCGCTTCATCGCGGAATCGAAGGCCTGAATTCATACGACCCATGGAATTCATTTCATTAATATAAAAACCGTTTTGTTCGGCAAGCCAATGAGTGACGAACAGATCCATTGTGCCATTATTGTCCCAATCGCCAACCGCCAATCCCATCGCACCGCGATAGTCTGCGACATGGGCGAGGTGACTAACATCATTAAAAGTTCCATCCCCCATGTTTAAATACATTGCATTGTCGGTCACATCATTGGCCACATAAAGATCAGGCCATCCATCATTATTAAAATCGCACCATGAAGCTGAAAGGCTCTTTCCGCCTTCATCTGCAACTCCTGCTTTCATCGCTACTTCCGTAAATGTTCCGTTCTTATTATTGTGATACAACAAATTTCTTTGGGGAGGAAATGACAAAGGATTGATATCAGGAGGTTCATCATTGTTATCTCTTCGCGTCTGTGGATTTTTATCTGACTGACTGTATTTTACATAACCACAAACGTACAAATCAAGGTAACCATCTTTATCATAATCAGCCCAACTCGCCCCTGTCCAGAAACCGTTCATTTTCCCTAAACCGCTCTTTTCACTTTCATCGGTGAATGTTCCGTTTCCATTATTATGATAGAATTTGTTTTTCCCAAAATCAGTAACAAAAATATCGGGGTAACCATCATTGTCAACATCGCCAACTGCAACGCCCATCCCCATTCCATGAAAATTGATGCCGGAACTTTTTGTTACATCAGTAAAAGTTCCATTCCCGTTATTGTGATAAAGTTTGCACCCCGCGGTCGATTGGTTTAATTGGGCTGAAGTCATGGTTAACGGACCTGCTTCATTTACAATAAATAAATCATCAAATCCGTCCTGGTCATAATCAATCCACGCAGCTCCGGAACCCATATCCTCAGGCAATTGGGTAGAACGTTCTCCATAGAAATGTTTAAAATTAATTCCGGCCAACTTAGTGATGTCTGTAAAATTAATTTCAGGATAGTCTTTAGGAACCGGCTTCGAATGCTCGGCCGTAATTCCTTCCGTTAGTTCGCCGGGGACATATTGCTTTGTCTTTCCCTTCCTGAAAAAAATAAACAACAAAAGGCTCAATGACAGGATTGAAATCAAAGTCACTAATCTCACAGACCTTTTTCTTTTTGATATGGACATAGGTTATTATTAATTCAGCTGGTTAGCTCTTTTGACGATGATCTTTTTTTGATCACTTGACAGAACGGTAACCGGTGCTGTCAGGTTTGTTTTTTGGGCATCAAAAAAACGATTCAAAACAAATTGATTGAATTTGCGGTAACACAATTCTGCATTTACATACAATGTATCGTTTGTTTTGGAAGAAATATTTTTTCCCGGCTTGTAAACAAAATTGTATTTCAATTGGTCGCTAAAGCCCGGGTAAAGAGACCGGCTGTATTTCACACCAACCAATTCCCACAAATTATGCCTGTCGATATCACTTCCAAACTGATCTACAGGTTGTGACCGATAGATCACCGAACCAGGCGGAATAAAATGATTTGAATCAAGTACACCTGAAGAAAAAACCATATTTCCATCCGTGTCTTTTACAGTTACCCTAACCCAAGATTGTATCAAATCGAGCGGCCCGGTTGGAAAATTATGTCCAGATTTATTATTGGTCACTATTATATTTATTTCTGTCTCCTTGCCCGTTGCAGTTGAATTAGGACAATCTACTTTGATAGGAACAGCAAGGCCGTTATGCCATTTGTCTTCTATTTCAGGAATTTGAATTTCTCCTTTCAACCACTTTTCAACCATGGCAACTTGCTTGTCGCCATCAGGAAGTTTTAATAAAGAAGGCATCAACTGGTTGCCACCCAGGAAGCGATGGCTCCTGTGCATGTTGTCTGTTGGTGTGCGATTGTAATCGAGCGAATCGCCATTTGCGGGATCAAATGTTGAAACCAGTGGCATGTGGCATTCGCGGCACTCAATCGTTTTCACGGCCTGTCCCGGGTGGTTCCAGTGGCTTTTGCGCCAGTTGTCATACTGGTTTTGCAATTGAACGGTTCCCACTCCGTTCACTTTTTTATCAATAAATTGTTTGTGACATGAACCGCAGAATTCCGGCGTTTTCAGTAGCGTTTTGTTGAAACTTGAAATATGGTATTGAGGATAAGCCCTTATCAAAAAATCACTGAGAAATTTTGCTGATTTCCCGTTTGCCATTTCAAACATGTAGGGAACTCTTTTCGCAATCTGGTATTCGCCGTTTCCTCTCACATCCACTTTTGAAATAGAATGGCAACTTACACAGGAGATTCCTTCATCTAATCCCATTGGATTGGTAAGCGTTTTATCATCGAGGTTTTTGGAACCTGATAAAAGAGAAATCGGATCGTGACATCCGCCGCAATACCTTGTTGACGCCGGCCCTTTTTCAACTGCCATTGCATGCTGCACCACCCTGAAAGCCGGATCCATAGCTGCATAACGATGTGCATTGGCTTCCCATTCTTTCCCGATGTTCACGTGGCAACCACTACTCATACACGATTTTGAATTGCCCAAAAGCCGGGCATCAATTGCGTGGTTATTGGTCATACTTGCAAGGCTCGGCTCGAACGGCTTGTTCTTTCCATAGGTAAACTGGTAGTCAGCCGGAAATTTATTATTAAATTCGACAGGCGTATAACCATAAACAAACAGCGCCACAAAAGCGATTAAAAGCGTAAGCACCAAACCAACATGAGAACCAAAAACCTTTTCGCTTTTTAGATTTGAAAAACTTTTTCCCGATGTCGACGACTTATAATTTCTTATTAATAAAAGCCCTACATGCGGTAAAGCAGATAACAGGAAAGCGAATGTTGCCACTACATGTATCTTATCCCACAGATAATTAATGCGTGTTGAAAATGCGGCTTCATAGGTCAAAAGAATTCCTGTTAAAGCAGTAGTCATGGCCATCACCATAGCTATATAGCCAATCAGTTTATGCTGGGTAAGTTTATTATTTCGATAAATTTTCCAATGGCGAAGCTGGTAAAAAATGTAAGGAATGATCAAGACAAGACCCAGCGCTGTGTGCAGGATTACAAGTGCCTGCGAAGTAAGGCTGAAAGAAGCGAAGTAAATGATTAACCCTGAAACAAGCTCAAAAAGCAAAAGTCCCGTCACCCAAATAGTCAAGCGGCTTTGCCATTTTTCTTTATGTGAATCCATAAAAGTGTTTTTATTTTAGTTGAATAGCGTAAATCTTTCCATTGTTCAAATGGCGAATGTTCTCTGGTATTCTTATGTGACAGGCAATTCAAGCAATACAACAATACGGGAAGGAAATGCCTTTTTCTGATTCGTTTTTATCTCTGTCTTACGTTAAGTAAATACCATTATGCCGATGAAATCAAACACGAATTTTGCAGCATAAAATACCTTGTGGAAAGCCAATTTTCTTTTGAATTCTTTTCCATGGCAGTTATTTAAAATAAAATTAGGCAACGAGCATTCTGAAAAGCTGTTCTTGATCAGTCTTGTTACTGATCTGCATCATTTTTTATAAAAAAGAAAGGATAAAAAGGCTTGTAGTTGAGGTTTTTAGCAAACAAACAAATAAGGATATTCTTTCCCCGACGCTCAAGATCATTCTACGGTTTTGTAAAACAAATTAAA
This sequence comes from Ginsengibacter sp., assembly GCA_051960475.1. Taxonomy (GTDB): domain Bacteria; phylum Bacteroidota; class Bacteroidia; order Chitinophagales; family Chitinophagaceae; genus Ginsengibacter. The sequence continues at coordinate 77,288 of JBQCEG010000032.1, forward strand.
AACTATAATTACTTTTAGTGTATATAAAATTGAAATATATGCATCATATGAAGTCTGTTATTTTTCTTCTTCCGGCAATGGTTTTGTTTCCATTTTTTGTAAATGCCCAAAGTGGTGTCAAACAAATTCAGCTCACACAATTTGACCTTCAATCTTCTGCGGTAATAAAAGAACCCGGGAAAGAATTGTCTTCTTCCGGATATAAAAAAAATGAGTATTGGTTCCCGGTAAAAGTGCCATCAACGGTTCTAACGGGACTCGTCGCGAACAAGGTTTATCCTGATCCTTACATAGGAATGAACAACATGTTTATTCCCGATGCATCTGATTCATTTAATCATCAATACCATCTTGAACAATATAGTTTTCTTCCAAACGAACCGAACCCGTGGAAAAAACCTTATTGGTACAGGACAACATTTAATGTTTCTGCCGGCGACAAGGGAAAACATTTTCAATTGATCTTTAAAGGAATTAATTATCGCGCCGCTGTTTGGTTGAATGGAGAACAGATTGCCGATTCATCTCAAATGGCCGGGATGTTTGCACAATACAGTCTCGATGTATCGAATGCAATTCATGCCGGAGAAAAAAACATTCTGGCTGTTGAAATTTATCCTTTGGATTATCCGGGCCTTCCTGCGACGCCGCAATTAAAAGCGTTGGGTGATTTCTTTGCCAATGGCGGCCCTACCGGTGATATAGGAAAGAATGTAACGATGCTTTGTTCGGTTGGATGGGACTGGATGCCTGCAGTTCGCGACAGGAATATCGGTATTTGGCAACCTGTTTACCTGCGCACTTCAGAGGCCGTTGTAATTCAAAATCCACAGGTAAAAACAGAACTTCCCAATTTGCCAGATACAAATCTTTCAAATCTTTCCCTGGATCTTGCATTAAATAATTACAGTGAAGCAACAAAAAACGGGAATTTAAAAATTACTATTAGCCCTGAAAATTTTAACGGTTCCTCGTTTACATTAGAAAAGAAAATTTCCATAAAACCAAACGGCTCCGCTGTAGTAAATTTTACCCCTCAAAACGTAAAACAATTTGCAATTCAGAAACCACATTTGTGGTGGCCTAACGGTTATGGACAAGCGAATTTATACCGGATCCGGTTACAGTATCAATCGGGCAGTGAAATTTCTGATGACACTTCTTTTGTTTTCGGGATCCGCACTACTACTTCAAGAGTTACGATGGTAAATGGCTGGGCAAGAAGAGACTTTTTTGTAAACGGAAAAAGGATTCATTTGGATGGAGGCGCGTGGGTTCCGGATATGATGCTCAACCGTGATTCTGCAAGATATGATTATGAATTGCATCTTTGTCAGAATGCCAATATCAATTTGGTTCGTATTTGGGGTGGTGGCATTGCGCCTCCGGACATTTTCTTTGATATGGCCGACAAATACGGATTGCTTGTCTGGCAGGATTTCTGGGTAACGGGTGATACGCAAGGAGAATTTAAAGGTTCGCCGGACTGGCCACTGGAAGGAAATGTCTTCATAAGAAATATGGAGAGCACAATTTTTCGACTAAGAAATCATCCAAGCTTATTATTATGGACGGGCGGAAATGAAGGGCACGCAAGAAAGGAATTGTATGATGCGGTGCGCAACGCAGTTGCCACTCTTGATGGAACAAGGCCATTTATGCCGAGCTCTTCGGGATTTGCCAAATTACCAAACGGATGGAAAGGTTCATGGCCGGATGATGCTCCTTCAGGCGTTTATAGTGGCGGCCCATATTCATGGCAGGATGCGGCACATTATTATCAATTAGCTGATCGCGGAAGGGATTGGGTCTTTAAAGATGAAACAGGAATTCCGTCACAACCTCCATTTGAGACATTACCAGAAATCATCAATAATCTCGTTCCTGATTCTACACTTCCCTACCCTCTCAATAATACATGGGGTTATCACGATGCATGTGTGGGAAATGGGCACTATGACACTTATTACAATGCCATGGTTGACCGGTATGGAATACCAACAAGTATGAAAGATTTTTCGGATAAAATGCAATTGGTAAATGCCAACGGCTATCGTGGCATTTTTGAAGCCGCTGGCCATAAACTGAACGAAACCGGTGGTGTCATGTTGTGGAAACTAAATGCCGCTTTTCCAAGCGTGATCTGGCAGGTGTATGATTGGTATTTGGATCCCAACGCAGGTTATTATTTTATGAAAAGAGCATGTGAGCCGCTCCACATCCAGCTAAACCTTGATGATTCAACGGTTGCAATTGTAAACCGCTCTTACAAGGGCCAACAAAATCTTTCTGCGGAAATAAAGGTGTATGATCTCAACAGCAATCTATTGTTCAATCAAAGCGAAAAAGTAAGTTTAAGTCCCTCTGAAGTGAAAGAAACCGTTTCGCTGAAAAATATTTTGGCAAAAGAAAATGGGATTTCGTTTGTTGTTTTGGCGCTTAAAAATTTCGTAGGTAAAATGGTTTCTAAAAATGTCTATTGGTTTTCACCAGGACATAATTTTAAAGAACTGAACAGCATGCCTCCCGCTAAACTTCAGGCCAAAATAATCAAAACTGAAAAGCTGAAAAGTGAAACGCGATGGACGATACAGATCAGCAATCAAACCGCAAAAATGGCCTTTTTTATCAATTCACAAATGACAGAAAATGGCAAAGAGATTTTTCCCTCTTTTTGGTCCGATAATTATTTTTCTTTGTCACCAAATGAAAGTTCAACCATCAGCGTAAGTATTCCCAATGCAAAGATTGGAAGCAACAAAATGAAACTCGCGTTGAGTGGTTGGAATGTAAATAAGGAAATGATCGCGTTGTAAAAAAGGGAAATAAAAAAAAAGACTTATTTATTGGTTTACTGTTTTTTAATCTAATAAATCTGTCTAAATCGCTTTGTGTCTTTTTAGTTGGAGATAATCTAAATAATAAACAACTTTCACGCTCACTTCATTTGAGTGAGGACTTTGTAGCACCTGGTTAAAGTTCTTAAAGTAAGTCCTGTATTCATTTTCATCCAAATACACGTCAGCACCTAACGCATTTTTCCATGAAAGGGTGATACGGCTGCCTGGCAAAAAATCCCATGTATAAAACATATCGATGTTGAATGTGTTGAAATTAAAATCATGTCCCGGTGAAAATGATCTTTCTGTCCAATAGCCATCTTCTTTTACGTCATAGAAATGGTGATAGATCACGTTGCTCCAGTAATGTCGCAGCCGAACATTAATATTCATTAACGGGTTGATCGCATAATCAGCGCCCAAAATTGAATAATCGGTTTTAACGGTCCGTTGTCCTAAAACCGGTTCCGGCACGAGGGCCATGTCTCTGTAGGCATATCCATAGTTTGCCTCATCTTTTTCCAAGTGACCTTCCGCATTCATTTGGAATCGCTCGTTGAACTTGTAGGTAGCACCAAGAGTAAATCCATAATATGGCGGATCAGGCAGAGAAGTAATGCCACTTTCGGCAGAATAATCGAGGAACAGTTTCTTACGCGAATCAGTGCTCCCCGTAACATTTAAGAAGTATTGTGCCGGGCGTTTCAATACACTTCCCGGTGTGCGTAATTCAAAATAATCATTCGACCACATTGGTGAAACCTGGAAGGTGACCAGCACATTCGAGAAATCTTTCATCAAAAGAAAAGCAGTAGAGTTGATGACAAAATTTTGCCACAAAAAAGGATTGTATAAATATTGATCTGTAGCGCCTAAAGTATATCGCTGGTTGAGAAAATGTTTGGTAGGTTTATAAATAACATAACTTATGTTGCCTGTGTAAGTGAATTGGTTGTTGTTATAAAGAAATCCAAGATCGTTCGGGTCGTAAGTATCAGACATGGCACCGGCGATAAGTGAATATTGAAACTTTCCACTCACTTTTTGGTAACGAATATCAGCCTTGTATCCATCATAATTTCCTTGTTTGCCCCAAATCGTGCTGTAAATTCCATCCACGAAAAAGTAATGCCGGTTGCGCTTGTCGAACAAAGAAACATCCACTGCGGAAACATTTGCATTCCTGCTGTTTCCGTTTCTCAAAACATTTGTATTTGTAAAAGTTACGGAGGAACGATTTTTCAATGCCTGGTCGAGAACGATGATGTTATAATTGGTGAGCGGTTCTGTTTGGATGCGCATTGTCGAATCAGTGGATTTATCAAAAATCTCTGCGTTCATAGAAGAAGTAACGGCATTAAAAATACCAATCCCGAGGTTTCCTTTCGTTCGCCCGGAAAATTTCGTTCCATTGATCAATCTTGTTATCCCGGGATTTTTTATGATCTCGTAATCAGGATTTGAAGCTGATTTGGCCAGAACCCCATAAGCACCTGAAGGAGCTGCGCCAATCCTTCTTGAATAAAAAATTCCTGCTTTGTTGAACAATTCTGTTCCTTCAGTAAAGAAAGGCCTGAAGTCTTCAAACTTCACATCAAAAGGACTCAGGTTTAAAACGATATTATCAGATTGAACTTGCGCAAAATCGGGGATCAATGTAGCGTCGACTGTAAAACTTTCATTGATGCCATATTTTACATCCATTCCGCCACTTTTTAAAAATTCAGTTTGCGTTGTGTTTCCTACAGGTGAAATATTAATTCCTCCTGAAACGTAAGGAAGAAATGAAAGGCGTATTGGGGGCATAATATTTCTTAATCCTGTCAACTCCCCCCATTTGTTGATGGTTCCGTCAATATCCGGATCATCCGGGCTCCAGGTTGAAGTCTCATTTTCAGCTCTTCTGAAACGGGTAAACTGAATTCCCCATGTTTGCCATTTGCTTTTCGAAAACCTGATCGCGCTGAATGGAATTTTCATTTCAACGATCCAGCCATTTTTCTTCAGGCTTACTTTGCTTTCCCAGACTGCATTCCATGTGACATCTTCAGTACTTGAAATTTTTGCGTCTTCCTGGACTCCCGCAGCAGAAACTTTGAAAAGGAATGCATTTTGTTTGTCGTGGTAAGTGTCAATTCCAATACTAAAAAAATCAACATCACTTCCTGTTACCTCATCGCGGCGGGTCAATTGTTTCCTGATATTTTTGGGATCGTCGTGCATATAAGCCAGCACATAAACTGCCGAATTACTGTAGCAGATTTTGACGTGTGTTTCATCTGCAGGTTTTCCAAAAACCGGAGTCGAAGTTTCAAATTCGGATACGTATGGAATGCTTTTCCAGACTGCATCATCCGGATTGCCATCAATGCGCGGAACCTGGTTTGTTTTAACCGAAGAAATTGATTTTGTTTGAGAGTACGTTGGGTAAGCAATACAACCAAAACCTATGAATAGAAGAAAGAGTTTACTCATAATGTTAGTTAATGCCGACAAAGATAATTTTTTTTCATAAAGAAAAAAATCAGCATATAATTTGACATTTATCAATAAACATATTATTAAATATTTCTTCTTTTTAATTCTTTTTCATTTAATAATAATTCTCTACCTGATTGTCCGCCAACCGAAGAATTTTCCTGCGCGCGCCTCATCAGGTAAGGGATTACATCCTGTATCGGGCCGAAGGGCAAATACTTGCTCACATTACAACCTGCCTTGGCAAGATTAAATGTGATGTTGTCGCTCATTCCGAATAATTGGGAAAAATGAATTCTCGGATCATTCAGCGGCAACCCAAATTTTTCCATCAGTTTTACTCCATGTAAATTGCTGTATTCATTATGTGAACCGATCACCACGTGCATATTATTCACAGGATCAATACAAAATTCAACCGCGGCATTAAACTCATCATCCGTTGCCTGTTTCGTGGCGTTGATGGGAGATGGATAATTCATTTCAGCAGCTCTTTCCCTTTCACGTTCCATGTAGGCGCCGCGCACCAGTTTCATCGCAGGGATGAAATTATTTTGTTTTGCAAAGCTGCAACTGTCTTTAATATATTGCAAACGGTCGTGGCGATAAAGCTGGGCCGTGTTGTAAATAACTGCTTTTTCAATATTGAATTCCTTCATCATTTGCGTTGTGATTGCATCTTCGGCATGTTGAATCCAGCTTTCTTCTGCATCTATCAAAACGCCAACATTACTTTCCGACGCTACACGGCAAATTTTGCGTAACCTCGTTGCAATCCGCTCCCACTCCACCTTTTCGCTTTCCGATAATTTTTCTAGTGGAATAATTCCTTTTACTACATCAGCATAAACTGCTAGGGAATCGATCTTTTGCAACAATTCAAATCTGGAAAGCCCGGTGAGTTTGATACTCATGAAAGGAATATTGGTGCGCGAAGCAGCGTAACGGATCACCTTGATAAATTCATCCGCAGCATGTTCAAAATTCTCTTCTCCCTCCTTCCCTTCCACGCCATAATCAAGGATCACCTTCACGTTAAATTGGCCTAACTTATCAACCACAGGCGCAGTTTTTTCCAAAGTTTCCCCTCCAACAAATTGACGAAAGATCGTACTTCTTATCAGTCCTTTTACGGGCAGATATAACCTGAGTGCAAGAGGCGTAAGCCAAAGTCCAAGCCTCACCAACCACGGCCTGCCCATTGAGCGGAAAATAAAATGAGCACGTTTTAATTCTGAATTGGATTTATAAGCAAAAGCTGTTTTGGTGTCATCAAAAGAAATGTTCATAAACTTATTTAAATAATTGTCGAAATTCTGCATTTGGAAACGAATCTCCAAAAATATGTAGATGATGCTGATTAGGTTATTTGCTGATATCAAACCTATATTTGCAAAAATTCTTAAAGAATGACAGCAAAAAAACCTTCCGACAGCCTTGTAGTGATGACAGAACTGGTTTTGCCCAACGATACCAATTTGTTTGAAAACCTCATGGGCGGCCGGTTGATGTATTGGATGGATATTGCAGCGGCGCTCTCGGGAAGCAAACATTGTGGTTCACCGGTGGTAACCGCTTCAGTCGATAATATTTCTTTTACCAATCCTATAAAACTCGGAAACGTCGTTCATATCGAAGCCAAGGTGACGCGGGCCTTTAATACAAGTATGGAAATTTACCTGAAAGTCTGGGGCGAAGATATTATGCAACAATACCGCTACGATAGCAATGAAGCTTATTATACTTTCGTTGCCCTCGATCCGCACGGAAAACCAAGGGCCGTTCCGAAAATTGAACCTGAGACCCCACACGAAAAAGACCTTTATGATGGCGCACTTCGTCGCAGGCAACTCCGTTTGATCCTGGGTGGTAAAATGAAACCCGGAGATGCGTCTGAATTGAAAGCGCTTTTTGTGAAGGCAACTGAGGAGAGTTAGGTGGTTGATTGGTTTAATTGATTAGTTAAGATTGCGGGGCATTCAAATGAAATAATTTATTTCAGAAATTTATTTGATTACTGGTTTTTATTCTTTTTCCGGGGAAATACGTCTCTGCGGCTCCATAAACTTCTTACTCTGCTCAATAGCATCCATTACTTTTTCCAGGATCTGCTCGATTGACTCATTTTCGGAAAATTTCATAGGCTCTTTAAAATGCACCGAAAGCAACGTTCCTCTTTTCCTGAGCTTTAAGCCCTTTTTATCAAACGCTAACCTGAAGCCACTGATAACAACAGGAACAACAACAGGATTGTGATGTTTTATGATGAAAGCCGTGCCTTTTCTTCCTTGTGCAAAAGCTTTGGTTGTACCCTGCGGAAAAGTGATCACCCAGTTTTTTTCCAAAGCATGAGAGATTTTTCTTGTATCACCGGGGTCAAGACCGCGCCTTACTTCTGTGCCTCCTTTGTTCCATGTGCGTTTAACTGTGATCGCTCCGCCCCACGTAAAAAAACGGCTCAACAAGGTTTTGCGCATCGTTTCAGTAGCGGCCACAAAATTTACGTTCGTAAAAGGATTGAACAGGTAAATGGGAAATCCAAGTTTGTTCTTCCTTCCCCATTTTACAGCACAAAAAATATGGAGCATAGTAATAACATCTGCAAAATACGTTTGGTGATTGCTTACAAAAAGAACATTTCGTTTTGGTAAGTTTTCAATATTTTCCGTTCCGGTAATTTTTAATTTATTGATTATGGCTATCCCCGGGTAGCTAAAAACTCCGATGATAAAGTAAACAAGAGATTTAAAAAAGTGGGTTTGTTGCAGGTTTTTTAACCAACGCTTCATTCAATTTTATTTAATATACAATCGGTTGCAATATAAGAATTAGCAATTAATTTAAAATGGCATTTTATTGGCATTTATTTTACCATCGTCATGCTGCTGTTATAACGTATTTACTTACCTTTGCACTCCCAATAAAAAAAGGGTATTCAAATGATTGAAATTTATTTATAACCAAAAAATGCTGATAAGCAGGATGCGCCAAAGGCGGATACAGCAATAACAAAGTTACCTGCTGACATATAATGGACACAGAAAACAAAGAAACAAAAACGGAAACCCAGGAAATCTTATCCGACAACAGGCCGCAAGGCGGAATTGAAGGTGTTCCTTTTCCTGAATTTCCGGACGTAGAATCTGCACAGGCAGCCACAGAACCACAACCTTCAGAAGAAGAGATCCATGAAGAAGCACTCTCAACACCTCATGACGATTTCGACTGGAGCATCGACAAAAGAAACGTAACAGTTTACAATCAATCCGACAGGGAAAAGTATGACGAGGTTTATGACAAAACCTTTAAGCAGATCAATGACGGAGAAATGGTGATCGGTACGGTTGTAGCGATGACCAAAACAGACGTTGTTATCAATATCGGTTTTAAGAGTGACGGACTGGTTGGTTCGAATGAATTCCGCGACATGCCTAACTTAAAAGTGGGCGATGAAGTGGAAGTGATGGTAGCAGAAAAAGAAGACAAAGACGGAAATCTTCACCTGAGCCGTAAACAAGCTCGTACAACCCGTGCATGGGAAAAAATTGTTGAAATGCACAAAAGCGGTGACATTGTTACCGGCCAGGTTACCAGCAAGACCAAAGGCGGACTTATCGTTGATGTATTCGGAATGGAAACCTTTCTTCCGGGATCACAGATCGATGTTAAGCCTGTTACTGATTACGATCAGTTTGTTGGAAAAACAATGGAATTCAAAGTGGTTAAGATCAATGAAGCGATTAAGAACGCAGTGGTTTCCCATAAAGCACTTATCGAAAGCGACATTGAGCAACAGAGAGCTGAGATTATCGGTAAACTTGAAAAAGGACAGGTACTTGAAGGAACTATCAAAAATATCACTGATTTCGGTGCATTCCTAGACCTTGGCGGCTTAGACGGATTGTTGTACATCACCGACATCAGTTGGGGACGTATCAATCATCCAAGTGAAGTATTGAAACTGGATCAAAAACTGAATGTAGTGGTTCTTGATTTTGACGATGATAAAAAACGCATCAGTCTTGGTTTGAAGCAATTGACTCCTCATCCCTGGGATACGCTTCCTGAAAACATCAAGGAAGGTGAGATCGTGAAAGGTAAGGTAGTTAACATTGAAGACTACGGTGCATTCCTCGAAATTTATCCCGGTGTTGAAGGGTTGGTTCACGTGAGCGAAATCACATGGGCAAACACACCAATTAATGCCAAAGAGTTTTTCAAATTAGGTGACGAATACGAAGCGAAGATCGTCACATTGAGTAAGGAAGATCGGAAGATGAGCCTTTCTATCAAGCAAATGACTGAAGATCCTTGGAATACGATCGAAACCCAATACCCTGAAGGAAGCAAGCACAAAGGTTTGGTGAAAAACATTACCCCTTACGGTGTGTTTGTTGAACTTTCTCCAGGCATTGGCGGTATGATCCATATTAGCGACCTCAGTTGGTTAAAGCGTTTCAATAACCCCAACGAATACACGAAAGTTGGTGAAACCATTGATGTGATCATCATGAGCATTGATAAAGAAAATCGCAAACTTCAATTGGGTCACAAGCAAATTGAAGAAGATCCATGGAATTCATTGGAAGAAACTTTCCCTGTTGGAAGCATTCATGAAGGAACCGTAACCCGTCGTGATGACAAAGGCGCTACCGTTCAGCTTCCTTATGGATTGGAAGGTTTTGCTCCTGCCCGTCATCTTCGCCGTGAAGACGACACTTCAATCGTGCTGGATGAAGTAGCTCCTTTTATGGTTATCGAGTTTGACCGCAACGACAAGAAGATCATTCTCAGTCACACAAGGATTTGGGAAAGAGAAAGAGCAGAAGAAAAGAATGCACAGCTCAGTGAAAAGAGAGCCGAAGCAGAAAGTACCAAGAAAGCCGTTAAGAACATTCAAAGCAAGGTTGAAAAAACCACTTTGGGTGACCTCGGAGTATTGGCTGATCTGAAAAAGAAAATGGACAAGGAAGCTCCCGCAAAAGAGGAAAAAGTAAAGAGCGAAGAAGCAAATGCTGAAGCACCTGTTGCAAAAAAAGCCCCGGCAAAGAAGAAAAAAGCTGAGGACGAAAAACCTGATGCTGAAAAGAAAGCTGAAGCTACTTTAGCACAAACTCCTCCTCCACCGGCAAACGAACCTCAGCAAATAGAAGCGAAAGCTGAAAAGGCTGCTGAAGAATCGAAAGCGGAAGAATCTAAAGAAGACGAAGGAACAAAAGAAGAGAACAAGGCTTAATTAGTTTCTTACTAATATTTAAATCCCGTTGTTGAAAAAGCAACGGGATTTTTTTATACTTTTAAAAACCAAAAGTTACCACCATGGAAAATCAAATATTACTTTCTGAAAAACAAAGATTCAAACAATGGTGGCTTTGGACGATTTTGATCGGTGTGAATGGTTTGATGTTATTTTTAGTTTTTCTACAAATTGTAAATGGAAAGATTATTGGGGATAATCCTGCGACAAATAGCCAACTTATTACCGGCGCTGCAATCAGTTTATTAATTACAATTTTCATTCTCATTTTTCGTCTTGATACGCAAATAAAAAGCGACGGAATTTATGTGAAATTTTTCCCTTTGCAGACTTCTTTCCGATTTTTCCCATGGAACAGCTTGCAGAAATGTTATGTCAGAAAATACAGTCCTATTGCCGAATACGGAGGTTGGGGCTGGCGGTTTGGTCTTTTTGGAAAAGGTGTTTGTTATAACATTTCAGGAAACCAAGGATTGCAACTGGAATTTATGAATGGTAAAAAATTACTCATTGGAACACAAAAGCCAAAAGCGGTTTCCGAAGTAGTGAATAAATATTTCTTACAGTAAACAAGGAAAAAAGAAGATTTTTATTTTTAATTACGTCTACCCTTTGCCGTTACATCATCCCTTCCAGTTTTTTTAATGCACTTTTCATATTAATCCCTTTTCCCAAAACCGGTTTAAAAATATCACCTTCATTTCTCATTCGTGCGATTGCGTTGTTAAGTGTAAAATCTTTTATTTGCAATCCTGGTTTCACTTCTTCCCAATGCAGAGGCATGGAAACCGTCGCGCCTACTTTAGGCCTTACAGAATAGGGTGCAGCTAAAGTTGCTTGTGGACGGTTTTGCAGGAAGTCCACATACATTTTTCCTTCACGGTTGTTCACGATCCTTTCAATGCTGGTGAATTCAGGCAGTTCGTGATGCACAAGCGTGGCAATTTTTCTCGCAAATTCTTTTGATTCTTCATAACTATATTTTGCACCAAGGGGAAAATAAATATGTAATCCCGTAGAGCCGGAGGTTTTGCAATAACTTTCAATTCCTACTGCCTCCAAAACATTTTTGGTAACCTGCGCCGTTGTGATCACTTGTTCAAAAGTATTTTTATCAGGATCAAGGTCAATGATGCACCAATCAGGATTGTCAGGCTTCTCCACAGTGCTGCTCCAGGGATTTATTTCGATGCATCCAAGATTAACTATGTATAACAAACTCGCTTCGTTGCTCACTACCAAAAAATTTTTATCGCCATCCACTTTGCTATGATAAGGAAATGTTTCAATCCAACCGGGTACCTTACCTGTGACATTTTTTTGGTAAAAACTTTTCCCTTTTATCCCATTAGGAAAACGATTTAACGACTGCGGCCTGTTTTTTAAATAAGGCAAAATGAATGGCGCTGCCTGGTAATAATAATTGAGCAAATCACGCTTCGTGATTTTTTGATCAGGCCAGAAAACCTTTGAGAGATTAGTAAATTTCAACTCCTTACCGTTCACTTTTCTCACCTGGGTTTTTTCAGTTGGATTCAAAAGGGATTTCCTAACCGTTTTTGCAGGCGCATGAATGATTTTTTCTTTCACATCTTTTGATCTTTCATTAACTGCTTTTTTTGTGTCTGTTTCTTTTTCGAAAACAACATCTTTTGGATCTTTATCTTCCCGCAAACCCTGGAACGAAGCGTGGCGCATGGTTCCGTCTTTTGAAATGTCGCGGTAACTGGCTTCGCAAACCAATTCAGGTTTTAACCAAAAAGCATCTGCATGTGGTGGATTGGGCCGGAAACGGGATGGCTCATTTACATTAGGTTCATTGATAAAAGGGCAATCAGGAATGATCAATGGCTCAAATTTTTCCATTAATTCATTCTGAACTTTTGTATTAAAACCTGTTCCGATTTTTCCTGTGAAAACCAACTTTTTATCCTGGTAAAAACCAACTAAAAGCGAACTGAACTTTTTGCTCGAACCTTCATTTTTTGTAAAGCCGCCAATCACCACTTCCTGCCTTCCCTCTGTTTTTATTTTCAACCAATCTTTGGATCTTGTTCCTGGTAAATACAAGCTGTCTTTGCGCTTCGCCATAATTCCCTCGAGCGACATTTGTTCAACCACTTTAAAAAAATCAATTCCGTTCGTATCAAAACTCTCGCTCAGTCTTATCGTTTCAGATTGCGGCAAGACCGATTCTAAAATTTCCCTTCGTTGATCCAAAGGCAATCCCATAAGATCTTTTCCCTCAAACCACAAAATGTCAAATACATAATAGACCAAACTGCCATCGGCTTCGCTGCGCCAACTCTGCAGGCCGCCAAAATCCGCTTTTCCTTTTTCGTTCAAACTCACAATTTCTCCGTCAAAAACTGCATTTATTTTGAGCGATTTTAATTCATCATGAATGGGGTAAAATTTATCATCAAAGGATTTTGAATTGCGTGAAGAAAGGCTTACTTCACCATCTTCAATAAAAGCAATGGCGCGATAACCATCCCATTTTACCTCATAAAACCAACCGGGCTTATCAAAAGGTTTGGTGACCAACGTTGCCAGCATCGGTGAAATCTTTTGAGGAAATTTTGCTTTTTTCCCAGCAGTAATTAATTCATTTGCTTCTATAACTCCTGGCATCATTTCTATTTTAAATAATTCTTATACAGAATTTCAATAAAAATATATGCCAATAAATAATTTGGATTTATACAACACCAGGTGAAAGAAGAAAAAGAAATGATTTTTATTTTGCAATTCCCAAAATTAGCAAACAGAAAGTCCCAGGAAATATTATTGGTAATCCGCGATGGCAATTAGTTTATTCACATCCGTAATAATTATTTTTCTTCCTTTGGTTTCCACGATTCCTTCTTCTTTGAAATCCGTGAGTATGCGAATCACATTTTCTCTTGCAGTACCTACCAGGTTTGCAAGATCTTCGCGCGACATATTAATTTCGACGGTCATTCCTTCCTTAAAATCAACTTTATATTTTTCTCTCAGAACAATTAGTTGCAGGGCCATTCTTTCCCTGACTGATTTATGAGAAAAAAGCGTAACGCTATTGGTCAAAACCGCAAATTCATGACTCAAAGTTTTTAACAATCGGTTTGTCAAAATGGTAGATTGATTCATTACTTCCAGGAAATTTTCTTTTGGAATAAAAATGATTTTGCTTTCTTCCAAAGTGGCTGCAAAATCAGGATAACGATCGCGGGCAAGGATGGCATGATAGCCAATCAATTCGCCGGTGTTTGCCACGTAAAAAATATGTTCCCGGCTTTCTTTATCTACTTTATATTTTTTTACCCTCCCTTTTGAAATGTAAAAAATACCGGTAGGAAACGCACCTTCCCTAAAAATAATTTCGCCTTTTTTATAAGTCTGTTCTCTTGTATCAGCGAGCAATTTCTCATAAATATCCGCTGGCAAATCTTTTAGGATCGATTTGCTTTCAAAGTCCCATTTTTCTATCGGAAAAATTCCTGCTAAACTCATGATCACAAAAATACTTTTTAAAAAATGACAAAAGTTACTTTTTTAAGTGATTAAACTCACCACGGCCGGATGTTCCAATGAATAACTTTGCGTCTTCAAAAAATATCCCTCCAACCTTTTTTGCGGCCAGCTTGCCGTTTGATCCGATGAAAAAAATATTCGCACCCAAATTATTTGATACCTTAAAAACATATCACAAGAAACAATTTACCCATGATATTTTAGCAGGCATCATCGTGGGCATTGTTGCATTGCCTTTGGCAATTGCTTTTGGAATTGCCTCAGGCGTTACTCCCGTTCAAGGGCTGATAACAGCTGTAGTAGCAGGTTTTACGATTTCGGCATTTGGTGGCAGCCGTGTACAGATAGGTGGCCCGACCGGTGCATTTATCGTTATTGTTTATGGAATTGTACAGACTTATGGAATCAACGGTTTGATTGCTGCCACATTTATTGCGGGCATTATCCTGATCCTTATGGGACTTGCAAGGCTAGGCACTGTGATCAAATTTATTCCTCACCCTTTGATCATTGGATTTACAAGTGGTATCGCGTTGGTTATTTTTTCTTCGCAGGTTAAGGATTTTTTTGGATTAAAGATGGCAAAAGTTCCTGCTGATTTTATTCCTAAATGGAGCGCTTATTTTCATAATTTCAATAGCATAAATTTTTATGCAACCGGCATTGCAGTCGCAACAGTTGTGATCATTCTTCTTTGGCCAAAGATCAATCAAAAGATTCCTGGCTCTTTGATCTCCATTTTGATCACTACTGCTGTTGTCCAGTTCTTTCATTTACCTGTTGAAACGATCGGAAGCCGGTTTGGAAATATCTCTTCTTCTTTTCCCGCGCCAGTTGTGCCTTCTGTTGATTTTGCAACAATTAAACATTTGATACGTCCTGCATTTACCATTGCCATTTTAGGAGCCATTGAATCACTGTTATCGGCGGTCGTTGCTGACGGAATGATCAGTGGAAATCACCGGTCCAATACCGAACTGATCGCGCAAGGCGGAGCAAATATTTTTTCAGCCATATTTGGCGGAATTCCCGCCACAGGGGCAATTGCACGAACTGCAACGAACATTAAAAATGGTGGGCGCACACCTGTTGCGGGCATCGTTCATTCCATAACACTTTTGTTGATCCTGCTCATTGCAGGCAAATGGGCATCGCTGATCCCAATCGCAAATCTTGCAGGAATTTTAATGATCGTTTGCTACAACATGAGTGAATGGAGAAGTTTTAAATTTATTTTAAAGGGGCCAAAAGGAGATGTCGCTGTTTTATTGATCACTTTTTTCCTCACCGTTTTGATCGATCTTACGATTGCCATTGAAGTGGGAATTGTGTTGGCCGCATTTTTATTTATGAGAAACATGATCAAATCAAGTGAGGTAAGCATTCTTACTAACGAGATCGATGATAAGGATTTCAATTATGATTTTGCCGAAGGAAAATACAATATAGCAAAAGAAGTAGAAGTTTTTGAAGTGACAGGTCCTTTGTTTTTCGGCGCCGCTTATAAGTTTAAAGAAGCCATGAAATACCTGAAACAACATCCGATAGTTTTAATTGTACGAATGGCTTATGTTCCTATTATTGACGCAACAGGCATTCAAACTTTAAAGGAAATTCACAAGGATTGTAATAAAAAACACATTAAACTTCTTTTATCAGAAGTCAGGTCTGCACAGGTTTTGGAAGAATTGAAAGAAGCGCGGTTGACATTTTCGATTGGCAAGGGAAATATACTTTCCACTTTTGAAAAGGCCATCGAACGGGCTGGTGTTTTGATTAATGAAAACAAAATAATTGCGGAAAATCATTCAGTCAACTTAACCAAAAATTAAACTTCATCAGAACACAGGAAAAAGTACAGTGAATGGAGAAAAAAGGAAAATTATTATTTCCCACAAATCATTTTACTACTTTTTCCAGGTGTGTTAACCGGCCATCCTTGGTCATTCCTTCAACAATCACACGAAATTCATCGGTAAAATCATTATTGAAGAAAGTAAGATTAACTTTCTTTTGCCCCGGAACGGTTGTAATTGTAGGGTTCCAATACAATGTCGTTCGCAAATCTTTTTTATCATCTGTTGTCAGTGTGTCGTAATCGGGAGAATAAAATTCCCGAACAACTGAATAGCCGATAACCGAATGATTGTTCAATCCTTTAAGATAGGAAACAGGTTCACCGTCTTTCCCAATTTTGGTGTAGATTACAATTGCTCCACCTGTTCCACTTCCCGCGGCGCCAACAAATCCCGGACGAAATACTTTTATGTACGCAACATTGGAAACAGAAATGCTTGAAAGAACGCCGTAAGTAGTACCCATTTCATTCAGGTATAATGCTGGTCCGTTTTCCCCTGCCCTATTGCGCATCCATAAAAACTTTTGGGCAACATTATCAAAATACAAAGAAGGAACTTTTCCCTGTATGTAACTGATAATATCAGTGTAACTGCCTGCTAGCGGATCATCCTCCAAATCGAGTTCGGTAGCGTTTCCATTTTTAAAAACACCGGAAGTGTATTTGTCATTTACCTTCTGATACTTTGATTTAATTCTTGATTTAATATTAATATTTTCCAAAACCTTTCCATTAAAATATTCCAATTGCGCTTCGGCTTCTTTGCTTAATTGCAAGTGATAACGATTGGAAGAATCTAAACCAAAGGTGCTAAAAGAAGGTGCATTAAAATACTCAGAGAATGGTGGAAGCACATCCTGCATGAACTCAACCGAATACTTACCCATGTATTTTTTGGTGGCAAAATCATAGAAGATTTGTGCGGTATCAAAAAGAATCAGCGAAGGATCATTAAAATATCCATCAGGCTGAACGGGAATAGTGAAGGTTTCCGTTCCTGCATCCTTTTGAGTGATCATTAAAATTATATCTCCTGCCTTTTGCAACTTCTCAGGTGTGGCGCCAATCACTCTTCCTGAAAGAGATAGATAATTGGTTTCTTTTTGATATTTGATATCAGGAAATTTTCCATTGACTACTTTTTTCCAATCAAACCTGCGCCAGCCGTGCGTGAGCATTACGAGATCAAGTTGTTCGGCAATTGAATCGCTGTTATTTGAAAAATAATAAGCAGGATCATACACTTTTCCTCTTAAGTCGCCGGTAAGCAAAAGATGAGAAATAATGTTATCGTTGCTGTCTGATTCTAATTTTGCATCCGTAACCGAAACGGAAAAATTGCCATCTACATTTTCCGGCAAAGAAATTTGCAAATTGTTCTTTGCGCGTTTTCCTAAATCCGGTTTTACCAAATCTACCTTTGGTTTGAAACCGTATTCACCATTGTTAACATATGTAATTCTTTCTGCCAGCGGATTCCATTGCGGATCAAAAACAGTGACTGTCAAAATTCCTGTTGGTAACGATTCCGTAGGAATTGTTCCTTCTGCTTTCCCATTTTCAAGCTTTTCATCAAGGGAAAATATCTTGTGTTGGTACATCGTTCCCAAAATATGAACTGAAGTTAAAGGAAAAGATGGCGATGCACTCACCTGGAAAATACGGTTACTACCGGCAATGGTTACACGCAAACAAACACCTGAAGATTTTATTACAGGCAAAGGTGTACTATAATTTTTTCCATTTTCATCTTTCCATGAAGCGGAGAACGTTTGTCCGGGCTGAGGGAAAATAAAAAAATAGCCCATGCCATTGTGAATAATTCTAAGACTATCAATGAAAGAATTATTGTTGTCTTTTATAATTCCTTTAATGGAAATTGGTCTTCCATACTGGTCGTTCGCTTTAAAAGCAATCTTATTCGTCATGCCAGCAATTGCATCCCCGCCTTCAGGAAAGAAATGTAATTCCGGTTTCAGTTTGATTTTTGAAGGTTGCTTTTTTTGCGCCGATAAAATCTTCAAATTATGTTCATACAAAAAAGAAGTGTCAAAATTCAACATCCATTTCGTGTAGGCCCTCACGTGAATAAAATCGCCGGAATAATCAACCGGGATCCTGAATTGTCCATAGGTTGATGCATTTTCTACGGCGCAAACGCTGTGTGACATAGTCTTTCCATTTTCATCAATCCAATCAACATACACCGTTTTACTGTCATCATCCGGAAACATTCCCTGCATTAAATAATCTTTGAACCAAATAGTTTCACCGGGAGCATAAGCTGATTTATCATATTGCAGGTACATTTTTTCATGAACATAATCCCGTGCGTAAGTAGCAAGGGTACTGTCGATGTTTTGGGCAGAAGCATTCAGAAAAAAGAATAAAAAAACAATCCCATAAATCAGTTGTTTCATTCTGTTTTGTTTTAAATCTCCAATAAAGATAATGGTAAACCTTCTGTAAACCCAAAAATGAAATAAGCAAAAGAAGATTTACAGGAACAGTAAACTCAGAAAATGGAGGAAGATTTATTTTGAGCAACTGACCGAAGAGCATTGGAGACTCTCAAAACCGAATCGGAATTAAACCTGGTTTATTTCAACTTTGCTATCCTGGCAACCCATCCGCCACCTTTCGTCAGGTGAATCTGTAAGCCTGTAGTGGCATTTACTTCATGCGTTTCCATTTTAAAATCTTCCGCGTTTCTGTCTGCATTAGGACCATCTTTCCATACCCGCATGAGGTAATGCCCTTTACCCAAAAAAGAAAGGTCAAATTGTAAATCGTGCGAAGACCAGTTCGTCATAGCACCGATGTACCAGTCGCCATTTTGTGCCTGCCGCGCCATTAGAATATACTCGCCTGTCTTCGCCTGCAAAGGAATTGTTTGTCGCCACTCTACCGGAACATTTTCCAGGAACTGCATGCATTCCGGCGATTTTTCATATTCAGTGGGACTATCGGCAAGCATTTGCAACGGACTTTCAAAAATAACGTACATGGCCAATTGCTGACAACGTGTTCCCAGGCTCATGGGGCGATTCATAAAGGGCGCCCAGTTTTGTTTTTGCGCGTTACGCATCGCACCCGGAGTATAATCCATCGGCCCTGCAGCCATCCGAATGAAAGGAAGAGTAACAGCATGCTCCGGGGATGACAGCATCGCTTTTTCCCACTTCAGATATTCGGCACCGTGAACCCCTTCGGAAGTGATGACGTTTGGATAAGTTCTGTATAGACCTGTTGGTTTATAAACGCCATGAAAATCTACCAACATTTTTCGCGCAGCAGCCGCTTTCGCAACACGAGTGCAAAATTCCACCATTGGCTGATCATCGCGTTGCATAAAATCTACCTTGATGCCTTTAATGCCCCACGCAGAATATTGATCCAGTGCTTCATTCAAATGCTTATCCAGAGCCAGCCAACTCACCCACAATAAAAGGCGAACATGTTTTTGTGTTGCATAATCGGCCAGTGCTTTTATATCTATTCCCGCGCGCGGATGAAGAATATCCAAATCGCTGCTCCATCCGCCATCAATCAAAAAATATTTTAAACCATATCGCGAAGCAAAATCGATATAGTATTTATAAGTCTTCATATTTAAACCGGCATGGAAATCAACGCCGGTAAGATTTCTGCCATTCCACCAATCCCACGCGGCTTTCCCCGGCTTTACCCAGCTAAAATCACCATTAGCACTATCAGCCAGTTGGTAAACTAATTGATTAGTGAGCAAATCTTTACTTTGCCGCTCGATAATGACAACTCGCCACGGAAAATCTTTGGGTTCTTTATACTCGGCAATAAATTGATCCCGGTTAACTACCTTTTCATCGATAGGCGAAGTAACTTTTGTTTCTTTTGGATAATGCGGAAAGGCTGCCCCTATCGTTCCATCGTTATTGCCATGAAGCCACATTCCGGCATAATCCAGCAGATTGGATTCTGTGATCAGCACATTTATTCCATTATCTTCAAATAACGCTGGCGTATTTCCGAGTGATGCGTGGCCGATGTTGTCCACAGGCAAATGATGATATGTGGATTCGAATGAAGAATAGAAACTTGTATCAGCCGGATACCAGCTGCTGTCTCCAGATTGAAAATTAAAATTCGCCGTTTCTCCCAAGATTTTATAAGGTGTATTTTTATGAACAATCCAGCGCCACGCAACACCATTATTATAAGCCCGCCATTCCAATGAAATTGCCTGACTAAAATCGATTGTTAGTTGATTGAAGTCATCTCGGATAATGGCTGACTTCTGCCAAACAACGGGGTGCAACGTTTGATCAACCGCTAAGCGTTTGACTCCAGAAACTTCTCCGAGACTATTTTTCAGAAAATCCGGATGTAAGAAAATAGTGGCCGGCCGCATTAACTGGCGGTGATCCAACAGCACCTGGTACTGAACACTATCGGAGATGCTTAGACGCAGTTCTATGTTTTTGTCGGGTGAATAAAGAGTGTAACTCTGTTGCCCCTTAACTGTAACCGCGCACATCCATAAAGCGAGGCAAGTGAAATACTTTATTTTATTTGACTTCATGATTTTTATTGAGGTACGGCCAAAGGAAATTCTCGAACATTTTGTAGCCTTTTGCTGTAGGATGAAGACCATCGGAAAACAGTGACTCGTCAATCTTGCCATCGGCCTTCAGAAATAATCCTCCCGCATCGGCATAATTGACATTCATCAGGCCGGCGAGTTTAGCCATGCCGCGATTAAGTTCCGCTATCCGGTTTTCATAACCTCTCCTGGGTGTCAATCCTAACATTAAAATTTTACAGCCAGGTTGGTGGATCTTGATCGCATTCACCACAAATTTTAATCCTTCTAAAATTTCTGCATTGGTGTTTACATCAAGGTTGTTGGTTCCAATGAGCAATACCGCCTGCCTTGCTTTGTAGCCATCTAATTCACCATGATAAATTCTCCAAAGCACATTTTCAATCCGATCCCATCCATATCCCAGGTCTTCAGCATCGAGCGAGTCAAAGAATGGGTTTGGAGCATCCCACGCGCTTTTGATTGGGCCGTGAGGTAAGCCGCCCCAGTAGTGAGTTATAGAGTTCCCGATGAAAATTACCTTCGGCTGGTTTTGTTTTACCCTGTTTAAAATATATCGGTGCCTAATCTCCCAGTTATAAAGATTAGCGTCTCGTTTTTGTGTGCGGGGATGTGTTGTGGAAGCTGTTCCTGTCGGCTCATGCAATACTTTGCGGATAATTTTTTCTACAGCATTCGCATATTGCTGCATTCCGATGTCATTCAAACCGGTGCTGCCGGCAAAGCTGTTTATGTTGAAATTAATCCCGTTTTTATCGAGCAGGTACAGATTATTTACCCCGTCTTTCTTCAGATCGTCATACGCATCCTGCAGTATGGCATTCGACAAACTGTCTTCATAATTGTGTTGATTATTTAGATAATCATCGATGTGAAAGCCAGTGGCTGCCAGTAAAACAGGAATTTCCGGCTTTTTTTCTTTTATTTGTTCAACCGCTTTTATCAGCTCGTCCTTGGCTTCTGTTGCTGACGAATAGGTGCCTGCCTGCGGTGAAGCGAGTATATAGATTTGAGCATCAATTCCTGTTAACACGCTCGTGATCTTTTTATTCAATCGCGGATTGGAGGCAAAGCCAAGATTAATTATCGGCCGATCCAGTTTTCTACCAAGTATGTTAGACCAGGTAAGGCCGGGCCTTGTAGCCGAAGCGCCTTGTATAGATGCTCCTCCATAAATAACAACCGGTTTATCGAGCCTGCTTTTGAGAAAAGTAAAATCAGAGACTGGTGATACGCCAATTTTCAATGATCTCACTGACGCAAAAAGCGGTAAATACAACCTGTATTCGCGGCCAGTAGGATGGTATTTGTCATTTGGTTTCAGGTTTGGGAAACTATAAGTTATCGTATCGCCAAACTGATATTTTCCATTGCACCAATAAAATTTTCCATCTGCATCTACGGCATACAGGTCAATGCCACTCACAGCCGTTTCAGGCAGATCGGTCGCTTTGGTCTTATTATCAACCGTGTATTTTATCTCAATTTCATTTGCATTTGTTTGAAAACGAATCAGCAATCCCACTGACTGCCTGGATTCGTTCCATATCTTCCCATTCAAGTCACTACGAAAATCCATAGGCAGCCGTTCATAGGGATTTTCGAATTTTTCGCCCGAAACCTGTCCTTCAATCACAGCAACGCTATCCTTCAAAGGATCCAGCCATTTTTTCTGAGTTTGTTGCCCTATACTGCTGTTGGGCAACAGGTAAAACGTGACTAAAAAAAAGAAAAATACAATAAAGGCATTTTGACAGTGGAAGCTAATTTTCTTTCGACAACTCATATCATTCGGTTAGGCTATAGTGAACAAACTTTTTTACTCATTTTTTATTTTCTCCTTCGTGTTTCATGTACAACTCAAGAATGGCCGCCAGTTCCTTGTTTGGCAATGCTTTTGTCAAATAAAATTGGGAGCCATTCGGTTCATCCTTCCAGCTGTTATTTCCGCCCTTGATAATGATGTGTCCGCGTTTCAATCCGAAATAAGGCTCTGCACCCTTGATGGCAACAAAAACAGCCGTTTCATCCCAACTAGATCGGCCTGCACTGTCTTCTTTTGCCTTTGGAATGCACCAGGCAAATACATCTTTCACTGGTCCGCCAAGAGCATCGTCATGTACCAAACCCAATCCTGTTTTGATATGGTTGCCTATTTCAAAACCACTAAAGATAACAGGAGTTGGCCAATGGTTAAATACATTGGCCGAAGCGATTGAATCGGTGTACAGATTATATTCACGTCCTTGCGGAAACCAACCAGCCATTGAAACCAGTTTCTTTACTTTCTTTTTTACCAATTCTCTTCCGGTTAAAGAAGAATACTGATCGGCTTTTGAATCGAGGAGATTAGAAAGATTGGTCAAAAAGCCAATGCTGGCAATGGTTACGCTATGATCTGGCTGCTGTGCAAGAATTTTACGATAAAGTTTTACCGCATCGGGAACATCAGAAGTTTTTTTGATATCATGCGGATATTTTGCGACTATCATCCCGGGCCATTTTTGCCAGGCTCCTATGTCAGCAGCCTTACCTTTCGGTGCGCCCACGGGCAAATCAGGCCGGCGGAAATACGTTTCCAAAACATCAACTGTTGGAGCAGTCAATTCATTTTTATTTGAAGTCATCACGGCAAGCGGCTTCGCAGCGCCTTCATCGGCTAATGCATTCAACACGGCCAACGCTCCCACGTCGTCGTAATCCGGCCCAATATCGGTATCAACAATTATTGGAACAGGTTTTTGACGAACTTCCTGGGCAAACAATTTGAAAGAAGTAAAAAGTAAAAGAAGTGGCAATAATGGTTTCATCGTTTATCAGATTTTTGACATCAATAAAGTAGCAGGAATTTGTTTAACGGGCAGCGATCAGCAAAGCCAGTCCCGCTACATAAAACAGCAGCATCATGTTTAAAATCAACCTGGTGTTTTTTGACGCGTCCCGGAATTCTTTCCAAATATAAATCCCCCATAATGCAGCAATCACGGTAGCTCCCTGGCCCAATCCGTACGAAATCGCTGGTCCGGCTTTATCTGAAGCAATGATGCTGAACGACATGCCGGTGCACCAGATAATTCCTCCAAGAATGCCCGTCAAATGGCTTTTAAAACTACCATTAAAATAATCACTATAGTTAACCGGATTTCCTGTGATGGGGCGCTTCATAAGAATGGTGTTAAAGATAAAATTACTTACAAAAACACCAACACCAAAAATAACGACGGCTGTGTACGGGCTAAGTTTTCCCGGTTCCGGAACATCAAAATTGGTAAACATCGAACCTGCCACGTACTTATAAAATAGTCCCATTAAACAGCCGCAGATAATGGAAAGCAATAATCCTTTTCCGGACACAGAGCCTTTGCCCTTGCTTTGATTGCGGTAAGCGGTTGCGTTGAGCAGGATGGCTAAAACAACAAGGCCAACGCCTCCGAAAATTAATTCAGGGTTACCGACAGGTAGTTTAAGATAATTGACTATTACACCGATCACGAGTGCGAGCCCGATGCCGACAGGAAAAGCTACTGCCATGCCGGCGATGGCTATTGCCGCTACTAACAGTATATTGGCGATATTAAATATTACTCCGCCGAGAAAAGCTGAACCGAGACTCGATATATCTGCCTGCCCTAAATCCGTAACAAAAGTTCTTCCTCCCGCTCCGAAACTACCTAATGTAAAGGCAAAAACCAAGGCACAAAACAATATGCCCAGCACATAATCCCAGTAGAAAAGCTCAAAGCGCCAGCTCTTGGCTGCGAGTTTTTGGGTGTTAGCCCATGAGCCCCAGCACAACATGGTAATGATACAAAAGATGACTGCAACAGTGTAATTTGGAGTAACAAACATATCAGCTTTTTAGGTTTATAATCAAACAATAACAAGCCTTCCTCAAGAAACCGGAGTCTGCAAAAGCAGCGCATCCACTTCCCGCCTATGCGGAATCGACGCCTGCGCTCCCATCCTTGTCACACAGATCGAGGCCGCTTTACAGGCAAATGTCACGGCTTCATCCAGCGGCAGATCTTCGGCCAATGCCACGGCAAGCGCGCCATTAAAGCAATCACCTGCCGCCGTCGTATCCACAGCCGTTACCGGGGGCGCAGGTATTAATTTTGCCATAGTATCGGTCAACAGGTAGGCTCCTTTCGCGCCCAGCGTGATGATCACATTTTTTAATCCTCTTTCTTTTAACAGTTCTGCTGCCTGTTTGGCGGACTCTTCATTCGTAACCTTTACGCCTGTGAGCAATTCAGCTTCCGATTCATTCGGAGTTAAAAGATAAACCGACGAAAAAATATCATCCGGAAGAGGCTGCGCTGGAGCAGGATTTAAAACCACTTTAAATCCTTTTTCGAAACTCCGTCGAATGGTATATTCAACCGTGGTAAGCGGAATTTCCAACTGAAGTAGAATTATCGCCGGATCCGTCATCGTTTCAAGTGCCGCCTCAACTTCCAAAGCTTTCAGATGACTATTTGCACCGGGAGCAACGGCAATGCAATTTTCTCCACTCGCGTCCACATTGATTAGCGCCACACCAGATGGATGACTTGTGTCTTTTGCTACATACACAGTGTTTATATTTTCGCGCTGAAAAAGACGAACGGCTTGCTTTCCAAAAACATCATTTCCCACTTTAGTAATGAAAGTTACTTCGCCTCCCAGTCTTGCTGCTGTTACCGCCTGGTTAGCTCCTTTTCCCCCGGGATTCATTAAAAAATCTCCTCCCATAACTGTCTCACCGGGTGCGGGAAGTTTTGATGCTTTTATGACCATATCTGTGTTGGAACTGCCAACTACATAAATAGAACGTTTAGCTGCCATGCTTGAAATAAGTTGAAACCAAAGATAGAATTTATTCAAGTTGGTATTTGACAATAATTGCTTTAAATTAGCTAATCCTAATAGCTGTTTTAGTCAATTGTTATTTACCCCAAAACTTTAAGTTAATTACGGCCGAAAGTAAAACGCTTTCAAACTTTAGCCAATCCTATGCTACCTATTGATACATTATTTTTGCTTGTTCATTCTCTTTCAAAATCAGAAAAAAGATATTTCCGTTTAGCAGCTTCACTGCAAAAAGGGGATAAGGCTTATTTGCGCCTGTTCAATTGCCTGGATGGTTATAAAAATTTTGAAGAAGATTCAAAAGATAATCTCGTAAAAGAATTTCCCGGATCAACCATTGAACCTGCACGTAAGCATTTGTATAAAACGCTGATGAAAAGTCTGCGGCAGTTTGAATCAGAAAAGTTGATAGAATCGAAAATCGTAAATCTCATCAGTGACAGTAAAATTCTCTTCGACCGCGACCTTATTGATCCTGCCTTAAAACAAATTGAAAAGGCCAAACAACTTTCCATTGAACATGAAAGACTATTATATTTTTTGATAAGTGCCAGGCAGGAATTACAATTTATGATGCATTTGCAATTGGCAGGATTGGATGAGTCCTCTTTAATTGAAAAGCAAGAAAAGATTAATGAAGTACTTGGACAGGCTTCTATTCTGCAGGAGCACTCTTCAATTTATGAAATTTTGTTGTTGCGCTATTGGAAAAAGGGAGAAGCAAGAAGTCTTAAGGAAGTGACCCTTTTGAATGACCTGTTATTGGAGGAGCATCAACTAATGAATAGTAAGCAATTTCAGACTTTTGAATCAGAGCAGTTGCATCTTCATTTTCAATCTACGTATTTCCTAATGACCGGAGATCCCACTGAAAGCCTGAAAGTGTTCTTTGAATTAGACGAATTGTTTCTGAAAAATTCCCGTTTATGGGCTGATTCCTCGCTTTATTATATCCATCTTCTTACAGGTATTTTAAATACTCTAAGGCGAATGGAACAGTACGATCAAATGACCTATTTTCTCGACCGGCTAAGAAGTGTTTCCTCAACTTCTGATAATTTATCTGCAAGCGTAACATGCTCTATCCTTGAATATGAAATGCATAGAGCAATTAACAAGGGAGATTTGGAAAAAGCCTTGAATTTTTTCGAAGAGAAAAAAGAGACAGTAAACAAAGAAATTTCGCAACTTCCTCTCCTGTTACAGGTGCAGTTGCAACTTACAATATCAAGGATGTGGTATGAAATGGGAAAATATGATAAAGCGCTAAAACTGATCAATAAGGTCCTTAATCAACCAACCAATTCATTTAACCGGACACTGTATGTGCGATGCCGTCTAATGAACCTGATCATTCATTGTGCACTTGAGAATACCGATTATTTATTTTATGAGATCAGGTCAATTGAACGGAAACTGAAGTCGGAAGAAAATTTTTTCCAGATAGAAAAACTGGTAATAAAAATAATAAAAAGATGGCTTAACAATAAACCATTTCAAAATGATATTGAAAAAATGGCTTTGTTATTAGATAATCCATTTGAGCAACAATTGATCAATGAATTGAGGTTGAAGCCCTGGGCAGAATCAATGGCGAAAAAAAGCAAAGCTTCAAGGCGAAAATGAAACGAGAATGAAGCTTTCACACTTCATCCTCGTTCTCTTTTAATCAAACTTAATCAACCCTATAAATTGGAATTCAAACTCGCATCGTTGATGGGAATCGGTGCCCAGTAAAAAGTATGTTGATTATCATCAGGCATATTTTTCAAAGGCTCCTCTGCCGGATTTCTATCTGAATTCGCTTTTCCTACGGTTTCTGTTCTGATCAGATCGAACCACCTTGCTGCAGGCTCCAAACCGGCGAATTCCCAACCACGCTCAGCAATCACAGAATCTTTGAAGGCCTCAGCAGATAAACCTTCAGTAAGATCAGGCAAACCTGCACGATTACGCACCTGGTTAATTGCATCATACGCGCTTTGGTCCGGTCCGTCAGACATCGCTTTTGCTTCGGCATAGGTCAACAAAGTTTCTGCATAGCGGATCACATAAATAGTCCGGCTTGTTAAGAAATTACTTCCTTTGTGCGTTACCGGATCATAACTTGCATCATCTCTTAATTTTTGAAAATATGGATGTTTCAGGGCTGTGTGTGTCCAATCTGTAGCTTGTCCATTTACGAAATAAACAGATTGATAAGTAGCGTCTTTTCTTGGACCTGCAGGAAATTTATTGTAGAAATTAATTTCTCCAAAATAATCATCCCATCCACCTTCGTCTCCCGGCTGTGAAGAAAAAGGAGCCATAATACTCAATTGATTCCATGGGGCATTTGGAACATTAATATTATAATAGCAGGCAAATACTGCTTCCTTATTGTATTTATTTTCTTTTTTCCACAGATCAGCAAAATTGGGAAGAAGGCCGAAACCATATTTGTCTTTGTTATCAATTACATCTTTTGCCATTTGTGCCGCCAATGCATATTTATCAGTTTGTTTCAAAGGCCAACCTGCCATTGTCAAATAAACATTTGCCAATAAAGCTTTTGCTGTTCCACTTGTTGGCGCCACGTTCACACCATCTTGTTTTTGAGGAGCACTCCAGTCATCCGGTAACATTTTTATTGCATTTTGTAAATCCTCAACAATCAAAGCATAAACATCTTTCGGATCCGATTTTTGGATGTCATAAGTTACTGTGTTATCAGTGATCAAAGGAATCTTTCCCCAGGTTCTTGTAAGGAAGAAATAGCTGATGGCACGAAGAAAATACGCTTGTCCGACGGCATGATCTTTTTCTGTTTGGGTTGCATCTGCTTGCTGGTAATTATTGATGAGTGAATTGCAGGATTTTATAGTATTATAAAAACTGCTCCACCAATTCGTCATCCTGTCATTTGAAGAATTTGGCTGGAAAGTATCAAAATCAGAAAAGCTGATCTTATTTCCTGCACGGGCAACGGTTACATCGTCTCCTCCATAACATGTTGCAAAACCTGCCATTTGGTTAAACGCCGGATTAAACACGGCATACAAGCCGGTTGCAGCAAGTTGAAGATCGTTTGATGTTTTGTAAAAAGTTGCGCCTGTCCCGGTTTTTGGTGTTTCCGTAAGCAGGTCCTTTTGGCAAGATGAAACCAGCAAGCAGGCGCCCAAGATGATTATATAATTTTTCATAATTCCTATTTTTAATTTATTAGAATTGAATGTTTTCATTTTAAAAATTTGCCTTTAATCCTATTGTATATGCTTTTGGATTAGGATAGGCACCTAGGTCAATTCCTGCAGCAGAATCGTTATTGCCCATTGAATCAGCTTCCGGATCGTAACCTTTGTATTTGGTTAAGGTGATAAGATTTTGGCCACTTACATAAAGCGTCACATCTGCAATTCCCAAAGTCTTTCTCTTGATTGTGTAAGCAAGATTTATATTTTTTAATCTAACAAAGCTTCCATCCTGAAGGAACTGGCTGGATTCAATATAACTCCTGTTGGTTTTGCTTGCCGGATCTGCCCATTGTGAAGATGGATTTTTTGTTGACCAATAATCAGCAGATGCAGCCAGGGTTGGGTATTTTATATCGCTCGAAGGAATGGCAGCAGCAGCATAGGTGGCATTAAATATTTTACTTCCATGAGAAGCGAGGATGAACACATTAAGTGAAAAATTCTTATAAGTGAAATCATTATTAAAACCCCATTGATATTTAGGAGCGGCGCTTCCTTCAATCACCCGGTCTTCATAACCGATAGAGCCGTTACCATCAACATCAATATATTTGTTATCACCCGGCTGGAAACCGTTACTTCCTTGTCCTTCGCCATAAATTCCATCCCAGGGAATAAGGTAAAAACTTCCTAATGGATAACCAACTTTCACTACCTGTAAATTGGTATTAATAAATCCGCTTCCGGGAGGTGCAATATTTATCATGTCCTCACCACCAAGGCTAACCACCTTATTGTGATAAGAAGAGAAATTCAAACTGGTATTCCATGAGAATTGATTTGTACTAATTGGTGAAGCGTCAATTGAAAATTCAAATCCTTTGTTATTCACTTCTCCCAAATTTGACCATTGCGCACCGCCTCCATTATAATCAGGAATTGTCTTTTGCAGTAGCAGATCTTTGGTGTTTTTGTTATAATAGTCGAAAATGAAATTTAATTTTCCATCTAAAATGCCCGCGTCTATTCCGAAATCAGCCTGGTAAGTTGATTCCCACTTCAGATTTGGATTTGGAGGATTTCCCAAAGTGTACCCTTGGTATAAAGTTTCAGTTCCATAAGAATATTGCTGGCTTGCCAACAAGCCCAAAGTACTGTAAGGACTTATTCCCTGGTTTCCTGTTACTCCATAACTTCCACGCAATTTTAGATTGGAAAAAACATTCAGATCTTTTATAAAAGGTTCTTCAGACAAACGCCATCCAACAGCTGCCGAAGGAAAATATCCCCATTTGTTTTTTGAATTCTGAAACTTTGAAGAACCGTCAGCACGGTACGTTGCAGTAAGCAAATATTTACCTTTGTAATCGTAGGAAACACGTCCTACATAAGATTCCAGTCCCCAGTTGGAATAATCGGAACTAATGCCCTGCGCTGAATTGAGTCCCAAGTTATAATAGCCATATTCAGTTGAACTAAGTCCTGAACCATTCGCACCAAAGCCATTGTATTTACTTGAAGTCTGTTCATAAATAGCAGTAGCCGTAACATGATGAACACCATTGAATGTTTTATGAAAAGTGAGGATATTACTGTTTTGCAAAGTAGAACTTACACTTGAATTTTGCCCGGAAGATTGGGTTGTCGGATTGATCCAGGCATTATTGAGGTAAGCGCTCCTGTACAATAATGCATCTACTCCCATATTCACATTCAAAGAAAGCCAGTTAGTGATATCATATTTAACGGAACCATTGATCAATGCAGAGTTTGAAAATCCGTCATTATCCCTTTCCATTGCCATCATGTAAGGATTGAAATAGATCGGGGCTGTGACACTTCTGTTGTATTTGCCTGTGGCAGGGTCTGAATAAACAGGAGCAGTTGGCGGCCAGACAAGCGTTGCAATTACAGGATTGCCAATTCCTCCCAAATCACCATTATTATGCGATTGGATATGAGTGCCTGAAATATTCAGGCCGACTTTTATTTTATTTCCGATGCTCGTACTGATGTTTGAACGAAGGGCATATTTCTTTTCGCTTGTATTTACAATGATCCCTGTTTGATCTACATAATTGCCGGAGATGTAAATTTTGGTTTTTTCATTTCCGCCGGATACAGAAAGCTGGTGATTTTGAGTAATTCCATTTCTATACAACATATCCTGCCAGTCAGTTCCTTTTCCGGCAAGTGAATCCGGATTTGAATACGTATTCGCTCCGTCAATATGATTCACGAGTTTGGCATATCCTACCGCATCAAGAAGATCGTACTTTTTAGGAAGTTGGTTGATGCTCACGAACGCGTTATAGTCAACTGAAGTTTTTCCGCTATGGCCGCTCTTTGTTGTTATGAGCACGACACCGTTGGCGCCTCTTGAACCATAGATTGCAGTAGCAGATGCATCTTTCAATATTTGCATGGAAGCGATATCATTCACATCAATATCATGCAAACCTGTGCTGCCAAGTGCTACACCATCAACAACATAAAGTGGTTCGTTACTTGAGTTGATCGAGTTGGCGCCGCGAATGCGAATCTTAACTGCTCCTCCGGGTGCTCCAGAAGCAGTGCTAACATTAACACCTGATGCATGTCCCTGTAGTGCAGAAGCAACACTTACCACCGGTTGATCTTTGTAATCGTCGGCAGAAACTGAAGCAAGAGAACCGGTAAGATCTTTTTTCTTTTGCGTGCCGTAACCTACCACAACTACCTGGTTTAATTCCTGTCCCAGCAAATCAGGTTTTAAACTAACATTGATTTCCTGTTGCCCATTTACGTGAACCGATTGGGAAGAAAATCCGGTGAATGAAAAATCCAGTTGTGCGTTTGCAGGAGCAGAAATTTTATACTTACCGTTTGCATCCGTTGTCGTTCCGGAGTTTGTTCCGTTGATTAAGATGCTTACACCCGGCAAGACCTGGCCTTTATTGTCAACAACTTTTCCGATTACAGTAATAACCTTTGATTGGCTAAATGCAGTCAGTTGGAAAAGAGCCAGAATTAGCAAAGTGATTGATAGTGTTTTCGGAAACATAGATTTGGTGTTCATGACTTAGAAATTAAAATTTTAGAAAAAGCTAAAAAGAACCTGTCTATTGAAAATTTTGGTGAAGAACTCATATTTAAATACGTTTTTAATTGCGAGATTAAACTACTTTTTGAAAGACATTTTTAATCCTATGAAAGGTCAAATGTAAAAGGCCAGGAATAAGATTTTACACCAAAAATGGTTTCATTTAGCTAATGCTAAAAGCTGATATTATCTTTTAATGGGGTGTTATAACAGTTAGTTTATAAAGGATATTTTAAAAAACAAAGAAGTGAATTCCTTTAATTCTACCTGATTTTGGATAGAAAAAATTTATTGCAGTAGGCAATGATGATATGATTATTGCTTAGAAAGGGATAGCTGTAATAAGAAATATGAGATTTCTTTTTTCAGAAACGCTCGTGGCATTAAGAGCAAAAGTTTTAGAACTAGCTAATATGAATAAGAAGATTTAGAAAGAGAAAGTAAACCAACAAATAATCCAAAGTTTTTATTTCGCCTAATAATCAGAACACAAATTAGTATTGGCTTTTTCGGCAGCTTCAATAGAAGTGAAGGAAGTGAGGATATCAGCTTTTCCTTTTCTTACACAAACAGTATGTTCATAATGCGCGGATTGCTTTCCGTCGCCGGTGCGAACGGTCCAGCCATCTTTATCGTTGTAAACTTCCTTGGCGCCCAGGTTGATCATTGGCTCAATAGCGATCACCAGGCCTTCTCTTAATTTAGTGCCGCGACCTCTTTTTCCATAATTAGGAACCTGTGGATCTTCATGCAGTTCTTTGCCAATTCCGTGACCTACTAATTCGCGTACAACTCCATAACCGTGTTTTCTTTCAGTGTATTCCTGGATGGCAAAAGAAATATCGCCAACACGATTGCCGGCAACGGCTTTTTCTATCCCGATATAAAGTGATTCTTTGGTCACGCGAAGTAATTGTTTTACTTCCTCAGTAATTTCGCCTACGGCAAAAGTGTAAGCACTATCGCCGTGGTAGCTGTTCTTAAGAGCGCCACAATCTATAGAAACAATATCTCCTTCTTTCAATGGATCTTTTGTTGGAAAACCATGAACAACCGCGTCATTCACAGAAATACAGCAGGCATAAGGGAAACCGTGATAGTTTTTGAAATTAGGAACCGCACCATGATCACGAATGTATTCTTCGGCAATATCATTCAGTTCGATTGTAGAAATGCCGGGTTTAATAAAAGAAGCAGCGTGGGCAATGCTGTCATTTACGATCGTGCAACTTTGCCTGATCAGTTCAACTTCTTCATTCGTTCTATAGTGAATCATGTATTCTATAATTTAAAAAAACCCCGGCATGAACTGGCCAGGGTTTGAAATATTGTAAATCGTATTTTATCAAATTCCCCCGGTAACGCCCGGCGCAGCCGTTCTGCCCTGGATGCGTCCGCCGCTCATTAACCCATCGTATTGACGCATTAACAGTTGGGTTTCGATTTGTTGCAACGTATCCAAAACCACTGCTACCATGATCAATAATGAAGTTCCTCCATAGAAAGTGGCAAATGCCTGCGTTACTCCCAATATCTGCATAATTCCCGGAAGGATACCCACAATTGCCAGCAGGATCGCACCTGGCAAAGTAATGCGGTCCATTATGGTACCAATGTATTCTGTTGTAGGCTGACCAGGTTTAACTCCCGGAATAAACCCATTGTTTCTTTTAAGATCATCCGACATTTGTTTCGGATTAAAAATAAGAGAAGTATAAACGAAGGTGAAACCGATGGTCATGATGCCATAAACGATCATATAAACACCATTGGTTGGTGAAGTAAAATAGATCGCCCAACTTTTTCCGCTGGTTTGGAAACCTGCAAAAATGGTTGGCAGGAACATGATCGCCTGGGCAAAGATGATTGGCATAACACCTGCGGCATTTACTTTTAAAGGCAAAAACTGTCTTGCGCCTCCAAACTGCCGGTTGCCGACAATTTGCTTTGCATAATTAACCGGAACTTTTCTAACACCCTGAACCAACACGATCAATCCAAGAATAACGGCAATGAAAGCAGCGATCTCAATCAGGAAGATCAAAAGGCCGCCACCACCGTGGGTTTGCTTTGCATAAAATTCCTGCATGAAAGATTGAGGAAGACGTGCCAGGATCCCGATCATGATGATCAAAGAAGTACCATTTCCCAATCCCTTATCAGTGATCTTTTCACCCAGCCACATTACGAACATCGTACCGGCTGTGAGCAAGAAAACGGTAGAGATCCAGAAAAAGGGTTTATAAGCTTCAAGCAATGCGCCCTGGTTAGATGTTTCGAGAAAACCAATATAGGCAGCTGCCTGCGCGGCAGTAACAATTACGGTAAGATAACGAGTCCATTGGTTGATCTTCTTTTGGCCGCTTTCACCTTCTTTTTGAATTTTAGAAATCTGCGGAACCAAAACCGTTACCAATTGCATGAAAATAGATGCAGAAATGTAAGGCATAATTCCCAACGCAAAAATGGACGCTTTCGCAAAAGCGCCTCCAACAAATGCATTCAAAAGACCAAGCATTCCGCCTTGTGTACTGTTCTGCAGGTTAGCCAGTTTGTTTGGATCTATTCCGGGAAGAACGATAAAAGAGCCTACCCTGTAAACCAAAATGAGTGATAATGTAACTATGATCTTACTTCTCAGTTCCTCAATGGTCCAGATATTTTTAAGTGTTGTGATGAATTTCTTCACAGAATTAAAAAGATTTAATTATTTGCAATTGTATTCGGGTTGCAAATATCCATTAATTATTTTATTATTTCCACTGAACCTCCGGCAGCTTCAATAGCTTCCTGTGCTTTCTTACTTGCTGCATTCACCTTAAAGGCCAACTTGCCCTTTAACTCGCCATTTCCAAGGATCTTCACGCGATCGTATTGACCGATAAGATTGTTGATGTAAAGATTCTCAGGATTAAATTCTTTGATGTCATGTTTCTCAACCAACTGATCAATCTGTCCCAGGTTGAAAACTTTGTATTCGATCCGGTTGTTATTCTTGAAACCACGTTTTGGTACTCTACGCTGAATCGGCATCTGGCCACCTTCGTGCGCCATTTTGATCTTGTAACCTGCGCGACTTTGTCCTCCTTTGTTTCCTTTGGTTGAAGTGCCGCCTTTTCCTGATGCTTCACCGCGGCCAAGCCTTTTCGTTTTGTGTGTTGCGCCCGTTGCAGGCCTTAAACTTTCTAATTTCATTTGTACTTTTTTTACTTACGCTCCTGTACCGGAGCTCGCTTATTAATAAATGAATAAAAAAGAAAAACCGGACTAAGCCAGTTCTTCCACTTTTATCAAATGATTTACTTTTTTTACCATTCCGAGTATCTGTGGCGTTGCTTCCACTTCTTTCGAAGCGTTCAATTTAGTAAGACCAAGCGCCTTCAAAGTAAGCTTCTGTCTCTCTGAACGGTCGATACCACTTTTTACCTGTGTAATTTTTATCTTTTTCATGATTGATAACTTCTTATTGCTGAACGCTGATTTTTATCCGTTAAAAACTTTCTTCATCGAAATGTTCCTTGTTTTGGCCACACCTGCAGGTTCTCTTAACATTGATAAAGCTTTTACGGTTGCTTTTACCACGTTATGAGGATTAGCTGATCCAAGAGATTTAGCCAATACATCTGTTATTCCGGCGCTTTCCAAAACAGCACGCATGCTTCCTCCTGCGATTACACCGGTACCGGCAGCAGCCGGCTTGATCAGGATTTTGGCAGCTCCGTCTTTGCACCATTGCTCATGCGGAATAGTTCCGTGCAACAAAGGAATTTTGATCAGGTTCTTTTTGGCATCATCAATTCCTTTCAGTATGGCTTCCTGAACTTCTTTGGCTTTGCCTAATCCGTGACCTACAACGCCATTTTCATTTCCGACTACCACGATCGCAGAAAAACTGAAAGCCCTTCCGCCTTTGGTTGTTTTTACCACACGGTTAATAGACACCACCTTTTCTTTTAATTCAAGATCAGCGCCTTTAATTCTCTGTGTATTTGATTTCAACATTATAACTGATTGTAAATTTTATTTATTAAACTTCCTTTCCGATCGGTTTAAAATTCCAAACCGCCTTCTCGTGCTCCGTCAGCAACAGCTTTTACACGGCCATGATACAAGTAACCACTGCGGTCGAAAACCACATTTCTGATTCCGAGTTCAATTGATTTCCTTGCAATAGCCTCACCTACTCTTTTGCTGGCTTCCACTTTGGTTCCTTTTTGCGCTGCAATATCTTTTTCACGTGAATTGGCAGAAGCGATGGTTGTTCCGTTATTGTCATCGATCAGTTGAACATAAATATCGCGGTTGCTCCTGAACACGCTCAGGCGTGGCTTTTCGGCACTACCGCTAATTTTCTTGCGAATGCGGTATCTTATTTTTTGACGTGCACTAACTTTATTATTCATTGTTTTCTATTTATCGACTCCGATACTGCCGGAATCTATTTTAAATTTTAAAAGCAGAGAAAAAATCTGGCGTATTTGTTTCTTTATTGCAAGGCTCTCAGCTTAATTATTTACCTGCTGCTTTACCTGCTTTTCTGCGTAATACTTCGCCTTCAAACTTCACACCTTTTCCTTTGTATGGCTCAGGCTTGCGCAGGCTGCGGATCTTGGCAGCCACCTGGCCGAGTAATTGCTTATCAACACTTGATAAAATTACTTTTGGGTTCTTACCTTTTTCCTGGGCGGTGCTTACAGAAAGTTCTTTGGGAATTTCTACAAGAATATTGTGAGAATAACCTAAAGAAAGATCAAGAAGATTTCCCTGGTTGGTAGCCTTATAACCTACACCCACCAGTTCGAGGGTTTTGGTATAACCTTGCGTAACGCCAATAACCATATTGTTGACCAAAGCGCGGTATAAACCATGCATCGCTCTGTGCCGGATCTGGTCAGTCGGGCGGCCGAACTCTACTTTATCATCTTTTACTTCAACTTTAATATCAGGATCAACTTCCTGGTTCAATTCGCCTTTAGGGCCTTTAACGGTAACAACATTATCAGGGCTCACAGTAACTGTAACACCTTTCAAAATTTTTACCGGATTTCTTCCTACTCTGGACATAGTCGGTTTATTTATTTAATTTTTTAATCTGGAAGTGTTCAGCCACGACTAAGGCTTAATTATCTTACCAATTTATTTATCTTTTCCGGAACTTCTCAACACATATCTGATTGCAAAAAATAAAGCGAAAAAGACAAGGATTACTCCGGCAAGTGAATGCATCATTTATTAATATACATTACACAAAACTTCGCCACCTACATTCTTTGCTTTCGCTTCCTTGTCGGTCATTACGCCCTTTGAGGTGGAGACAATAGAAATTCCCAAACCATTCTTCACTCTTTTGAAATCTCCTGGTTTGGAATAGGTACGAAGGCCCGGCCGGCTCACTCTTTCAAGACTTTCAATAGCCGGAACACGGGTTTGAGGATCATACTTTAGCGCTATTTTAATAACACCTTGTTTCGAATCATCTTCAAACTTGTATTTTAAAATATAACCCTGTGTGTATAATATTTCGGTGATACGCTTTTTTAAATTGCTCGCAGGAATTTCTACAATTCTGTGGTTAGCCATTTGAGCATTGCGGATTCTGGTGAGGAAATCTGCGATAGGATCAGTAACCATTGTTTATTTTTTCGTTGTTTGTTGTTTATTTACAATGCGATATCCGTCGATACCTTATTTTTTGCTTCCAGCCTTTAGTCTGTTTACCAACTTGCTTTCTTTACGCCCGGAATTTTTCCTTCCAAAGCCATGTCGCGAAACATACCTCTTGAAAGACCAAAATGCCTGATATAGCCTCTAGGACGGCCGGTAAGCTGGCACCTATTTTTAAGACGAACAGGAGATGCGTTTTTTGGAAGAAGGTCCAAAGCCCTGTAGTCGCCGGCTTCTTTTAATGCTTTTCTTTTTTCAGCATATTTTTCCACCATCTTTACGCGCTTCCTTTGTCTTGCTTTGATTGACTCTTTAGCCATTGTTTGAATTTGAAAATTTGAAAATTTGAAAATTTGAAAATTGGCGTGCTTTATTTGCACATTTTCGCATTTTCACATTTGCTAATTATTTTTTGATGTTTTTAAAAGGCAATCCCAACTCTTTCAACAATTCGTATGCTTCTTCGTTGGTACTTGCGGATGTTACAAAAGTGATATCAAGTCCGGTGATCTTGTTTACTTTATCAATATCGATCTCAGGGAAAATGATTTGTTCAGTCACACCCAATGTATAATTTCCACGACCGTCGAATGATTTATCATTGATCCCTTTGAAGTCGCGAACACGAGGAAGGGAAACAGAAACCAGGCGGTCTAAGAATTCGTACATGGTTTGTCCGCGCAAAGTAACCTTGGCGCCGATCGGCATGTTCTTACGAAGTTTGAAATTAGAGATATCTTTCTTAGACATTGTAGCAACCGCTTTCTGGCCGCTTATGGTTGTCAGTTCATCGATAGCGATATCCACTAATTTTTTATCAGCTACTGCGCCATTCACACCACGATTCAGACAAACCTTGGTCAATTTTGGCGCCTGCATAATTGTTTTGTAGCCAAACTTCTTCATCAATGCGGGTACAACTTCTTTCTTGTACTTTGCTTCCAGTCTTGGAGTATATTTATCGGTACTCATTATTTAATTACCTCCCCTGATTTTTTTGCTGTTCTGATTAATTTTCCACCTTCCCTTGACCGGCTGATCTTTGAAGGTGCGTGTGATTTTGAATCCCAAAGCATCACATTTGAAATGGCAATTGGTGCTTCCACTTTCATAATGCCACCGCGTGTATTTTGTGCGGAAGGTTTGGTGTGCTTCGTTACGATATTAACACCTTCAACCAAAACGCGGTTCTTATCAGTTATCACTTCAAGCACCTTGCGCGGCTTTTTAAGATCTTTATCATCACCGGCAATCACTACCACTGAATCACCTTTCTTTATGTTGAACTTTGGTTTAAATCTTGTCTTCATTTTTGACAAATATTGTCTTGATTAATTACTTATTAAATACCCTTTTTTTAAAGGGGTGCAAAGATACGATTATATTACAATACTTCCGGAGCTAACGATATGATTTTCATATAGCCTTTGTCGCGCAATTCACGGGCAACTGGGCCGAAAATCCTGGTTCCTCTTGGTTCGTCAGCTGCATTCAAAAGCACAACTGCATTATCGTCGAAACGAATGTAAGATCCATCCTTGCGGCGAAGCTTGTTTTTGGTTCTTACGATCACGGCTTTGCTTACGGTTCCTTTCTTTATGCCGCCTGCAGGAATAGCGTCTTTAACGCTAACAACAATCTTGTCACCCACCTTAGCATAGTCCTGGCCGGAATTTCCCAGAACCCTTATACACAACACTTCCTTCGCGCCACTGTTGTCTGCTACATTTAGCCTGCTTTCTTGCTGTATCATTTTTTTATTTAGCTTTTTGCCTTTAGCTTTTGGCTTTTGGCTGATTAAACTTAATTTTTATAATTACTCCCGCTAATAGCTGACAGCTAATAGCTAATGGCTTTTATTTAACTTTCTCTACAATTTCTACCAGTCTCCAGCGCTTGGTTTTGCTCAATGGTCTTGTTTCCATGATCTTCACCAAATCGCCAATGTTGCATTCGTTCTTCTCGTCGTGCGCATGAAAGCCGGTGGTTTTTTTCACGAATTTTCCGTAGAGCGGATGTTTTACTTTCCTTTCTACTTTCACAGTGATGGTCTTATCCATTTTGTTACTGGAAACTACGCCCACCCTAACTTTTCTTAAATTTCTTTCAGACATTTTATTAATTTGAAAATTTGAAAATTTGAAAATTTGAAAATGGAACAGCCAATATGCCTTTTTTATTTACGAATTTTCAAATTTGCTAACTGTTAATTAGCTCTTTAATTGCTTTTTTCTTAATTCTGTTTTTGTGCGCGCGAGGTCTCTCCTTACATCGCGAATGGACATCGGATTCTGCAGCGGAGACACAGCATGAGCAAATTTTAATTTCTTAATTCGTAATTCATCTTCCCGGATCCTGGCTTCCAGGTCCTTCTCGGTCATCTGTTTCAGGCTGTTTACGAAATCGTTTCTGTTTGACATTTTATTAATTTGATAATTTGATAATTAGCCAATTAGCCAATTAAAAATTTTGTATCACTGTTCATTTTTCCTTCATTAGCTAATTAGCACATTAGCGAATCAGCCAATTAACCAACATAATCCCTGCTTACCACAAATTTTGTTTGAATCGGCAATTTTTGTGCGGCCAGTTCAAAAGCTTCTTTTGCTACTTGTAAAGGAACGCCATCTGCTTCGAAGATGATCCTTCCCGGCTGTACAACCGCTGCCCAATACTCGGGGTTACCTTTACCTTTACCCATCCTCACTTCCGCCGGCTTCTTGGTGATTGGTTTGTCAGGAAATATCCTGATCCAAACGTTTCCTTCACGTTTCATATGACGGGTCAAAGCTTGCCTTGCAGATTCGATCTGCCTGTTGGTTAACCATACAGAGTCAAGTGCCTTTAATCCAAATGTTCCAAATGATATCGTATCTCCGCGTTTGGTTT
The DNA here is from genome assembly GCA_051960475.1 of Ginsengibacter sp. GTDB lineage: Bacteria > Bacteroidota > Bacteroidia > Chitinophagales > Chitinophagaceae > Ginsengibacter. Next base: position 117,478 of record JBQCEG010000032.1, read on the forward strand.
CACCCTTCATACGGCCTTTCTGCATCTTTCTGTGCTTCGATCTTTTTGGCTGTAACATAATTTCTCGTTTATTGTTTGTTCACTATGGCCAGTGGCCGTGAAAACTTCTTTTTAATTATAAAATGATTATCTCCTTCCTCCTCTTCCACCACCTCTTCTGTCACCACGATCACCGCCTCTTCTATCTCCGAATCCTCCGCGCCTGTCGTGTCCATCATGATCTCCTTTACCTCCACCGGCAATAATATTCGGATTCAAATCTCTCTTGGCAAGAACTTCACCTTTACAAATCCAAACTTTGATACCGATCTTTCCGTAAACGGTTTGCGCAAAAATGCTCGCATAGTCAATGTCCATCCTGAAAGTGTGTAATGGAGTGCGACCTTGTTTGATTTCTTCGCTACGTGCAATTTCAGCACCGCCCAAACGACCGCCTACTCTCACTTTTATTCCTTCCGCGCCCATTCTTAATGCGGAAGCGATTGACATTTTGATCGCTCTTTTATAATTGATACGGTTTTCAATTTGCCTTGCAATTGTATCAGCCACGATAGCTGCATCCAATTCAGGACGGCGTATTTCAAGAATGTTGATCTGAACATCTTCTTTGCCGGTCAACTTCTTCAATTCTTCTTTAATGCGATCTACTTCTCCGCCACCTTTCCCGATAATAATTCCAGGCTTTGATGTATGAATAGTTATGATCAGTTTGTTGAGCGTACGCTCTATGACTATTTTAGCTATTCCACCTTTGCTGATACGCGCATTCAGGTAAGTCCTGATCCTGTCGTCCTCAATCAGTTTATTGCCATAATCTTTTGGATTTGCAAACCAGTTGCTGTCCCATCCGCGGATGATTCCCAACCTGGCTCCAATCGGATTTGTTTTTTGACCCATTATTCGGTTTTTATTTTGTTGATTTTTTGTCTTCTTTTTTCTTTTCTACCTTCTCTCCTTCAGCTTTTGTCTTTGCTTTTGATTCAGCTTTAGGAGCGGCTTTTTTTGCTGCTGCTTTTTTCGGAGCTGCCTTTTTCGGCTTTTCAGCTACCGGTGCTTCAGCAACTTTTTCAGGAGCAGGCGCTACTTCAGCTTTTGCCACTTTCTTCTTTGGCGCTTCATTCGCAATTGCATGAATGCTGTCCACAACGATTGTTACATGGTTGCTGCGTTTACGAATACGGTATCCACGACCTTGCGGTGCCGGGCGCATCCTCTTGATCACTCTTCCACAATCCACCATGATCGTTTTTACGATCAGGCCTGCATCTTCCACTTTTTCGTCAGCATTCTTTTGTTCCCAATTGTTGATGGCGCTCTTTAATAACTTATACATAGGCACCGCCGGGTGTTTCGGGTTGAATTGTAGGATGCCCAATGCTTTTTCTACTTCAAGTCCACGAATCAGATCGGCCAACAAACGCATTTTGCGCGGTGAAGTCGGGTAATTATTAAGTTTTGCTACTGCTTCCATATATTATTATTTCAAAACCGGTAAATCAAAGCTGATCAGTAACCAGCTCAATCTGCGGCTGTTTATGCAATCTTTTTACTAGAGTGTCCTTTAAAATTTCTTGTTGGTGCAAATTCTCCCAGTTTATGGCCTACCATAAATTCGGTAACATACACAGGAATAAATTTGTTGCCGTTGTGCACTGCAAAGGTGTGACCTACGAAGTCAGGCGTGATCGTTGATCTGCGTGACCAGGTTTTAATAACACCTTTCTTTGTACTTCCTTCATTCATAGCAAGCACTTTATCTTCCAGCTTTGCCTCTACGTAAGGACCTTTTTTAATTGAACGAGCCATTTGATTTATTTATTTGCTTTTTGCTGCAAGCCTTCCGCCTTCAGCTTTCAATAATCTTATTTGTTAGGTAATTTTTTACCATTTCTTCTCTGGATGATCATTTTATCAGAACCTTTGCCAACAGTACGTGTGATCTCACCTTTAGCATATTTATTGGTTCTGCTGCGTGGATGTCCGCCTGAGGCCTTTCCTTCACCACCACCCATAGGGTGATCAACAGGGTTCATTGCAACTCCTCTTGTTCTTGGACGAATTCCTTTCCACCTGTTTCTTCCTGCTTTACCTTTACTTTCAAGGCTGTGATCGCTGTTGGAAACAACTCCAACTGTTGCATAACAATTGATCAATATTTTTCTCAACTCACCACTTGGCATTTTAAGAATTGCATACTTTTCTTCCTTGTTGGTAAGCTGAGCAGAAGAACCGGCGCTGCGACCTAATTTTCCACCCTGGCCAGGTTGCATCTCAATATTATGAACAACGGTACCCAAAGGCATGTTCTTCAACTGAAGTGCATTTCCCAATTCAGGAGCTACAGCATCACCACTAACGATAGTAGCACCAACCTGCAATCCCTGTGGAGCAAGGATGTATCTCTTTTCGCCGTCAGCATAAATTATCAAAGCGATAAAAGCACTACGGTTTGGATCGTACTCGATAGTTTTAACCGTTGCCGGGATATCCTTCTTGTTCCTCTTAAAATCTACAACACGATACATTTTTTTATGACCGCCACCGAGGTAACGCATGCTTCTGCGTCCCTGGGCATTGCGGCCTGCAGTGTGGTGTACTTTTTCAAGCAGGCTTTTTTCAGGTTCGCTGGTAGTCACTTCCGCATACGCATTGCCAATTCTCCAGCGGGTTCCTGCGGTTGTTGGTTTGTATTTTCTTAAAGCCATGATCTTTTATTTTTTCCCGGTTGATTGCCGGCGTTTTTTCGTTCTCTTAATTAAATCCTTTCTTAAATGTTGCTGTACAAATCAATTGTATCTCCTTCGGCAACTGTTACGATCGCCTTCTTTTTAGCCGGTTTGCGGCCGGTAAGTAAACCTGACTTTGTGTTTCTCTGTTTTACCTTCGAAGGCACATTGATCGTGTTTACATCTTCCACAGTTATTCCGTAAAATTCTTCAACCGCTTTTTTAATTTCCAGCTTGTTGGCTTTACGGTTTACGATAAAAGTGTACCTGTTGAATTTTTCAGAAAGACGGTTCACTTTTTCTGACAAAACAGGTTTTATTAATACATCTGACGTTTTCATGATCTTACTTTTTCCGCTAAAGCGGTATTTTTAATTAAGCTTCTGCAGCTTCTTTATTATCGTTCACTTTTGTTTCTTCGACGCCTTCTTCTGTAAATATCTTCGCAGCGCTTTCAGTAAATACTACTGAATCTGCATTTACAATATCATAAGTATTGATGTCTGATACCAGCGTGCCGCAAACGGAAGGAAGATTCCTGAAACTCTTGTAAACATTCTCATCATAATCTGCCATTACCAATAAAGACTTGCGGCTTTCAGGATTAATGGTGACGATCATTTTGCCAAACTGGTTGGTAGAAGGTCTTTCTACTTTCAATGCATCATCTTCAACCACCAAAATCTTATTTTCTTTAGCTTTTGCACTCAGTGCGCCGATCTTAGCAAGGTCTTTTACTTTGCGGTTTACCTTGATATCATAACCATGAGGTTTTGGTCCGAAAACAGTACCACCACCTTTAAACAAAGGGTTACGAAGGTTACCTTTACGGCTGCCGCCTGTTCCTTTTTGCCTGTGCAATTTTTTGGATGAACCTTGCGCTTCAGCACGGGTCTTCACCTTGTGTGTTCCCTGGCGTTGCGCAGCGAGGTATTGTTTCACGGCCAACCAAACTGCGTGCTGGTTAGGCTCAGCGTTAAAAATCTCTTCCGGCAGATCAATCGTTCTGCCCGTCTTTTTTCCTTCTGAATTGATTATATCTAATTGCATATTATTTCTGGATTAAAACGATTGAACCGTTATGGCCTGGAACCGAACCGCTGATTAACAAATAATTTTTTTCAGGAAATATCTTTACGATCTTCAATCCTTTCATCTGCACCTTGTCATTGCCCATCCGACCTGCCATGCGCATGCCTTTAAATACTCTTGACGGATAAGAAGATCCACCAACAGAACCGGGAGCCCTTGACCTGTCATGCTGTCCGTGAGATTGCTCACCAACACCATGAAAGCCATGACGCTTTACGACACCCTGGAAACCTTTTCCCTTGCTGGTGCCTACAACAGATATCTTGTCGCCTTCGGCGAATATGTCAACACTGATGGTGTCTCCAACATTCTTATCTGTTTCGCTATCGCGGATTTCTTTTACGTATTTTTTTGCCGATGTATTTGCTTTGGCAAAGTGATTCTTTTCTGAGAGGAGGGTGTGCTTTTCTTTTTTATCACCGAAGGCGATCTGCACAGCATTATAGCCATCAGTCTCCCTGGTTTTCTTCTGCGTTACCACGCATGGACCTGCTTCAATAATGGTCACGGCCGTTTGCCTGCCATTGTTATCGAAAATGCTGGTCATGCCGACCTTTTTTCCAATAATACTTTTCATTTCTATTTTATTATACCCAGCGCTCCTGCTATTCTACCCGCGGTAGGCGGAGATGGGTGTTACAATTTTTTTAAGAACTTTCTTCTCCTTCCTCCCTTGGGGGAAGGCCGGGAAGGGGCTTTATGCTTTTATCTCAACATCAACACCGGACGGCAAATCCAATTTGGAAAGCGCATCTACGGTTCTTGAACTGCTGGTATAAATGTCCAGCAAACGCTTGTGCGTACATAACTGGAACTGTTCACGCGCCTTTTTATTAACGTGCGGAGAACGCAATACAGTAAATATTTTCTTGTGTGTTGGTAATGGAATTGGACCCGTTACCACTGCACCTGTACTGCGAACGGTCTTTACGATTTTTTCTGCTGATTTATCTACCAGGTTGTGATCGTAAGACTGAAGTTTTATCCTGATTCTCTGAGACATTTTAAAGAACTTTTTTTAACCAAATTTATTTTGGGAGTGCAAAAGTAGACCGTTAAGTTTAAATAACAAAAAAATTATCAACAGATTTTAAAAATAATTGTGAAGATATTACTGGCACTATATTTTCTGTCGTAAAATTAAAATTCCATCATGAAACAAAACAATAAAAACACGCCAAAAGACCGGTTATCTGATCAAATAGATTCACCTCACGATATTGAGGAAATGAAGGAAGAGCCTGCGTCAATAGAAATTCCTAATGCCCACGAAATTCCCGGCCAGGAAGACTTCACTCCTGCCCCACTTGGGGAAGTGGCTGACACAACCATTTCTTCTGCAGATGAAGAAGGTGATGAAGCATTTGATGAAAACCTCGATGAAGAGATCATGGACAGTCCCGATTCTAATGTTTCTGACGAAGAACGTGAAACGCTGAGCAGGACATTTGACGACATGCCCGGCGATGATGAAAACCTGAGAGAAGCGGCGTTGGACAACCGCGATGAGGATGGCGCACCATTGAATGAAGAAAGTTTTAAAAACAATATTTCCGCTTCAGATCTTGATGTTCCCGGCGCTGATCTTGATGATGAAAATGAGGATATTGGTGAAGAAGATGAAGAGAACAATGAATACAGCATTGGTGGTCCGGGCACTGATGATGGAATGCCTCCGCCGGATGACAGGGGATAATAAAAAGTTATTGGGGAATAATTGGTACGCAAAACCGCCCTCTGGCGGATTTTTTAATTAAAGGATTGCGGAAATCAATGGCTGCTTCGCCCCGTGGGCTTTTTTTTGAACCGCAAAGTCGCAAAGGCACAAAGAGACACGAAGGGATTGTCGCTGAGGAGAGTTGTCGCTTATTTAGGCCTCATCCCCAGTCATTCCCGAATTATCGGGACAGGTACTCCAAAAGAGAAGGGAACACGCCGAGGAAAAAAATTCAAGCTTAAATTGCCTACTGCTTTTTCCCGATTTTCAATTACGCGCATCCGACAAGATTACTCCTCCAACATGAATATGGATAGTTTAATCAAAAACTTTCTATCTTTAATTTTATTCGCAACCCATCTTAGAAATATTTTTTGCCCGCGACTTTGAAATATACTGAAGAAGAATTGGTGCTGCTGCTGAAAAGTGGCGACCGTTCTGCTTTTGAATATTTGTACGACAATTACTCCGGTGCATTGAATGCAGTTATTTTAAAACTCATCAGCGATAAGCAACTTGCAGAGGATTTGTTGCAGGAAGCTTTTGTCAGGATCTGGAATAATTTTTCTGCTTACGATTCATCAAAAGGAAGGTTGTTTACCTGGATGTTGAACATTACACGCAACCTCACCATTGACACAATCAGGAGCAAGAGTTTTAAGAAGCAGGCGAAAATCCAAAAGAATGAAATAGCCGTAACTAATAAGGATAATAATACTGACGAAATAAATAAATTTGATGCGTTGGGCATCAGGCAAAAAACCATGTTGTTGAATGAAGACCAGCGGCGAATCATCGACATGGCTTACTTTGAAGGTTATACACAAAGTGAGATTGCCGAAAAGCTGGGGATCCCCTTAGGTACGGTAAAAACAAGAATGCGCGCCGCTATTATGGAATTAAAAAAAATAGTACAAAGCTGAATTGACAAAAGAAGAGATCATATCATCCGGTTTGCTCGAAATGTATGCCATGCGTGCCACTTCACCCGAAGAAACGCAATTGGTAGAGGAACACTTGATCCGTTTCCCTGAATTAAAAGACGAACTGGAAGAAATAGAAACCTCTTTGGAAAATTACGCACAGTCAAATGCTGTTGCACCCTCCTCTTCAGTGAAGGAAAAACTGTTTACCCAATTGTTTGAGGATAAGAATGAAAAGAAAGCTGAAGCACCAGTCGTTCCATTGGCCGGTGGCAAATACAGGGTATCACTATTTTATAAATCCATTGCCGCCGCTGTTTTTATTTTATTGGTAGGCAGCATGGTTTTGAGCTACACTTATTACAGTAAATACCACAAGGCGCAGGATGAGCTGGCAACCGTTCAGCAGCAACTGCAACAAAAGGAAATTTCCAACAAGGCGATGACCCACGACCTGGATGTGGTAACCAACAAATACGCCATGCCGGTTGTGCTGAATGGAACGCCCCATGCACCTGATGCTGTCGCCAAGATCTTCTGGATGAAAAACACGGGTGATGTTTATATTGATCCTACCAACCTGCCCAAAGTACCACAGGGTAAGCAATACCAGCTTTGGGGTATTGTGGATGGTAAACCGGTAAGTGGCGGAATGATCCAAACTTCAAAAGGTGTTTACCACATACAAAAAATGAGATCATTTGGTAAAGTGGAAGCCTTTGCGATCACATTGGAAAAGGCCGGTGGAAGCCCCACTCCTACCATGGACCAGATGGTGGTTATTGCCAAAATGTAATTTTCTGCTTTCTTCTTTTATTTTCAAAGCTTTTTGCGTTTATACATTAACGTTATATTGTTATCATAAATAAAAGCGGTTAACCATAACCGTTAAAAACTTTTTCATTTTTTTACTGCTGGTGCTGGCGTCCCGCCAACACCATTACATGTAAGCAAATTACCCCAGCTGCTGGCGAGGACGCCAACAGCTGTGTTTAACCGTTAAAAACTTTTCCATTTTTTTCTCATGTTGAAAAACCACTTTACTTCCAATTGCGTAGATGGAGGAAATCAATAACAATTAAAAAAACAAAAAATGAAAAAGATCAAATTTTTAAGCTTGATGGTTTTGGCAACCATCGTATCAGGAAACTCTTTTGCGCAAACAAAAATGGTTGGAGGTGCTGCAATGTATCCTACAAAAAACATTGTAGAAAACGCTGTTAATTCTAAAGATCACACAACGCTTGTTGCAGCGGTAAAAGCAGCAGGATTGGTACCAACACTTGAAAGTGCAGGGCCGTTCACGGTTTTTGCGCCAACCAATGAAGCCTTTGACAAGTTGCCGAAAGGAACTGTGCCTACACTTTTGAAACCGGAAAACAAAGCCAGACTTACTTCCATTCTTACTTACCATGTTGTTCCCGGAAAGTTGTCTTCTGCAGAACTGATGAAGATGGTTAAAATGCAAAATGGCAAAGCAACTTTAAAAACAGTGCAGGGCGACAATTTGTATGTAACGATGAAAGGGAAAAACCTTATGATCACTGACGAAAGCGGAAATACTGCCCGGGTTACTATTGCGGATGTTAACCAGAGTAACGGAGTGATTCATGTTGTGAATAAGGTACTTCTGCCCAAATCCTGAATTAGTTTTTTAAGGGCGGTTTTTCAGAAGCCGGCGGAAACGCCGGTTTTTTTTGTGTATCTGAGAACGAACTTTTCTTTCCAATTTCTTTTATATAACGGAAATGGATAAACGCAATAAAATAATCAGAGAGTAAACCAACTTTTTTTTCAAAATTATAAATCCATAGAGATGAATTGTTCGTAGTTATTAAAGAATTGATAAAAACGTCAATCGATTATTATTCACTTTTAATTCATCTTATTATGCTAAACGAAGAAAAAAGAGAAAGCCAGTTGGACCTGGCAAAACCATTTTCCAGGAAAAAGTTTTTTGGAATAATGGGTGCGGGAACTGCATTGATGGTTGCTGCCGCTTCCTGCAAAAAGGAAGATGCAACAAGTGTTGGTAACAACACGGGTGTCGATTTGGGTAGTGGTGATACAGGGATTTTAAATTATGCGTATGCACTCGAACAACTCGAGGCTGCATTTTATACCCAGGTAATTGTCACTCCCTATTCAGGCATGAGTTCAATGGAACAATCCTACCTCACAGACATTCGTGACCATGAAATTGCGCATCGCGAATTTTTTAAAGCAGCGCTCGCTTCAAAAGCTATAGTTGATCTTGAAGTTGATTTTAGTAAAATTGATTTCACCAGCCGCGACAGTGTTTTAGGAACCGCAAAGGCATTTGAAGACCTTGGTGTTTCTGCTTACAACGGCGCCGGCAAATTAATTACCAATCCTGATTACCTGGCCCTGGCAGGAAAGATTGTTTCTGTAGAAGCAAGGCATGCCGCCTGGATTCGTGATATGGTTGCTGCCGGTTCTTTTGCTGATATGACCGTTGTTGATTCCAACGGCCTGGATGTTGCCAGCAAACCGGATGATGTATTGACAACAGCAAGCGCCTACCTCAAAACCAGGATCAACGCAAGTAATTTACCCACCACTTAAAAACCCACAATTATGAATTTACAAAATATTCTCTCTGAAATTGAAAAAGCAGATCCTGAAGTTTATGACAGGCTGGATACACGCAGAAATGTAATGAAGAATTTTGCGAAAACCTCGGGGAGGATTGCGCTCGCATCCATTCCTTTTGCCCTTGGTTCCATGTTTCAAAAGGCTTACTCCGGTCCTTCTGCACCGGCAGATCTTGTTTTAGACACATTAAATTTTGCACTAACGCTCGAATACCTGGAAGCCAATTTTTATGTGAAGGCCGTTGCTTCGGGAATCATTCCTTCGGGTGATGAATTGAATTCGTTGACGACAATCCGCGACCATGAAAAGGCGCATGTGGCCTTTCTTTCTTCTGCCATTACGGCCGCGGGCGGAACGCCTGTCTCCTTTACGGCGGATAGTTTTGATTTTACTGCGGGCGGCGCTTTTGCCAATGTCTATACTGATTACGGTACACTTCTCGCGGTGGCGCAAACATTTGAAGACACAGGTGTGCGTGCGTATAAAGGGCAGGCGCCCAACCTCATAAGCAATAATGATTACCTGACTGCGGCATTACAAATTCATTCTGTGGAAGCAAGGCATGCTGCACATCTCAGGGAAATGCGTCAGAAAAACGGCTCACTTGTCCCTTCAGGTGTTACCGTAAAGCCCTGGATCACTTTGAATCAAAGCGGTATCGGCACTTCGGCTGTGCAGGCAAGTTATGATGGGGAGCAGAACGTGATGCAGGGAGGTGTTACCATCACGAATATTGGCGGTAAAAACATTTCAGCCAGTGCGGCGTCAGAAGCATTTGATGAGCCGCTCACCAAAGATCAAATAACGGCGATCGTAAGTCCCTTCTTCGCATAGGTTTCTTTTCCCCGGTTCGTGCTTCACGAAACGGAATCCGGGTCAGGTTTTTTTTGAACCACAAATGCCCAAAGGCACAAAGAAACACGAAGGGATTGTCGTTCTAATTGGGAGATTGCTTCCGCGCGGGAAATTCGACTTCACCTGTAGAATTTAGGAGTCGCGTCGCAATGACGTTTAATGAGAACGGTTGTCGTTTTTTAGAACATCTTCTATACGAATAATCAAATTAGAAGTCGTCATTGCGAGGCGCATTCCGTTGTTGGTAAGGTTACCAGTATTCGCTTTTGCGCCGCGGCAATCTCCCGAATTTTATCATAAACGTTTTTAATTGACTGCTTCCTTTCAATTGTTTCCCAATCCGGCTTTGGAACGTTTGCCTCCGTTCGTGTCACACGAAACGGAATCCAAGTCAGATTTTTTTGAACCACAAAGGCGCAAAGCCACAAAGAAACCCGAAGGGTTAAAAACGTCCTTGCGCAGCCACGAAACGGAATCCAGGGAGTTTTTTTGAACCACCAGGGCACAAAGCCACAAAGATACACGAAGGATTTATCCTTCTATTTGGGAGATAGAAAAGATTCAAAGCGGCTCAACAAAATACATATCCATTTCGCCTTTGTTCTTTGCTTCTATTTTTCCGCGGTAAATCAGCTGAAACTTGTCTTTCACAAGGTTGCGCGTTACTTCTGATATATTTACCCTTGATGCTTCTGAATTTTGCTCCATGCGCGCGGCAATGTTTACCGTATCGCCCCAGATATCGTATTGAAGTTTTTTAGAACCTACTACTCCCGCAATCACCACTCCTGTATGAATGCCAATACGCAATTCTACCTGCTCCTTATCACTTTCTTTCAGAAGTTGTTTGGAAAACTCCTGCATCTCCAGTGCAGCCTGCACCATTTTTTCAGCCCCATTGTACAATGTTTTCCCAATGCCGCCGATAGCCATATAGGCATCTCCGATCGTTTTTATTTTTTCCAAACCATACTTACCCATTATTTCATCAAAAGCCCTGAAATAGTTGTCAATCATGGCTATCAATTCCCCGGGGTTCAACCTTTCCGAAATATTGGTGAATCCTTTTATGTCAGCGATCATTACTGTTACATTTTGAAGTTCCTGCGGAGTTACTTTTCCCGTTGCCTTCAGTTCTGCAATTGCTTCTTTGGGAAATATATTTTCCAACAAGCCGGAAATCCGGTTCTTTTCTGTTTCCAGTTCAAATGTCCTTTCCCTGATACGCGACTCCATATTCATATTTAGATTGGCATTGTCAAGCAGCATTAAGATTTGTGAAGAAATGAGCTTGAGCATTCCAATTCTCCTGCTATCGAATATTCCTTCTGTCACGTAATTTTCCAGGTACAATAAACCAAAAAGTTCACCTTGTTTTAAGACAGGATAGATCAATACTGACAGGGGTTGATGAGCTAAAAAATAAGGAAGGTCACTATACTCCGCTTGCCTTGCCGGATTATTGATCAATAATAATTCTTTTACCCTCCCTGCATAACGGATAACATTCAATGGCAGCATATTTACATCCGGGTATTCTGAAACCGATCTCGGCCCTTCCTGCAAGTTAAAAGATGCTTTTATCAACAGGTCGGCGCGGTTCCTGATCAGGATATAACCTGTGTCTGCACCCGAATTTTGAATTACTGTTTGCATCAGTTTTTCAATCATCCTGTCGAAATCCCTCGTGTTGTTTATGGTATTAGAAGCCTGCAATACCACGTCCATATCTGCATTTTGCCATACTTCCTGCGAGGCGGTTTTGGTGGTTGCCTCAAGAATACTATTACCAAACACACTTTCAAATTCCTTTTCCAGGTATTTTACCTTTAACAAGGCGCCCCATTGTTTGTAAGCATTTCGTGCATTGTCGAGGTAGGTTTTTGCAATGATCACATTTCCTGATGAAAAATGGAATCTGCCGGCCAGTTCATTAGCCAGTGCTTTAATGTTAATAAATAAATACTTATCCGCACTTTGAATCGCTTTTTCATAAAGGGTTGCTGTATTACCCGCATTGACATTGATCCGGGAGGCTTCGGCTTCCAAAAGAAGGTACAACGGTTCAAAGTTTTCCGCGCAATTAGCCGACCACATCTTTAACTTTTGCAAATGTCCTTTCAGCTTCTTAAGATAGGGCTTCAAAGGGGATAATTTCTTTTCAAAGGCCATTACACAAATGAGTCCTCCGTAAAAATTAAATTCTGCAAATTCATACCGGTGGTATATAAATTCAACATACCTGCAGCCCTCAAGATATCTCTGCCATGCTTCCGCGTAATACTGAAACTGGTAAAGGATATTCATGTAGGCTATATAAGTGTCGGCGGCAACTGAAAAAGAAGAAGAAGCTACAATTTGCGCCAACCTTTCCGGCGCTCTGAAAGATTGGCCGAGCAAGAGGATGTTTTCATCAACTCCGCGCAGGCACCGCACTGCATGATAATATCCTTCAAGAAAGTGGCGCGTTTCTTTGTCTCCCCTCAGGTCTACTCCCTTCATATAATCTTCAATAGATTGCTGTATCTCCCCAAGAGGAAAACCAAGCAGGAATTTTTTCTGGTGATAATGAAAAATACCATATCCGGCATAGATAGGGTCGCCGTTGGAAATACAACCATTAATGAGTTCCTGCATATTGTCAAACTCAGGCCTCACCGGCATTGTCCAGTGTTGAACGAAATTGTTATATACTATCCCCAGCTTCCATTTTAAAACACCATATCCCAATTGTTTATTGATGAGAATGGAGATATCCGCCAGCTTCTTTCCCGCCTGGTAATCTGCGAATGTCTGTGCAAGGATCATCCCATACCCGATATAGCCAAATGAAGCCACCCCATTGTTGCCATAGCGCAAAGAATAACTGACCATCTTCATCACATCCCATGCAAAAAGATTTTGATCATATTGATAAATGGGAGGAGAAACGGCAAGGGCAAATTCGAGGAACCGTCTTTGTTCTGCATCTTTCATTACTTTTCTCTGAGGCAGCAGATCCATCCTTTTACCTCTTAAAATCCATTTTGCTTTTATTACGTCCTTCAATACGATCGTCTTGATAACTGCCTTACTTCCGGGCATACGCAGTCCATACAAATGAAATCCTGTTTTGCCCGATTCTACTGCCTTTTCTTTTTCTTCGTTTGAAGTGTACATATATACCTTAAGCATCAGGACTTCCAGTTTATCAATCCTTGATTGTGATTTCTGGTATAATTCATTTAGATCATGTTCCGCTTCATCATATTGACCGGTTTGATATTTGCAGGCGGCCCGCTGAAGACAAAAATCATAAAGCACCTTGTAATGGTCGTTAAAATTCAGAAACTCCTTTCCCTTATTAAAATATTCAATTGCTGAATGATAAGCAGTAGCGTCCATAGCTTTTTTGCCAGCCCTCAAATTTATATCGACAAGGTTTTGGATATCTTCCTTTTCCCTGGTAAACCGGCTGCCCATATTAAGATGATTGGCGATAAGGAAAATCTCTTCCTCTATTTCCGAAGGTGTATAATGTTTTAATTTGAACTGCCCTGCTTTAAAATTGATCAATGCAAGTTCCTCCTCATTTACCATGGAGAGACATGCTTGCCGGATGCGGTCATGTGAAAACTGAAACCGCACATTGCCTATCCTGTCAAGGTCTTCATTAGTGGTATTTTGGGAAGAACGGCTGTAATGGTCAAGGTTTTCATCACGGGTAAAAAGATAGCCCATATTGATTATGGCCGAAAGTTCATTGGCTATGGTATATAATCTTTCACCGGTTACATGGGCGGTAGTTAGTAAATCAAAACTATCTCCCACACAAGCACCCGTTTGGAGAATTTTTTTCTGAAGGGCATCCAGGTTATTGATCTTCTGAACCAGTAATTCAATAACGTTTTCAGCAAAATTATATTCCTCCAAAGCTTTTTTGTCCCATTTCCACAATCCCTGCCCGTCTTTATATAATAATCCGGCATCATTGAGCGATGTGATCAACTGGATAGTGTAAAATATGTTACCCTGCGTTTTGTGAAAGATCTTTTCTATCAGTTCATCGGGGTTTTCTACGTTTTGTTTTAGGGTTTCAAGGATAAAATTTCCGGTTGTTCTCTTTTCAAGAGGATAAAGTTTTAATTCTTTGATATCAGCTCTTTTCTCCTGCTTCTGTAATGAAATAATTAGTGGATGGGTTGGATCAACTTCATTGTCGCGATAGGAACCAAGAAAAAGGAAATTGCTGATATTATTATCATAAATCATCAATTCAATGAGTTTAACAGAAGCAAGATCGGCCCATTGAAGATCATCCAGGAAGAGGATAAGCGAATATTCACCTGAACAAAATGCTGAAATAAAATTTAGAAAAGTCTGTTGAAAACGGTTTTGTGATTCATCCGGCGAAAGCTCATCCAAAGGAGGCTGTTTACCGATAACTATTTCGAGTTCGGGAACCACGTTAATGATGATCTGGCCATTATCGTGCAAAAACGAAAGAAGCCTGTCTTTCCAGAAATTTAATTTGGTCTCGTCTGTTCTTAACAGGTTTCTGATCAAAGAGCGGATGGCATCTATCAATGCAGAATAGGGAGAATTGCGCTGCAGGGTGTCGAACTTCGCTTTCGAAACAAATGAAGCAGCATTTACTTTTTTTAAAATAAAGTCCTCCACCAACCTTGATTTGCCAACCCCGGAATAACCTTCAACATACAAAGCCTGCTTAATACCGATCAACGAGAGTTGATACGCATCGTTGATGATGGCGAGTTCTTTATCCCTTCCCATCAAAGTGCCGGAAATGGTGATATGACTAACAAAATCCTTTTGCCCGATCTTAAAAGATTCAAGGTAAAAGTCATCCTGGAAATAACGGGTACTTTCCTCCAGGTCATATAATAACCCGCTTAAAGTCTGATACCGGTCACCTGGATTCTTATTAAGTAATTTCATCACAATATCACTTAATACCAGGGGCAGGTATGGATCAACAGTTTTCAACCGTTCCGGTTGCCTGGCAATAAGGGCATACAATAATTCTGAAGCGTTGCTATCGGAAAAGGGCAACTTTCCTGCAAGCATTTCATAGAAAATAATTCCAAGCGAATAATAATCAGAGCGGTAGTCAATGATTTGGTTGGTACGTCCTGTTTGTTCGGGACTGATATATTTTAATTCTGCAATGTCGGTAAAGGTGTAGGCGCTTTCTGTTTGCTTTTTAAAAACCCGTGTGGTCTTCTCAAGGTCTGCAATTCTGCACACTTCATTCTCCGCATCAATCAGGATAAATTCCGGCCTCAAATTACCGATGATCCAACCGTTGCTGTGAAAAGAAGTGAGCATCCTGCACAGACTGATGGCTACCGGAACAAACCTGGATGGCATTATTTTACCATGTTCAATAATAAATTGTCGTAAAGTACAGCCGGCTGCATTCTTAAATATGATGGCAACAGCATCTTTTTGAAGAAGGTAGGTCACCGGTTGTAATACGTCGTTCCACTCTTCTTCTTTTACCAGGTCAACTATATTTTTTACTGATTGAACCTGCTTTTCACTTGGACTGTGATATACTTTAGCAATAAAATTTTCATGATGCAGGCTATCCCGGACGCGGAGGAGGCTAAACTGCCGCGTTTCTACAATTGATTCACAAGATTCATATCCTTCTAAGGTTATCATCGTTGTTTTTACAGGTCCTTTTCACCGGGAATTTCCAGGTTTTCGCCTGATATTGCCCGCGCTGCTTGCAGCCCGGACATTACGGTTGCTTCGATGCAGCCCGCATTAAAACCATTATCGATCCAGTCACCGGTGATATAAAGGTTGTCAAACGAACCGGTCTGGTCTGTTTTTAACCGGAATGCGGAACTACCGGTAAAAGACATGACATACAATTCTGTGGGATCTATATTTGCCCTGAAAAACTGGTCATTAAACCGTGCTATTCCCTGGCCATTATTGATATCCACCAGTTTGCTGAAATCAAAATTGTTTTGTCCCTGCCATATCCCGGGCCAGATATGGGCAGATAATTGCTGCAGGTAATCCAGCGCAAACTGCTGTGCCATGGCTGTTTGAGTTTGCGGAAAGGAGGCATCACTAAAATCGGATTGTTGCGCATTCTTCAAAATTTCATCTGCATTTGGCTGAGGAGTCGGGCCGCAGAAATAGGCAATATTTTGTGGTGTGTATCCCTGTGGCCAGTTTTCCCTGCTGATCAGGTCACTCATATCTGCCCATGTATCATAAGGCTCCTGGTAAGAACCTAAAAGCGCCAGCCCGTCAGCAGTGTAAGGCCATTGCATTTCCTGTATTGAAGAATTCAACCATACCTGGAAGGCAATGGTACTTACCGGGATCACATTTTTGACCATGTTTTGCCAATCCGCGTTTTTCGCGATCAACTCTTTGGCAACAGTTGGCAATGCACCGATGGAAATACCGAGTATTACCACATCAAAATCAGTTCCTTTCTGAAGTGTTTGTTGGGCAACAGGCTTCCAGTCTGAGTAGTAAGATTCGAGGTTCACATTTCCTGAAAGAATTTCATTTCCCTGTGCGAGGTATTGTGTATTTGGAAAGTTAGGCCAGCAAGGCAAATCATTTACAGTAACAAACGGATCATAATAAGTAACACCATTTGCCAGGGTTGCCTGGATATCCATCGAAATCGTATCAATGCTGTTATCTGCGCCAAGACCAAGATTGGTCACCTTGCTAAAGAACTGAAACTTTACCCCTCTCTGTTGCAGCACCTGGTAAACAGGAGCAAAAATAACATCGCCCATTCCCGCCATCATGCGGTAATATACATGACCTTTAAAAGTGAGGCCGAGCCGGAGTAAGCCTCTTAAAGCAGTGCCTGCCTCAAAAGTATATTGCTCCTTTCCGCCAAATACCAAACCATACACTGCCTGCACGATAGCAGAATTGATCGTGATGGGATCAGCCTGATTTTTTTGCAACCATTCACAGTAATCATAATTATTGATCACATCAAATCCCTTTTCAATAATGTTGTCATCAATCATTCCTTTAATAGAAACGACCGCAAGATCTGCCATGATAAAGAACCGGCGTAAAGTGGTTTCAGCATTCTGAACATCCCCGGCAATTTTTTTTATCCAGGCTACCAGGTCATCCAGTATATTTTTCAGCAATGAATAATTCCTGTTGTTCGCTGCTATTGAAGCGGAAGAAGTGAGCAGTTTACCCGCATCGCTATACTCTGCATTGGCTGCAACGATCAACGGGCTGTACTTCTGTTTC
Source organism: Ginsengibacter sp. (assembly GCA_051960475.1). Classification (GTDB taxonomy): domain Bacteria; phylum Bacteroidota; class Bacteroidia; order Chitinophagales; family Chitinophagaceae; genus Ginsengibacter. The sequence continues at coordinate 134,664 of JBQCEG010000032.1, forward strand.
AGCACTTCAGTGGTCCCGGTATCAGCCAGTATTTTTGCTTTTACCTCCGGGGTTGTTTCCACACTGAATTCTTTTTCTTTTTGGCTGATCCAATCAACGATCCTGATGATATACGCTTCTATGGAAGGCGGAGGAGTGGAAGTGCCGGGTGTAAGGTCGTTCGACCATAATTTGAATGGCCAATGCAACCACTCACCGTTGATTTGTTCTTCAAGGCAAATAAAATCGTATCCTGTAAATGCTTCCTGCCAGGTGGCCAAGGGTGTCCCCGGTTGGCGGTTGTTGGCTTCATACACCTGCTGGATCATGTTGAAAGCATTATCATAAAAACCGAACCATAAATGAAGGCCGTGTTCTTCAATCCTTTCGCCTGCTGCACTGTTTCGGCCACTTGCTCCCTTACCGCCCAATCTCCACCCGATTTGGTAGACGGTAATATCATATTTGGTTTGCCATGCCGGATCATTTGTGAGTTGAAATACTGAAGTCAATGATCCCATTCCGCCCCCTAAAACTGCTATTTTCCGGATTGCCATTTTTATTTTTATTAGAATTTGATGAATTCAATGTAAGAAAGTTCCCAGTCGTAATCCAAAAGGAAAGAACCCAGTGGATTTTCTGTAATAGCCGGAGACGTCAGCAGTCCCGCAGGCATATACTTGCAGGATGAATTGTTTACATCCAGTCCGGTCGGTGATATGTCCTGGTTTTCAAAAAAGATCTTGTAAACCGAACTCACATATCCGTAAGGCCCGTGTTCTATCACCGGCAATTCAAGTATTGGAGCAATAGCCTGAAAATTGGCAATGGATTTACCCGGTTGTAAAAATCCTGCCATTAATGATACGCCCGAAACCAGCGGGTTAGTGCCATTTTCCGCGATAACATTAAAAGACCCCGGGTCTACAGTAAATTGAGCCATTTCCTTATTGAATTCCCAAAAGAGCCTTCCACCCAAAACCGCCAGCAAACTATCTAAATACAGGACCGGTAAATAGCAGTATGGGCCTTTGGCATTGTATGGTGGTTCTTTAAACTGTACATACGGCAACATGACTATAAATTCATTATAGTGAAGATTGAGTATGGAGTCTGATGCCCCGGCAATTCTTTCCAGGTTCAGATTCGACTTCAGCCAGGTGTCGTTAAACATCAGCAAAAGAGGATGCTGGCCCGGTGGTGAATAAGATTGTGGCGCCAAAACAAGGTCATCAGGTAAGAGTGTTTGCAAAAATTGCGAATCAGTGCTAAAGAATGCAAATCTTCCATGGCAATGTCCTTCTAACGGATATTCTTGCAGGAGTTTAAGTCTCTGTTGGTCATCCCTATTGTCAACCATCCTTAATGAATTGAAGATGTTCAAAATTATTTTGGCGAAATTTCAGAGGAGCAGAAGTCAGGGGATATCAGAGGATAACCAAATGTACAAATAATTTGATAGGAAAATAAAATATCCTTGACCCTGGGTCGCCATCTGGTCTTTTTTGAACCACAAAGGCGCAAAGGCACAAAGAAACACGAAGGTTTAAAAACGTCCTTGCGCAGCGCCTCCGGACCTGTGCATGGGCGTTACTCTCTTGCCGGGGTTCCGTATCTCAAAAAAAGGAATAGAGGTCAGTTTTTTTGAACCACAAACGCCCAAAGGCTCAAAGAAACACGAGGGGAGCAACGCTACAAACCTCATACACTATCCATACACTATCCATACATTATCCATACTTCATCCATACACTATCCCCGCACTGTCTTATACTGAAAAAACTTTGTCTTATACTGTGTCTTATACTGAAAAAACTTTACAGTTTAGGTTGGTAATCCTGTGTGAGCTTTACAGTAATAAGCCGTAATCAAGGATAAAGGTAAGTTTCATCGACTTTGGGATCAGGGTTTCAAAAAAACAGTTGACAAGCATATTCGAGAGGTTTGCTAGAGGAGATAATGCTAAAAGCAAATTTGAAGGTCTTGGACTTGGCCTTATTATATCATCAGAGATCATCAATCGTCATGGAGGAAAAATACAGGTAAAAAGTATAGAAAACAAATGTTCTACTTTTACCTTTTGGCTGCCGGTAGCATCCGGGTTGGGACGCTCTAAGCGGCCTGAACGATGAACGAATGGAGAAACTGCAATCCTGCTTCCTCTCTCTTTAACCTGGCTTCGAGGGCCACTCCTGTATACTGGCTGCTAGTAACTTGATACTGGCTCTTCTTGTCTTTCATGATTAGTTTCCGGAATCACTCAATTATTAAATTGTTGAATAATTTGAATTATTCGTTTTCACCTTTGTGTTTCTTTAGGGCTTTCTGCCTTTGTGGTTCAAAATCTGTTCTTCCAAACCCGGCTTGCGGAGTCTCAGCGTGGCATGCTGGTTAGCAGATGCCGGATAGCGGATCCTGGCACGCCAGCTTTTCTTTAGATCTGCCGGAGATTGCTGTCAAGCTGAGGCAGCGGTAATATGGTAAAAGTATACGTAAGTGCATTCTCTACCAAGACAATAAATTACCTTACCCAATACCAGATAATTCCGGGACTTTGCATGGATAATGTTCCTCCATCACCTGAAAGCCACGGAGAAGGATCCCAGCCACTGGCTGCAATAAGCGTTCCCCACCAGTAAGTAGTTCCGGTTTGGCTTGTTGTGATTATTCCTTCAGTGGTTCGGGTGGTCCACCAGGGCATTCTTGGCCCAAAACCACCACCTTCAAAATAATTCCATGCACCAAACTTGGTATTGATGGTGATATCAGTGTTAGTATTCACCTTGCTCACAAAACTGTAGGGTTGGTTTACCGTCCAGATGCCTCCATAGCTACCTCTTGTATTAGCATCCATCATGTATTGGAATCCTGTACTGCTTCTTTTAATATAGTCAGCCCAGGCAATTATTGAATAGTCGCCGTTATTGGTGGGACTGGTCTCATTACGTAAAACTGCATTAGCGTTCGTCCATCCTGAATTCGGACTCTTATTACACATGATTAAAGTCCAGCCGCCTCCATCGGTTGTCATGTCTGCATAAATCTGGAAAGGCGCTCCGCCATTGATGTTTGGATTTTGTATCCAATAATAACCATCGGTTGAAGAGGGATAGTTTTGCTTGATAGCATAAGCGCTGGTAGATGCTGTTGCTGCTGTCAAACCATCTCCGTCCGTTTTGGTAACGACAATTTTTCCATTAGCATCCAAACCCCTCGCTGAACCGATTGCTCCGTTTTTGTTTGCATAGCTGGTATTGGTTGAAGTAATTTGTCCATTCTTCGTTACCACAGTCACACTATTCACCGTGAGTGTTGCCGTAACCGTTCCGCTTGCATACGTACCATCAGCTGCCTGTGTTGCCGTGATGGTTGTTGATCCCGCACCTGTGATCGTAACAATATTTCCACTGATAGTGGCTACAGAAGAATTGCTGCTTGTATAGGTGAAAGCGCCTGTGCTGTTACTTGTCGGTGTTTGAAGCGTAAAGCTGGCATCATAAACCGTTTTCGTAAGATCTCTAAAGTCTGTGATCGTCGGCGACGGATCCGGTAAACTTATGTTGTAGTAGGAAGCCTGGTTTTGTTCGATCGTTTGCCGGTCGGTTGTAGATAATACACTGGGGAAAGTGACAAATTCACTGATCCAACCATCAAGGCTGGTTACCTTATCCGTACGCGATCCTAAAATAATGGGCGTAGCAAAGGCGGCATCCGAACACAAAGTTGTAGTTCCGGAGCCGTTGGAAACGCCATTGATATATCCTGAAAAAGTAGTTGTGTTGGATTGAAATATCCATTGGGCAAACCCCGTAGTATTGTCGATGGGGGTTGTTATACTAAAGTGTGATGCACCGGACCCATCTGAAACCAGCACATTGCTATTATACATATCCCAGGGCCCTGGTAGATTACTTTTGGTTTTATTACCAAATGTAGAATAAGCAGTGTTGGTTTTAATACCTGCACAAATAGCAAGGGTAAATGAATTCGGATAGCCATTAGTAAAAGCAACAGTAGATAAATAGTTACTTCCGTTAAAGTAAACAGTCGGTTCACCGTTTTGCCTGTATATTACCCCGGATGATACAATGCATGGTTGCAGCGACGTATTAGATTGAGATGCATCCTTCGCGCTTCCGCTCTGGTCATACCATATACTTACATAAGCATTGTTGGCGCCGGTAAATGTTTTAAGTGTAGCTGTATCTAAGTTTCCTCCCGAAAAGCCAATATCCATCGTAGCATTGTCACTACTTCTGCGTACCTGGATAGCAGCGCCTGTGTAGCTGCTGCTTAGCAATCGCAATGAATAAGATGGAGCAGCGGGAGTGCTTGCTGAAAGGCCCTCGTTGTCGAGGGTATTTTGTGCATCAACCTTTAGCATTATTAAAACGGTCAGCGCAGCTATGAATATTTTTTTCATTTTAAACCTTAATAAAAATAATCAAATTGGATCCTGTCACCGGCCGTCAATATATAGCTGCCGTTATTTGCCGCAACATAAGTTAAAGTCGCCCCACTCCAACTGTAAGCAGTATTGCTTATTCTTATGCCGTTGATATACATTTTTACTTTGCTGTGTGTTGATGGGGTTTGTGTCAGTGTGAAACTTGTTTGGGCAGCGGTCGCTGTAAATTCATCAGTAGCGTCATTGATAGTTCTTGCATAAGGGCTCAGCATTGAAGCCGTATCGGAAATATTCAATTTGGCATCCAATCTACTTTGAACTAAAGTCAATGAATCGATCATTCGTTGGGTTCTTACATAGGAACTCAACATGGATGCTGTATCCGAAATATTGACTTTGGTATTTAATCCTGATGTTGAACTGGCAACTGTTGCATAAGGTGCAAGCATTGCAGACGTATCAGAAATATTTAATTTACTATCCAACCTGCCTTGAACCAAGGTCAAAGAATCAATCATCCTTTGTGTTCTCGAATAAGGGCTCAACATCGAAGCAGTGTCAGCAATATTTACTTTGGTATCTAATCCTGCCAAAGCATTACTGTTGTTCAGATCAATACTATTCCTGATGGCAACGAGAGAATCAATCATTCGTTGTGTTCTAGTATACGGACTCAGCATGGATGTTGTGTCTGAAATATTGACTTTGGTATTTAATCCTGATGTTGAACTTGCAACCGTTGCGTAAGAAGCAAGCATTGAAGCAGTGTCCGAGATATTTAATTTGGTGCCTAGAGCTGTTGTTGTATTATTGTTGTTTAAGTTGATACTGTTTCGAACAGCGGTCAACGAATCAATCATCCTTTGTGTTCTTGCATAAGGACTCAACATGGATGCGGTATCTGCAACATTTACTTTGGTATTTAATCCGGAAGTTGAGCTGGCAACTGTTGCATAAGGTGCAAGCATTTCAGACGTATCGGAGATGTTTAGTTTGCTAGCAAGAGCTGTGGTTGCGTTACTGTTGTTTAAGTCGATGGTACTTCTAACGGAAGCCAGTGAATCAAGAATTATTTGATTTTTTGCATAAGAACTTAACATCGAAGCCGTATCTGCAACATTTACTTTCGTATTTAATCCTGAAGTAGCGCTTGCAACTGTTGCATAAGACGCCAACATTGCTGACGTATCAGAAATATTTAATTTAGTATCCAACCTGCCTTGAACCAAAGTCAACGAATCAAGGATTCTTTGTGTTCTCGCATAAGGGCTCAACATTGAAGCTGTGTCTGCAATATTTACTTTGGTATCTAAACCTGCCAAAGCATTACTGTTGATCAGATCAATACTATTCCTGATGGCAACGAGAGAATCAATCATCCTTTGTGTTCTTGCATAAGGACTCAGCATGGATGCTGTGTCTGCAATATTTACTTTACTATTTAGTCCTGATGTTGAACTGGCAACTGTTGCATAAGGTGCAAGCATTGAAGCAGTGTCCGAGATATTTAATTTAGTATCGAGACGACTTTGAACCAAACTCAATGAATCGTTCATTCGTTGTGTTCTTGCATAAGGACTCAACATCGATGCCGTATCCGAAATATTGACTTTGGTATTTAATCCTGATGTAGAACTGGCTAACGTTGCGTAAGGAGCTAACATCGCCGCAGTGTCAGAAATGTCTAATTTAGTATCCAACCTGCCTTGAACCAAGGTCAACGAATCAAGCATGCGTTGTGTTCTTGGATAAGTACTAAGCATGGATGCAGTATCTGCTATATTTACCTTGGTTGCTAAACCGGCTGAAACATTGCTGTTGTTCAGATCAATACTATTCCTGATTGCAACGAGAGAATCAATCATGCGTTGTGTTCTCGCATACGGACTCAGCATAGATGCAGTATCGGAAATATTGACTTTCGTATCCAAAGCCGATGCTGTGTTACTGTTGTTTAAATCAATACTGCTCCTGACTGCAGCCAATGAATCGATCATGCGCTGTGTTCTTGCATAAGGACTCAACATTGAAGCTGTATCGGAAATGTTTACTTTAGTATTTAAACCTGATGTTGAACTTACAACTGTTGCATAAGGTGCAAGCATTGTAGCTGTATCAGAAATATTCAATTTAGCCTCCAAGCTGGTTTGTACTAAGGCTAATGAATCAATCATCCTTTGTGTTCTCGTATAAGGGCTCAACATTGAAGCTGTATCGGAAATGTTTACTTTAGTCGCTAATCCTGCTGAAGTGTAATTGCTGTTCAAATCAATACTGTTCCTGATGGCAACAAGAGAATCAATCATTCTTTGTTTTCTCGCATAAGAACTTAGCATTGAAGCCGTGTCCGAAATATTTACTTTCGTCGCTAGTCCTGCCAGGGAATTACTGTTGTTTAAATCAATACTGTTTCTGATTGCACTGAAAGAATCAATCATCCTTTGTGTTCTTGCATAAGGACTCAACATTGACGCAGTATCGGAGATATTTACTTTAGTATTTAGTATTAATATCGAACTGGCAACTGTTGCATAAGGAGCAAGCATTGCCGAAGTGTCAGAAATATTTAATTTGGTATCAAGACGACTTTGAAAAAGAGTCAATGAGTCCATCATTCGTTGTGTTCTTGCATAAGGACTCAGCATGGATGCTGTGTCTGAAATATTGACTTTGGTATTTAATCCTGATGTTGAACTGGCAACCGTTGCATAAGGAGCAAGCATTGCAGACGTGTCCGAGATATTTAATTTGGTGCCTAGGGCTGTTGTTGTGTTATTGTTGTTTAAGTTGATACTGTTTCGAAAAGCGGTCAACGAATCAATCATCCTTTGTGTTCTTGCATAAGGGCTCAACATCGATGCCGTGTCAGCAATATTTACTTTGCTACTTAATCCGGAAGTAGCGCTTGCAACTGTTGCATAAGGTGCAAGCATTGAAGCAGTGTCGGAGATATTTAATTTAGTATCCAACCTGCCTTGAATAAAGGTCAACGAATCAAGCATGCGTTGTGTTCTTGCATAAGGACTAAGCATGGATGTAGTATCTGAAATGTTCACTTTCGTCGCTAGCCCTGCCAGGGAATTATTGTTATTTAGATCAATACTGTTCCTGATGGCAATTAAAGAATCTATCATCCTTTGTATTCTTGTATAAGGGCTCAACATGGATGCCGTGTCAGCAATATTTACTTTAGTATTTAATCCTGATGTTGAACTGGCAACAGTTGCATAAGGAGCAAGCATTGCTGAAGTATCGGAGATGTTTAGTTTGGTAGCAAGAGCTGTAGTTGCGTTACTGTTGTTTAAGTCGATGGTACTTCTAACGGAAGCCAGTGAATCAAGAATTATTTGATTTTTTGCATAAGGACTTAACATCGAAGCGGTATCCGCAACATTTACTTTGGTATTTAATCCAAAAGTTGAACTGGCAACAGTTGCATAAGGAGCAAGCATTGCTGAAGTATCAGATAGATTCAATTTACTATCCAGCCTGTTTTGAACCAAAGTCAACGAATCAATTATTCGTTGTGTTCTTGTATAAGGGCTCAACATCGATGCTGTATCCGAAATATTCACTTTAGTATTTAGTTCTGATGTTGAACTGGCAACTGTTGCATAAGGAGCAAGCATTGCAGAAGTATCAGATAGATTCAGTTTAGTGTCAAGTCGATTTTGAACCAAAGTCAAAGAATCAATCATTCTTTGTGTTCTTGCATAAGGGCTCAACATGGAAGCCGTATCTGAGATATTGACTTTGGTATTTAGTCCTGATGTAGAACTCGCAATTGTTGTGTAAGGAGCCAGCATGGCTGAAGTGTCAGAAATATTCAGTTTGGTATCGAGTCTACCTTGAACCATCGCCAGAGAATCAATCATTCTTTGTGTTCTTGCATAAGAACTTAACATGGAAGCTGTATCTGAAATATTTACTTTGGTATTTAATCCTGATGTAGAACTCGCAATTGTTGTGTAAGGAGCCAGCATGGCTGAAGTGTCAGAAATATTCAGTTTAGTATCGAGTCTACCTTGAACCATCGCCAGAGAATCAATCATTCTTTGTGTTCTTGCATAAGAACTTAACATGGAAGCAGTATCTGAAATGTTTACCTTGGTTGCTAATCCTGCTGAAGCATTACTGTAATTTAGATCAATACTGTTCCTGATGGCAATTAAAGAATCGTTCATTCGTTGCGTTCTTGCATAAGGGCTTAGCATGGAAGCTGTATCTGAAATATTTACTTTCGTCGCTAGTCCTGCCAGGGAATTACTGTTGTTCAAATAAATGCTATTCCTGATGGCCACGAGAGAATCGATCATTATTTGCGTTCTTGCATAAGGACTCAACATCGATGCTGTATCCGCAATATTTACTTTGGTATCTAATCCTGCCAAAGCATTACTGTTGTTCAGATCAATACTATTCCTGATGGTCACCAAAGAATCAATCATTCGTTGCGTTCTTGCATAAGGGCTTAGCATGGAAGCTGTATCTGAGATATTTACTTTAGTTGCTAATCCTGCTAAAGTATTGCTGTTATTTAGATCAATACTGTTCCTGATTGCCACAAGAGAATCAATCATCCCTTGCGTTCTTGCATAAGAACTGAGCATGGAAGCAGTATCTGAAATGTTTACCTTGGTTGCTACTCCTGCTGAAGCATTACTGTTGTTCAGATCAATGCTATTTCTGATGGCGACCAAAGAATCAATCATTCGTTGCGTTCTTGCATAAGGACTCAGCATTGAAGCGGTATCTGAAATATTTACTTTCGTATCTAAAGCCGATGCCGTGTTGTTACTGGTTAAATCAATACTACTCCTGATTGCTTTCAATGAATCAATCAATCGTTGTGTTCTTGCATAAGGACTCAACATTGAAGTTGTGTCAGCAGAATTAAGTTTTGCTTGCAGGGAATTGGTGAGATTAACTGCTCCTGCATAAGGCGCCAGCATGGAAGCTGTATCCGATACGTTTAATTTATTGGATATCGAAGTGATCATTTCCGGCGTTAATTTTGAAACACCAACGCTGCCATCAGCAATCTTGTCTGAAGTAACCGCATTTTTAGCAATAACCGGGGCAGGATAGTTGCCGCTTAAATCTCCTGAGGCTGCTCCTGCTGGAGAGGCGCTTAAAGCATAAGGAACACTTTCTAATTCAGTAACTCCTGCCAGGCTAAAATTATTTAATCCGTTCGGGTCGATTTCCAGTTTAAGTGATTTTTGCCCGGTTGACCAGTTAACACTACTCATAGAACCCACAACATCTGTTGCCCCAGGACTTCCAACTACAATATTAAACAGGCCGACATAATTCGTTTGTACTCTTCTCGTTTCCCGGTAGACCATTTGTCCCCCAGCTGCATTATCTATGATCGATATTCTTACCGTAATGTTTTGGTAAGTGATGGGGTTGCCAGAAGCATTGCGCGCTATTCCCTGGTAGTTAAGTTGTTGGGGGACCTGTGCTTTGGCGATTGCAATTACCATCATCATTAAACCTGCCAATAAAATCCTTCTTCTCATGGAATTTTGGTTATAGTTTTTCAATTTTGAAAGTTCCTTGTTTCACAACTTTTCCATCGGGGTGACTGAGTAAAATCCGGAAGTAATAATCGCCCCCTGGCCTGTTGGTTAAATCCCATTTTTGGGTACTGTTGCCATTGATTTGGTAGAATTCTCTTGTACCAATTAATTTTCCTTCGCGGCTATATAGTTGTATAGTGATAGTTCCACTTGTTACAGATCTGAAATCGATATTGATAATATTGTGGGCAGGAACGGGATAAAACCTTATTTCCTGGTTTGTCCAATTCGGAATAAGAGAATTGTAAATAATGTGGACGATATCATAGGGTTGAAGGACACCACTTGTTACTGACCATTTTGAATCAACAATCGAATTGAAATAGATATTTTGGCCGGAATAGGTATCAACTACCGTTGATTCGCCAATACTCCAGTCAACTTCAAAGTCCTGCGCCATCTTTGCGGATCCGCCGCCTATGTTTAAGGTTCCGGGAATAACCGGAGAAACCACGGCTTGAGATCTGGACTGGAGAGCGTAAAGCAGTAAAAGGAGAAAAATATATTTTTTCAAGATGGGAATGGATTATAACCGGTAATTTTTTGATCTTTCGTTTTTATATCCACAAACGCAGGAAGATTGGTTTAAGTATTCAAGGATGATAAAAAATTCCTAAACGATTTAATTTGAGTGCGCATAAGCGACTGTTTTTTGATGCGGATGCAGTTTCCACCAAAACCGTTATTATAATAATATCCTGGTGTTTATTTGTGTCCTGGCAACCTGGTTCTTAAAAACAATCAGCGCTCCTTTTAGTCGTCATTACAAAGCGCATACCTGTAGGCCCAAGGATACCACGATTGTTATTTGCGCTGTGGCAATCTCCTGTTTAAGGGAAAAGCTTTTTAAACAATGTTGGCAGCGAGAGTGAATGTCGTTTTATTGGGATATTTAATTCAACAACCTGTATTCATTTGGGGATTGACCGACCTTCTTTTTAAACAATCGCGTAAAATGTTGAGGATATTTAAAGCCAAGTTCGTAGGCGATTTGGCTAACTGACTTACTTTGGTCAAAAATTTTTTCCTTTGTCAAATCAATGACTTTTGACTGTATATATTCCTGGGCGGTTTTGCCGGTTTCTTTTTTAACCAGGTCGCCAAAATAGTTTGCTGAAAGGTGAAGCTTACCGGCAAAGTAACTGACGGTTGGAACACCTGTTTCATGAGGCAGTTCTGGGTCAAAATAATCATTTAATAAACGCTCGAATCCTTCTATAACACCTGCATTGGCATGGTCACGTGTGATAAACTGCCGGTCATAAAACCGGGTACAATAATTAAGAAACAATTCGATATTTGATACAATCAACCTTTTGCTATGCTTATCAATAGAGTGACCTAATTCAAATTCGATCTTTTTAAAACAATCAAGTACAATCGTTCTCACGGTTGTCGTTCTAATTGGGAAATTGCTTCGGGCGAAAATGCTTTGACTTCACCTGCCGCACAGAGAAGCTTTTTACATTGACCGGTGGCGAGGAAGATTGTCACCTTTTAGAACATCTTCGATACGAATAAGCCAAATTAGAAGTGGTTATTGCGAGGCGCCTCTTGCGCCGCGGCAATCTCGTGAATTTTAGCAATGAGTATATTGAAGTGCTTCTTCTCTTCTAACAAGATCATAGTTGTTGGCGGGGACGCAAACAACAGCTGGTTTTACCTGCCAGGTAATTGTTATTTGTATTATAAAACAAGGCAATAATTACAGCTTCTAATTTAAAACATTGACAAGCGCTTAATAAAATCGTCTTTTCGCCGGGAAGAAACTTCTATGATTGTTCCGTCTAAAAGTTTCACACTTCCTCCTTTGCCTTTGTTATAACTTTTAATATAAGCCAGATTGAGAAGATGAGAATTGTGTACCCTGAAAAATGAATGACCCGGAAGTAATTGCTCAAATTCTTTCAATGTTTTTGCTACAACAATCTTCCCTTTATCTCTAAGATGGATAGTTGTATAATTTATTTCACTCTGGCACCTTACAATGTCTTCTATATCTAGAAATTCCAAACCATTCACGGTTGGTACAATTATTTTTTTAGGACTGTTTCTATTGTCTTGAATATTTTGAAGCAGGATATCGATTTTCTGCGAGGTTTGCTTCTCAGTATGCTCATTCATAAATTTCATTAATGAAACATTTAGATCAGCTTCATCAACCGGCTTTAATAGGTAATCCAAAGCGCTGAATTTAATAGCCTGTATTGCAAATTTTTCATACCCGGTTGTAAATATAATAGCAAACCTTCTATCAGGGATCTCTCTTAACAGATCAAAACCCGTCTTATTCCCTATTTGCACATCCAGGAAAATGAGATCAGGATTAAATAATGCTATTTTTTCAATGCCCTCTGATACGGTTAGCGCCGTTCCCGAAATTTCAATCAGATCATTATGAGAAGGAATCAACAATTTAACAAGCCGGTCAATGCAATGTTGTTCATCATCAATTATTAAAACTTTTATCATAATTTAAAAAGCTAATTCTTCCGGTAATTTTATTTCTATCTTGGTTCCTACTTCAAGATCTGATTCAGTAATTTTTGCATTTGATTTTTTCATTTTGTTCATGATATCAATTCTTGCTTTTGTAATCTTCATACCCAGTGATTTTTTAGATTGATTGTCATTTTCTGTTTTGGAAACTGTTGACTCTTTCATTCCAATTCCATTATCTTCGACTATACAATTAATCATGCTCCCCTCTTTTTTTATTGATATCAATATTTTCCCCGCGCCTTGTTTTTTCGATATGCCATGCCAGATGCTGTTTTCAACAAATGGCTGTAAGATCAAAGGTGGTATCAATGTATTTTCCGGATCAATATCCTCATCAACTTTTATTTGATAATCAAACTTATGTTCCATTCGCATACTTTCCAATTGCATATAGAGTTCAAGTGCCTTTAGATCCTCTGAAAGAAGTATCTCTTTTTGCTCCGAATTTTCGAGGATCATGCGCATCAGTTTGGCAAATCTTGTTGTGTATAAAGTAGCGGTAGCCGTGTCGTGCTTATCGATATAATCATTTATGGAGTTGAGTGAGTTAAAAATAAAATGCGGATTCATTTGTGCGCGCAGGGCTTTCATTTCTGTATAAGCCACCTGGGCATTAAACTCTGCTTCTTTCCTTTTTTCCAGATTATCCTTTCTTCTTTTATACAAAATAATTGCTGCCATGGCAACTAAGACCAAAATGATCCCGATGCCCAGCGAAGCATTTTTTATAACTTTTTGCCGGTTGACCTCTGCCATAGCCAGCGCCTGCCTTTTGTCGTCTGCCGCTTTCATTTCTGCTTCTTTTCTGTCGAAATTATATTGCATCTCCAGATTCGCTATTTCCTGTTTTTTCTCACCACTTAAGGTGCTGTCCTTTAACAATTCAGACTTCCGGTAATTATAAAGCGCTTTTTGAAAGTCCTTTTGGGCTTCATAAGTTTTACTTAATGTTTCATACGCATTTGCCTGCCACCCGAGGTCGCTTAATTCTTTCGATAACTTCAATGACCGGTTAGCAAATGCTAAAGCAAGTTTGTATTTTTTTTGATGCAAATAAATTTCTGCAAGACTGTTTAATGCGGTAGCTTTTGCGTTCTGGTTATCCGTTTCATCAGAAAGAAGCAAACACCTGTGGAAGTAAGAAGAAGCCAGTTGTTCATTTTTTTGCTTAAGATAAATCTCACCCAAATTGTTCAAAATGGCAGCGCTGATTCTTTTATTATCCAGCGCAGTTGCAATTGACAGCGCTTCATTAAAATCATCAAAACCGGCAGGCAGGTCATTCATTTCGGTGTAGATGTCACCGATATTGATCAGAGCATTCATCTCATCGGTCTTACTTCCTGTTTTTTTTGCTATTGCTAAATATTTGGAATAATAATTTAATGCTCTTTTGTAGTTTTTCAGATCCGCGTATATATTGCCTATGTTATTGTAAATAGTGGCATTGAAAAATTGGTTGTCCATTGGTGCTGCTTCTTTCAATGCCTTTATTAAGTAATTCATCGATTGCACATAATCTGATGACATATAATACACATACCCTTTTTGTCGTAAAGAAAGCGCTATTCCCTTCTGCCATTTTAAATTTTGGGCAAGCTGTATCGCCTCATTAGTAAGTTTCATTGCCGAATCAGGATTGGTATAAATGAGAATATTAGCAAGATTTAAAATTGTCCTGACACGATTGGAGTCATCGGGTTTACTCTTGTCGTTTAGAACCCGGTTCAGTGAATCAACGTCGGTCACATGTTGGCCTGCAGCTTTTTGAATAAAGACACTTAAAGAAATAAGAAAAAAAAGCTTGTACATAAATCGGGTTTAATTTAAATCAGAAATTAAATGAGGTTTCCTGGTCTACGGTTTTCATCCGGACTGGCGCAAAAAATAAATCAAGCCGTTCAAAAAATAAATGTGCCTTCTCCCGGTTCATCGCCCTTATTAAATTTATGTAGCAATTAAAAGTTTCGGGTATGTACTTTCAAACTATTAACAGGCAACGTAAATTTATTTTAATCAGCGCTGCCATTGGAGTCATTTCTATATTTCTTCCCTGGATCAGCCTTTCAATTTTTGGAAGCACTGAAAGTCGCAATGGCTTTCATGGATTGGGGATCTTGGCATTCATTGTATTCCTGTCTGTAGCAATAATAACATTGATCGGCAACCAGGCACAACCTCTTGAAAAAAATCAATCGTTTCTTCTTACAGTATCCGGCGGTATGGGTTTGCTTTCTGTCGTGATTAAAATTACATCATTTTCCGATACAACAAATGGAGATTTGGGCCTGCCTTATGCGCGTTTCGGCGCAGGTATTTGGCTATGCCTGGCAAGTTCAGCGTCAATCATATTATTTGCATGGCTGTTTAAAAATCCTTCACATAATATGAAGAATGGGTATAAAGGCTTAAAGAGAAGCATTTCAATTCCAATCTCCTCTTTATCTCAATCTGTTTCCAAAGAAAAATATTCTGTTCGCGACAACATAAATGAGTTTAATAAGCGTGGCAGCTTTAAAGATCACGCAGGCCATAAAAGCGAAGACCAGACATCGCTATAAAAACGGGGAGATACCGAAAAGCCATAAGAGTAGGAATCACAATTAAATTTTAAAAAATGAAAAAAGCATTATTAAGTTTAATCATTGCAGTCACTGCATTCTCTGTCAACGCACAATCAAAAGTAACTTTTGATAAAAGTACTTCTTATCTCCATGCAGGTATTGGTTTTGGAGGGGGATTCTACAGCGGGTCGATAACCCTTCCTCCCCTGAGCCTTAGTTATGAAAAAGCAGTGACAGACAAAATTTCTGTAGGAGGCATTGTGGGTTATTCAAGTTCACAATATAACTATGGCTTTGGAGGCAGTTCCTATAAATGGAAATACAGTTATCTTCTTATCGGGGCCCGCGGAAATTACCATTTTGCCACTTCCGAAAAATTTGATCCTTATGCTGGTCTTACCCTGGGTTATAACATTGTTAGTGTCAAATCACCCGGCGAAGTGCAGGGTTATTCTGCAAAAGGACGTGCACTTTTATTTGGTGGACAAATTGGAGCCAACTATTACTTCTCTTCAAACACGGGCGCCTTTGCTGAGTTAGGTTACGGAATTGGTGTGTTGACAATTGGTTTAACTTTCAGGTTATAAAGGGCAAAGATGATCATTCGTCATTTCCTTATTCAGCTGAATGGTCTTGCAATTTCTCTTCTACCCCATTCACAAAGGTTATTGAACCGGAACATCTCATTTCATATTTGATACCAGGACTGGCTTTTAAATTTTTAAATAAAATTTCAGGATCATGAAAAAGATATTCTTTCCCTTTATTGTTTTATCGATTGCAATATTAGGGTTAAACAGTTGCAAAAAAAGTGCAGTAAATGCAAATGCGGCTGCCTCTACCTATTATATGCGCTTTAAATTGAATGGAGTAAAGACTGAATTTAATAGTGTTCCAATCGCACAAAGCGCATACAACAGCAGCGAAAAAGTCTATACTACGGGTATTTTGGCTTTAAAAGATTCATCTAAAATCCTTCAGGACCAAATTGATATTGCAATAACAGATAAGAATCCGCTTACACCGGGAGCGGTTTACCAGGACCCCGTAAAAACAGTTGCAGCTACCGGAACAATCCCCCAGGTCGTTTTCACTTATTATAGTTCTCCACAAGATTCTTATGTGTCTATGGGATTATTTTGCGATGATGCCGGTAATTTCAGTTCCTTACTTCCGGATTATAAAGATCTTGTTGCCGATGCAAAAGTCATCATTACTGCAATCGGCCCTGATAATCTTCAGGGAACTTTTTCAGCAACGGTTTTTAAACTAAACACGAGCACCAATATCTATGATAAAATCCCTTTAACAGAAGGGGCGTTTAATTTGAGATACCAGCATTGAATATTCATATGCAACCTTCACGAATGAGATTACTCATAGGCGTGCAGCATAGGAGTAAACAAACAACTTATTTGTTTTCTTATTTTAGGAAGATTGATATAACGGCTATGGTTATGCCAGATTAA
The DNA here is from genome assembly GCA_051960475.1 of Ginsengibacter sp. Classification (GTDB taxonomy): domain Bacteria; phylum Bacteroidota; class Bacteroidia; order Chitinophagales; family Chitinophagaceae; genus Ginsengibacter. The sequence goes on from JBQCEG010000032.1 coordinate 151,171, forward strand.
ATTACTGGATGTGGTCTTTCTAATTTTGGTCGTCGGATAAGGTGCATCATCTTTTGATAGTCGATGATGGAATCAGATGCTTCACCGCGAGATGCGACACAACATTTTCACCGACAACGTTCATCCTTCTAATCGCTAAATCCTGTAAATCATGATTCACACAATTGGCGATAGGTATAACTGCGATGAATACACTAAAGTCTGTTAATCGTTTGGCACCCGACTAAGATTACTAATTCTCATTAGACAACCAGAATTTGGTTGTTGGCGGGAGAAATCGCCGGTTGTTGGCCGGAAGGCCAACAACAGCGTTTAAACCACCAATTCCCTTGTACACTTTGAGGCTTTGTGTGACTAACGCCCGACCGCTCCAGGTGCCCTGAACGTTGAGGGGAAGAAGAAACATATAACGGTAATGGTTACACTAAAATGAAATGATACAAAATCCTGTAATCAAAAATTTAATTTTTATAAATACCTTACCCAACCGTTTTTGTGGGCCGATTTGTATCTTCCATACCATACACAAGGTTTGTACAGGACTGTCACTACGCTGAGCCAAATCACATAAATCGCCCACAAGGGAAGACCACTTTCAACCCCTTTGGGACGGCCAAAATTGCCGGAAGCAAAATCCAGTTGCGACCAATGAAATCCCTGCAAAAGCATTACCGTAACCATAATAACGTGAATAAGGAAAAAATGAACCAGGAAATAAAACAAAGGCACCTTCCCATAAACAGAAGTTATGCTTATGAACTTATTTTTTATTCCATCGGTAAATGCGAGCATTAAAAACAAAATGCCCAACGTAATCAAACAAAATAGTAAGGAAGGAGGATACTTCGTGACGTTCATAAATGAGAGGAAGGTGAAAATATTATTCTTTTGTACAGACCATTTTACGGGGTCTCCATATATGTTTACAAACCGGATCAGCAGGAACAACAACAACCCGCTTAAACCAATTTTTATAAATATTTTTTTTCTTTCGGGTTGCTGTAGTTCAAACAATTTTCCCGTAGCAAAACCCGCCAGCATAATGCCCAGCCAGGGAAGCGGTGGATAAGCCATTATAAATACTTTGCTGGTAAATACAGGATAAACAGCCAGAGTCAACAGCGGTGATAAAATGCTTCTCAGTACAGATCCCTGTTCGAAAGGAATGAGCGAAAACAGGTTGTGACCAAAAATTATAACAAGACCAACGATGGCAATGGTTTTGGAAGAAACTTTTAATAAAAATGACAGCACGATGAACCCCAATCCAATGGTAGCGATCACTTCAAAGATCAGTGTATGATAACCGGGATCGAAATACATCAAAAAATTCACCACCACAAATTCCAGCACCACGAGGTACACACCACGCTTTAATAAAAAGTTGCGGCTTTGAAAAAAATTATTTTTGTTTTTGAATGAAATGAAAGCCGATGTGCCGGCAAGAAAAACAAATGTGGGCGCGCATAAATAAGTGATCCACCTTGTGAAAAAAAGAATGGGTGTTGTGGTCTCCAGGTTAGTAGGGCTTTGAGTGATTGAATTTACCTGCATCAGATCCCTTACATGATCCAAAGCCATTATGATCATTACGATCCCCCTTGTAGCATCAATGCTGCTGATTCTTTTCATATTTTAATTTTCATTAAGGCTCAATATGGTTGGGGCCTTACTGGTCCGCGTCAAACTTTCTTTGGTTACTAATCTCTTGCCAGCAGCAATAAGAAATGCAGTGCCGCTGAATGCCAACGCATCAAATGCACTTGAAACTAAATTGCCGCGGTCTATCCACGGGTTGGCCATCGCCCCGGGAATATGAACCATCCAAAACCAAAGAAATAACATCGTACCCAATAACGCTGCAATTTTTTGTTTACTAATGTCTAAAATGATACAAACGCCTGCGCCTATCAGCGCAGTACCGGAAAAATAAGTCCAAAAGGTATGATCAGGGATCCAGAAAGGCACCATCTGTTCTATAAATTTTTGGTACATAAAATGCGCTATGCCAAAACTAATGATGGTGACACAAAAGAATAAACTGCCAAAAGGAATCAGTTTCTCTAAAAATTTAATAAAAAAGCTTTTCGGTTTCGTTTCTATTTCGTTGTAACTGCCTGCAACAACAAAAGCACCGCCGGCGAGTGCCAATTCTTTCAACGTACTTTCCCATAAACCCAAATGATAACTTTTATTAGGTTCCGAAATTAATTCATAAGGAACATGCAAAAGGCAAACCAACAGCAAAAAGATGCCCCCTAAGATCAACGATACATTCCTGGCTCTTACATCAAAAATTATTGATACAGCCGCAAGGATTAATCCCGTACCCGTAACATAAGCTATGAAGTTAAGGGCCGGTAAATGGAATTGCCACGGCGGTAGTTGCACACGGCGAAAATTGCCATAGATGAATTGCTGGATGCCATAGACTGCGATGGCAATGCCATAAAATATTCTGCTGGTTGTAACAATATATTTCATTGCAGTTGGATGGCAAGCTCAATTGATTATTGAGTCAGGCCTCACAACAAACTTCTAAACAAAAAATGACGTTACTTCGATTTACGCGATGCTTATCGCCCGCTTTAGGAGGGAATTTGCCCGTTTTAAAAACAGGAAAGATCAAACAGCTATTTTTTGTTGTAATATTAATTTCGCATGAAACGATTTATTGACAAATATGATCTGAAAAAAGGCATTTTGGTTTCCATCGCTTTTCCTACCATTTTCCTGGCGCTAAATAGTAACCCTACCAACATTTTGAGTCACTTTATATTTTCTTTTATAATAACCTTTTGCTTTTGGATAGTAAACGCAGTTTTAATCGATTTTAAAAATTCAAAAAAGTCCGCAACAGGAAAAAGGCCATTTTATTTTTATAGCAGGTTTGCCGCGTCTTTCATTATCACAATTGTAATTTACATTTTCCTTGGACTGCTACTACAAGATTCCGGAGTTATTCTTTCGCCCCTGAGAGGCAATTGGGGCGCATCTTTCAGCTCATGGTTTTATTTATGCATAAAAATAATTCTGTTTAACTCGCTCATTATTTTAATAAAATATTTATTTGACATCAATGCTGAAAAAAGAAAAATAGAGCTTGAAAACGAAGTATTGAAAAGAGAAAATTTAAATGCTTTGCATGAAAGTTTAAAACAGCAGGTAAACCCGCACTTCCTGTTTAATTCATTGAGTACATTGAAATCCTTAACGGTAAGAAATCCCGCGCAGGCTGTTGATTATATATCTGAACTTTCATCAGTTTACAGGTATATGTTGCTACACCAGGATAAAAAAAATGTTACGCTCCGCGATGAAATTGATTTTCTCAAATCTTATTTATACCTTTTAAAAATAAGATTTGGCGACGCCATTACTATGCAAATATCATTGCCCGATGAAGTATTCATTGATTCGATGCCAGCCAACACGCTACAATTATTGATTGAAAATGCCGTAAACCACAACGCGTTTTCCCTGCAAAAACCCTTATGCATTTCTATATTTGCTGAGCATAATTATTTAACCGTAAAAAATAATTTGCGCAACAAAAAAGAAGAACCGTCTTCTTCTCATCTGGGATTAAGCAACATCAGTAACCGGTACCTCTTATTAAAGGGAAAGGATATTATCATCAAGAAAACGGATGAGGAATTTATAGTTTTACTACCTATAACGGAACGCAATGAAGATCGTTATCATAGAAGATGAAGTACAAACCGCATGGGATTTGCAATATTCCATACAACTCTTGCAGCCGGGTTGTAACGTCGTTGCCACTTTAGACAGTGTAGAAGCAGGCCTTGAATGGTTTGGCCAAAACGGCCAACCTGATCTTATTTTTTCAGATATACAGTTGGGCGACGGGCTAGCTTTTGAAATTTTACAAGAGGTGAAACTTACCTGCCCGGTAATTTTTTGTACCGCTTATGATGAGTATGCTTTGAGGGCTTTTCAAAACAATGGTGTCGACTATCTTTTAAAACCCATCCAACAGGAAGCACTAAAAAAAAGCCTCGATAAATTCAATCTCTTTAAAAACTCAAAGACTAATCAAAACGATTCAATGTTAAAGGATTTGATGTCTGCAATCACCAAAAATTTCAAATCCTATAAATCAACTTTCCTGGTTTCCTTTCGCGATAAAATGATACCGGTTAATTGTAATGATATCCTCTTTTTTAAAGTCACGGATGATGCGGTTGAGTTGTGCACTACAAGCAACAACAGATACCGCTTACCCTATTCGCTTGATCATATTGAATCAATGGTTGATCCGAAGTTATTTTACCGGGCCAACCGGCAGTATTTAATTGCCTCTCATGCCATCAAAGAAGTTGAAAATTATTTTGACAGGAAACTTTTAATAAAGTGTGACGCAGTTAACCCGGAATCCATAATTGTGAGCAAGGCTAAATCAGCTGATCTTTTAAGATGGCTGGAGAATCATTAATGCGAAACGGTGGACCGTTGGGAAATTCATGCGGATAGCGTTATTCGTGGTTACTTGTTTCCCGGATCTGTCAATCTAATTGGGCAATCCCGAAAATGGAATGCACAACTGTTCCGCAAGAAAAATGTGAGACGCAATAGTCCGCCTGAATGTCGCATTCGACCGCTTATATTCGAACAGGAGCGCTTAGTTTTGAAAAAATAAATAATTAACAGATGCGCAAACTAATTATGAAAATGTCCATTAGTGTTGACGGCTTTGTAGCCGGCCCAAATGGAGAAACAGACTGGATATTTAAAAGCTCGGATGAAACTTCAAGAGCTTGGAGCCTGCAGAGAAGCTACGATGCAGATTTGATCATTATGGGAAGGAAATCCTTTGAAGCTATGTCGCCTTATTGGCCAACCGCACCGGGGCCTTTCGCCAGGCCCATGAACACCATACCAAAAGGAGTATTTACCCAAAGCGGTTATAAAGGAATTAAAGTGAAGCAGGATGCAATATTATCTCCGGCGGAAGCTTCCTGGGCAGAAGCGAAGATTTTTGATGGCAATCTTGCGGAAACCATAAAGGAACTTAAATCCCGGGATGGCAAACCTGTGATGGCAATCGGTGGTGCAGGATTTATACGCAGCCTCGTTACCACGGGTCTTATTGATGAATACCATTTAAATGTGCATCCCGTAGTTTTGGGTTCGGGGCAGCCGGTTTTCAATAATGTTCCTCTTCCAACTCATCTGAAATTAATTGAGGCAAAGTCTTTTCCGGGAGGCATTGTGGCACATGTTTACAGCAAATAAAGTTTAACTGGTAAATTAAAAAAGGAACGAGGTTCAAAAGGATCTATTAAAGACAAGACCGTTTAAATTCCTGGTAAACCGGTGCAGTTAAAGAACCTTTGAAAGCGAGGGAATAATTTTATTTCTTTAAATTACAACATGAACCTGCCCGATTTTATGTCACCTTATTGGCTCTTTTTGCTCACTGTAATTTTCTTTGTCATTATCACTACCAGATACTTTTTGGTAGCAGGCTGCTTTTACTTCGCTTTTTACATTTGGTTTTCTTCAAAATGGGAAGCCAGGAAGATCAATAAAAAAAAGTACAAAAAAAGCCAGTTTAAAAAAGAGATCAGGTACAGTTTGTTCAATTCATTGATCTTTGCTGTAGCAGGCGCCATAACCGTCATACTTTGGCAAAAAGGTTACATAAAAGTTTATACAGCAATTGATTTGTATGGTTGGTGGTATTTGCCCGTAAGCCTTATCACCTATATGCTTTTGCAGGAAACCTATTATTACTGGATCCATCGTTGGATGCACCTGCCGGCCGTCTTTAGAAAAGTACATATGGTGCATCACGACAGTCATATTGCTTCGCCATTTACTGCTTTTTCATTTCACCCGTTTGAAGGTTTGTTGCAGGCTGTGTTTTTGCCTGTTCTTTTACTGATCATCCCGATCCATTATGTCGCTCTTATTATCCTTCTGCTCATAATGACTTTCAGCAGCGTGATCAATCATTTGGATATTGAGATCTATCCAAGAAATTCTTACAACACCTGGAGCAAATGGGTGATCGGCGCTACACATCATTCACTTCATCACACTTATTATAAATACAATTTTGGTTTGTATTTCACCTTTTGGGACAGGATAAAAAAAACAGAAAGTCCTTCGTTCAAAAAGCTTTTTCTTGGTGAGGAGGAATTAAAAAAAGCAGGAGTAAACCAACCGCATCTTCATTTAAAAAGTTAAATGGCTTTAGCAATCTAATAAGAAAAGGATTTTGGAATTATAAATGCTATCTTCGCCGTTTATTTTTTATCAACACAAAACACAATGAACAACAAAAACACAGGAACCGTAAAATTTTTCAATACTGAAAAAGGATTCGGTTTTATCAAGCACGATGAAGGTTCTCAGGAAACATTTGTGCATGCAAGCGGACTAATTGACCAGATCAAAGAAAATGACAAAGTGGAATTCGACTTGCAAAATGGCAAAAAAGGTATGAATGCCGTAAATGTGAAATTGATCGGCTAAAATCGATAATATTTCTATTGCAAAAAAGGGCGATTTTCATTGCCCTTTTTTTTTATGCTTATGAATTAACAATCCGTCCCATCAACCGTAATTTTTTTCAACCGTTTAGCGGTAAACAAATTTCTTCTTCAATTTTTTTTCTGAAATAATATTCCAGCGGCAGATTGGGAAATGAAGATATGCGAAGCCGAATGGCAGTAAACAAACTTTTTCTGTAAATTTTTTTTTCGGGTTTTGGAGATCAAAGATACCTGAGTGGATTGCGGCGTGCGTGTTTGATGTAATTTTTTACATTCATCCAGAATGCTATAACCAGGTAAAAAATAACGGGCGAACCTAATGTAAGAAAGGAGATGTAAATAAAATAGCGGCGAATTTCTGCAGTGGCTATGCCCATTTTTTCACCGATGGCGGAGCAAACGCCGAATACATGCCATTCGATAAAGTTTTTTATTTTATACATAGGTCAAATGTTTATCCAAGAACAATACAAATTTTGGTTTGATAAATCCTGTGCGGTTATTGGCATTAATGAACAACCGTAACATCTTTCAATCACCCCGGGTAACATTTCTGTTCCCCTGAACAGCAGCAGGTCTTTCGCATTTAGTATCAGTTTCAAAGATAATCAGAAAAAGCAAAAGTTGTATTTTAAAAAGCTTAAAACTGTAGGGACTCCTATTGTCTTCGTAAAAATAATTTAAGCGAAGAATAAAATAACATCCATCTATTTTAAGTAATTTTGGCCTCCTTTTGTAAAAAACTGGAGATCCGAAACAATTTTTTCAAATTAAAATTTATATAAGCAATGGTTTTTGACCTGGACATGATTAGAAGATTTTATGAGGGTTATTCTGAAAAAGTAAATGCAACGCGTAAAGTGGTGAATCGTCCCCTCACGCTGACCGAAAAGATTTTGTATGCGCACCTGTGGCAAAAAACCGCTGACCAATCGTATGAAAGAGGAAAAGATTATGTGGATTTTGCCCCTGATCGTGTAGCCATGCAGGATGCGACGGCACAGATGGCTTTGCTCCAGTTCATGCAATCGGGAAGAACCAAAGTTGCTGTTCCTTCAACCGTTCATTGCGATCACCTGATCCAGGCTCAAATTGGTGCAGTTGCAGATCTTACAAGAGCCAAATCTCAAAATAGAGAAGTGTATGATTTTCTTGCTTCTGTTTCCAACAAATATGGAATAGGCTTTTGGAAACCCGGTGCCGGAATTATTCACCAGGTGGTTTTGGAAAATTATGCTTTCCCCGGCGGGATGATGATCGGTACAGATTCTCATACCGTAAATGCCGGCGGACTTGGAACAATTGCCATTGGCGTTGGTGGCGCAGATGCATGTGATGTAATGGCGGGATTGCCATGGGAACTGAAATTTCCAAAATTGATTGGCGTAAAGCTGACAGGCAAACTAAGCGGCTGGACAGCGCCAAAAGATATTATTTTGAAAGTAGCTGGAATACTGACCGTAAAAGGAGGAACCGGCGCAATCGTTGAATATTTTGGTGAAGGAGCCACTTCTATTTCATGCACCGGAAAAGGAACCATTTGCAATATGGGTGCTGAGATTGGTGCCACGACTTCTATTTTCGGTTACGACCTGAAAATGGCTGAATACCTGAAAGGAACAGGAAGAGCGGAAGTGGCAGAGATGGCCGATAAAGTTTATGCAGACCTTACCGGAGATAAAGAAGTCTATGAAAATCCGGAAAAATATTTTGACCAGGTAATTGAGATCAATTTATCCGAATTGGAACCGCACATCAACGGGCCTTTCACTCCTGATCTTGCATGGCCCATTTCGGAATTTGCAGAAGCGGTAAAGAAAAATAACTGGCCTGAAAAGCTTGAAGTTGGTTTGATCGGTTCGTGCACCAACTCTTCTTATGAAGACATTACACGTGCGGCTTCTGTAGCCAGACAAGCAACCGAAAATGGTTTAAGTGTGAATTCAGAATTCATTATCACTCCCGGATCTGAGCAGGTAAGATATACAGTTGAAAGAGATGGTTATTTGAAAACTTTTGAAGAAATGGGTGGTGTGGTTTTGGCAAATGCCTGCGGTCCCTGTATTGGTCAATGGGCAAGGCATACAAACGATCCTGACAAGAAAAATTCCATCGTGACTTCTTACAACCGGAATTTTGCAAAAAGAAACGACGGCAATCCAAATACTCACGCATTTGTTGCTTCACCTGAACTGACAACCGCTTTGGCGATTGCCGGAAGGATCACCTTTAACCCACTCACTGATTACATCGAAAATGACAAAGGCGAGAAAGTAAAGTTGAAAGAACCGGAGGGAATTCAAATGCCCGAAAAAGGATTTGCAGTTGAAGATCCGGGTTTCCAGGCACCTGCTGAAGATGGCAGCAATGTAGAAGTGATCGTGGCTCCGGATTCTGATCGTTTGCAAATATTACAACCTTTTGAAGCGTGGAACGGCCAGGATTTTAAAGACCTTAAATTGCTGATAAAAGCAAAAGGAAAATGTACTACCGATCATATCTCAATGGCCGGGCCGTGGTTAAAATACCGCGGACACCTGGATAACATCAGCAACAACTTGTTGATTGGTGCTGTCAACTTCTTTAATGAAAAGACCAATTTGGTTAAAAATCAAATCACAGGCGTTTATGGTCCGTTGCCCGAAACACAAAGGGAATATAAATCGCATGGAATAGGAACAGTTATCGTTGCCGACGAAAACTATGGGGAAGGATCTTCAAGAGAACATGCAGCGATGGAACCAAGGCATCTTGGTGTAAAAGCGGTAATCGTAAAATCTTTTGCGCGCATTCACGAAACGAATTTGAAAAAGCAGGGAATGCTTGCACTCACATTTGAAAACAAAGAAGATTACGATAAAGTTTTGGAAGACGATTCAATAGACATAAACGGGCTCACAGATTTCACACCCGGCCAGTCAATGGAAGTAGTTCTGCACCACAAAGACGGGACTACAGATTCTTTTAAAGTAAACCACACTTACAATGCCCAGCAAATTGAGTGGTTTAAAGCCGGCGCTGCGTTGAATATTATCAGGAGGGAATTTGAGGGAAGCAAGCAGGAAAATGCAACCGCATAATCAATAGACCAGGTCATATCATCCTGCTTTTATCAGAGGCAGGATGATTTTGTTTAGCCCTTTACCGGAACTTGCTGCCACCTTAAAAAACACATGAAAAGAATTATAGTCACTTCGATTTTTATCTTTTATTGCCTTGGTGCGTCGGCTCAGATCAGCACGCAAAAGTTGAAGGTTTTTATCGATTGCAGCCGTGTTGGATGTGACCGCACTTTTATCAGGTCGCAAATAAGAATTGTTGATTTTTTATTAGATAGTGAAGCTTCTGATGTTCATATCCTGATTACTGCCCAACGCGCAGGAAATGGAGGAAAGCAATATGAATTGTTGTTTTACGGGCAGCATGATTATGAATATTACCAGGACACCTTGTATTTTACAACTTCTGCCACTGCTACGAGCAGTGAAGTAAGAAAGCAAATGGTGAAAGGCATCATGACCGGCATAGCACCTTTGGTAGCCAAGACTTCCTATGGATCAGCTATATCAATTAATATGAGAGGTGGAGAAGAAGCCAACCTGCCGGAAGAGACTGTCACAAAAGACAAATGGAATTACTGGACATTTAATGTAGGTGTTGACGGACGTTTAAATATTGATAAGAATTACAAGAACAACCGTTTCAGTTCGGATTTTTCGGCCGACCGTACGACCGAAGACCTGAAGATGGGATTCAGGGTTTATGGAAGTAAAAACCATTCAGTTTATCAATATGAAGATTCGAGTGGCACATCAAAATATACCGTTAATAACAGTGATTATGGAATATTTCATAATCTTGTAAAATCAATGGCCAAACATTGGAGTTATGGTTACCAGGTGAGTCTTTCAAACAGTACTTTCTCTAATTATAAAAATAAATTTTATTTCAGTCCGGCGATAGAATACAATTTTTATCCTTATTCGGAAGTCAACAGCCGGTTCTTTGTTTTAAGATATGGAGTGGATGTCAGCAGGAACAGGTATTACGACACCACTATCTACGACAAGTTGAAAGAGACTTTGTATGGTCATAAACTTTCAGCAGCACTCATCCTCAACCAAAAATGGGGAACATTTTATAGCGGCGTTTATTACCGTAATTATTTTTCAGATTGGAAAATGAACAGCATGGGCATCAACCTTAACGTGAGTGTAAGGATCACGGGCGCTCTTTCTTTTTATATAAATACAAATGGCAATATTGTCCACGACCAGGTTTATCTCGTCAAAGGAGATGTATCAGAACAAGATTTACTTACGAAAACCCGGCAATTAGGATCGAGCTACAATTACAACTTATATTTTGGCGTCAACTTCCGGTTTGGAAGCAAGCTGAATAACTTTGTGAATCCTCGTTTCCAGGGATTCCAGGGATTTTGATATTACCGGTTAAGGTAATCCTGGTAAGAATATTCCATATAAGCCTTTCCAAATTTGATCATTGAAGTATCAAAACCGGGAGAAATACTTATTGGTCTTTTTGAAACATTATCAAAAGTAGCGGTTCCTTTTGGCGTCACTAAACCAAAACCATCATTGAACGAATAAAAGGCAAACTGTCGGGCAGAAGAATCGAGCAAATCTTTCCCCCACGAAAATTTATTGGTTGGCAAATGCAACTGATCCAAAATCGTTGTCGCGATATCCGTTTGTGAACCGATCGTATTGATTTTTCCTTTTAATGTTAAAGCGCCTCCTGAAAAGATCAAGGGAATATGGAATTTGGATGGCTTGTCAGTTGGATCATGCCCCGGCAAGGGGTGCCCATGATCGGCCACGAAAACGATGAGTGAGTTTTTCCATAATGGCGTTTCTTTCAAGCGGCGGATAAAACTGCCAACAATACTATCGGTATAATAAACAGAATTCTTAAATAAGATCGTTTGAGAATTTCCCTTGAATTTCGGCTTCATCGGCACATCATAAGGTTCATGGCTACTTAGCGTAAACAAAGTGGCAAAGAAGGGCTGTTGCCTTTTTTGAAGATCATTATAAAACCGGTCAAAAACATATTGATCGTGCACACCCCATGAAGTTGTTCTTTGAGCGACAGGAAAAGAATACTTATCAGTCAACCGATCCATTTTAATATTGACCAGGTAGGATTTGATATTGGCAAATTCCAGTTCGCCCCCATAAGTATAACTTGAGTTGTATCCTATCGTTTCCAATGATTGATTTATGCCTGGAAGGTCACGCGTTTTCGTCGGTGTTTTGATGATCGAATTGATCGCCTGGTTAGGATATCCACTCAAAACCGCCACCTGTCCTTTTTCACTTCGATCGCCGGCCGCATAAACATTAGTAAACAATAACCCGTTTGCCGCAATGCTGTCCAAATTAGGCGTAACGCCGGGAACACCACCAAGGCAACCGACCCATTTGGCAGTATAACTTTCCAAAATAATAATTATGATATTTGGTTTGCTTACTGATAAGATCGAAGGAATCTTCTTAGGACCGGTAGCATAAAGACTATCTACCAACTGCTTTGATTTATCAAGGGAAAAATATTCAAAGGGATTTTGGGTATCATTCCGGTTTAAAATTGAGAACATAATGTTCCACGGAAGATTGATGGCAGCATGGTCTGCAAAGATCTTTTCTGAAAAATAAGCATCGCTGATATTGATCGGGATCTTTTGAATTCCACCGCGAATCGGCACAAACAGGAATACAAGCAGAAAGATACTCACTAATAAATTCAATATCTGAAATCTCACCGGCTTCAACCCCACGAAATAATCGAAAAACCGGCGGTAAATAAAAATAAATACGGCTGCAAAAAGGATAAATATGATCAGCAACAACAGTACAGGCGAAGAAGAAACCGAGGCCGCCATTTCTTTAGGCGTCTTAAAATATTGAAGCGGTGTCGCATCCATCCTGAAGCCCCAGGCAGTATACAATCCCAAATCTGCTACCATTAAAAATGAAAGTAATGCTACAATAATAAAAGTGTAGATCCGGATAATTTTCTTCACTTGTAATTGAATCGCCACTGATCTCAAAAGGAAAAGCAAAAAGGGAAAAATGCAAATGTAACCAGTGAAAGAGGCATCCAATCTCAGACCATAAAGAAAGGATTTCAAAATTTCAGAGGAGGTCAGCGTTTTCGTCAGCTGAAAATGATATATCAAAAAGACAAACCTGGCGGCAACAAAAAAGAGGATCCAGTAAAAGAAATAAGTAAAGTAGGCCAGGTATTTTTTCACAATGCGAAAGTAGGCGTTTATTGCTGAAATCCTTTGTTATAGCCGGATGTAGCAAACGAACAATTAACCAAAATTTTTATTTTGAAACAGAATTCTTCGATTCGAAAGTAAAAGAAAATCCCGCGAAAATAGTCGCGGGATCCTAAAGTATTTATTAAAGTTATAATTCCTTAACTGTCGTTGTGGAAGAGATTTTTGTGGTCATTGGGAAATCCTGGCCCATTGCTGAAACTGTTCCGCCTGCATCACCTGTGGACGAACTGGATAATATTACACCTGTTTTAATATCCACTTTATCTTCTCCCTGTGATTTACCATGAGTTTTTGTTTCAATCTCCATTCCCTGCTGTTCCATTTTAGCCTCCACTGAATCAGTTGCGTCAAAAGAAACTGTAGCAACATTTCCGCTGATGTCTTTGATCGTATAATCAGTAGTTCTCACAATGCCGTTACTGTTGGAATTTTCGGTCCATTTGGTTCCAACTTTTGGGTTAGATGGCAGTGGCAAAAAAGCCAATTGTGTTCCATAACCAGTTTGTGCAAGATTCAACCTTTGCGCAATCCCCGTTGCTGAAGTGTCTGTTGAATCGGCAGAAATAATTTTCCCGGAATTATCAATCTGAATGTCTTTAGGCTTATTAATATAATCCTTCAGGGCTGAACCAAATTCACCGTTCATATCGCTGGAACTATCAGAATCAAAAGACATGTCCTGGCCCATCATAGTCATAGACATATTGATATGTGAAAGAGTATTGGTGAGATTATAATTTTGACCGCTATTGCCTTTCACTTCAATTTTATAAGTCGAAGCTATATTGGCTTTGGATTCCATTGTCTGGCCCTGCACGTCTGTAGAACTGGAAGTTTCCAATTTATTAATAACCTGGTAAGTCTTTCCTGATGGTAATTTAAGCGTGGATTTCGATTGCCCGATTCCTGCAATTGAAAAAAGAAAAGCAGCAGAAAATAAGAGTGAAGTTTTTTTCATAAAGAATGTTTTAAACTATTTTTTAATGCAAATATAATGCTACTATTAACCGTATTATTATTTTCTCTCTTTTTCGTGGTTGGCCATATTAATAATCCTGGTTGCTGGTGTGCCTGGGCATTACGTTCTTTGGTTTTTTGCCGTTCTGTTTTGAAGGCGCGGCAGGCATATAATTTTTTGGACCAATTGGTTTGGTTGTTTGGGCAGGCACTGATTTTTGAGGAGCAGGCTTCTGTTGTGTAAAATCCGATTCGACCGGAACATCCGTTGCCGGCGCAGCATAATCATCCGCGTTGCCATTTCCTTCAACATCTGCCGAATCGATCCCCTGCCCTTCCTGTGACAAGGCGGCAAAATTCTGGTCGGCATAAATTGGATTGTTATTCAACTCAGCCGGCTTTTGAAATTCGGCTTTCGGATCAATCCCCAATGATTTATCAGCATAAACTTTTTGCATAAAATAAGCCCATTCAGGCATGGCCATATCACTTCCTCCCCCGGTTCCGTACTTGGGTAAATGCAAAAAAGGATCATCATTTCCAACCCACGCACCGGCAAGTAATTGAGGTGTGTAACCCATAAACCAACCATCTGTGTTGTCATTGGTTGTTCCCGTTTTTGCTCCTATTGCACTATTGATCCCGAAGCGCCAACGCATTGATCCACCAGTTCCGAAATCAACCACGCCCTGCATCATTTTTACCATTGTATAAGCATCCACTTCACTGATCACCTGCTTCACTTTGGGTTCAAATGTCGCCAACACGTTTCCGTTCTTGTCTTCAATTTTGCTCAGGAAAATCGGCTCTGTATTAAAGCCACGGTTAGGAAACATCGTGTAAGCGCGTAACATTTCGATCAATTCAATATCGGCTGATCCTAAAGCGATAGAAGGCACCTCAGGAATGTTGCTTTTAATGCCACATTCATGGGCAAACTCCACTGTTTTTTTCGGTCCTATCCGGCTCATCAGATCAAATGCTGCCACATTAATGGATTTGGCAAGGCAATATGCCATCGTTCCACCCGGACCTGTAATGGTTTTATTCGCAAGCGTAATTGGTTTTCCACCAATGTAAGAATCGGGCGTCATACCTGCATCCGTGATGGCAAGCGTATAAAGAATCGGTTTAAAAGTTGAACCTACCTGCCGCGCTGCAGTAACGTGATCAAATTTGAAATATTTAAAATCGATACCTCCTACCCACGCTTTTACTTCGCCTGTCACCGGGTCCATCACACAAAAGCCGGTCTGCATCATCTGCTTGGTATATTTGATCGAATCAAGAGGCGTCAATGTCGTGTCGGTTTCCCGATTTTTATTCCATGCGAAGACTTTCATTTTGACCGGGGTATGAAAACCTTTTTTTATCTCTGCTTCAGAAGCGCCGTCCTCTTTCATATTTCTCCAACGCTCACTTTCTTTCATTGCGTTGTTCAAAATATACTCTTCTCCTTTCCAGACATTTTTTGGAAGTTGACGGTTGAATTTTTTTTGCATGGAACTCATGTGTTTTACCACGGCTTCTTCAGCATACAATTGCATTTTGGGATCAATAGTAGTGTAGATCTTCAACCCGTCAGTATAGAGATCATAGTTGTGGCCTGTCACCGGATCTTTGTGCGTGTTGCACCAATCCTGCAATGTCTTTACCAGCACTGAACGGAAATAAGGCGCAATTCCTTCACTTTCGGCCACCTGCTTATATTTTACGCCAAGCGGTCTTTTCTTATATACTGCTGCCTCTGCCGGTGTAAGATCGTGGTTGGTAACCATGCGATCCAACACCAAATTTCTCCTTGCAAGCGCGGCTTCCGGATGACGCCGTGGGTCGTACTTTCCGGGCCCGTTAACCATTCCCACCAACAAAGCCGCCTCATCCGGTGTTAATTTTGAAGGTTCTTTTTGGAAATAAACCAATGAGGCATTCCGGATGCCATAAACATTGAGCCATGAAACCCTGTTGAGGTATAACGCAAGAATTTCCTGCTTGGTAAAATTGCGCTCTAATTTTAGTGCTACGATCCATTCTTTTATCTTATCAATTCCTCTTTTTAATACTGAACCACGCCCCTGTCCAAGCATATTTTTTGCAAGCTGTTGAGTGATGGTGCTGGCACCACCTTGCCTTCCAAATCCTTTAATGGCGCGGCCCAGGGCGATTGGATCAATTCCAGAGTGTTCATAAAAACGAATATCTTCCGTGGAAATAAGTGCATCAATTACACTTTTCGAAATGTTATTATAATCTACAGAAACGCGGTTTTCTGTATAGATCTTTCCCATCAGGGTTTTACCGTCGTTGGCATAAATTTCAGTTGCCAGTTTAGCCTGTGGATTTTCCAATTCCTGGAGTGAAGGTAATTTTCCGAAAACGCCAAAATAAGCAGAAGCAAGCACTAAGATAAAAAGTGCAAATCCGGCTGCCACCAATGTCCATAAAATTTTTACACTCGTCTTGATCTTTGTCTTCTTGTCGACTTTTTTCTTGGGAGGATTAGGCATTTGTTATTCTTTAAAAACCGAAAAGTATTAAATTTTAATGACAGGGAAACTTTAAAATTTTGTGGGGTACTTGTTTTTCAACAAATCGATATAACCCTGCAAATTTTTATTTTCTTTTAGTAGTTGGAGGTTACTGTCTGAAATTATATAGAAAGTATATTTCTGTGCGGGCAACCAGGAAATTTGAGTTGGTGCCGCCTGCTTTAATTTATCCAAATATTTTAGGGCTTCATCCGCATCCTGGAATTGAGAAAACACCAATAAAGTCCGTTCACTATCGAGCGTATCTTTTGTTATTTGAATCTGATTCGTTGCATAACTCTGGCTGTTGAACCTGTTAAATGCGTTCCTGGCTTCACTGCTGTAAACCGGGTCCACTTTTGTAAGTACCATCACTACATTTTGTGAATCCAAAGGATCAAATTCAAATCCTGCTTTCTTTACAGGCGGCGCCAATTTCTTTTCAGGATTTAATTCTGCTTTTCCGGCGACCACTTTTTGATTTTCTACTTTTGGCTTTTCAGCTTGTGTTACCGGCGCTTCGACTTTGTTTACAGGTTTTGAATCGTCAAAAACCACGACTTGCGAATCGGCTTTTGCCCTTGTTACATTCAGATTAGTGAGATAACGTTCAATGCTGTCTCTCCTACCCAAAACATCCAACATCGTGGTTGCCTTTTCCTTCATTGGGGAATTTGGATATTTATTGATGATTTGCTGAAGCACCGTTTTGGCAGCACTATCCTTGCGGTTTTTAATGTAGTAAACCGACTGAATGTAGAGCAATTGCGGATTCCAGTAACTCTGCCCATATAAACTATCCGCTTCATTTTTTTCCTTAATGGCCTCATCAAAATTTCCTTCAATAAATAAATTATAAATATTATCGTAGCGTCTTTCTGCAGCGGTATCTTTTTTAGACGGATTGAATGCTTCAGGATGTGTGATCATCAATGCGTATTTGCTGCCATTATAATTTTTTACCAAAAGATCTTTGTAATAATCCGCCTTTTGCTGATCACCGATCTTGTTGTAGCAATAAGACAAATTCATATACAATTCACCACCATACAAACTATCCGGATAGCGCTTCAAAGAGTTTTCATAGGCATCGATTGCCGCATTGTAGTCTTCCAAAAGATTTTGATAGTCCTTCCCAACAGCAAACAATGAACGAGCCACTTTTGAATTGCTGGTGTCCAACCGGGGTTGTGTCAGCGGAAGGTTGGCACGTAAACCTTCAACTGAAATAACCTGTTGTACCGGAGCTTCAGCAACTGTTTCATTTGCTGATTGCGGCGCCATGGGATCGCCAAAATTTCCGCCGGGCTGATTGCCATTATTGGCTACAGAAGAATTGGTTGAAATTGAAGAAAGTCGCCAGTTGTCGACATTTTGTCTTTTGCCCCATATTCTTTTAAATTCATTATATCCCTGGGCCTTTACTGAATTGTTATAGAAATACCAATCACCTTTGTTGGTATTGTTCCCATAAAAGTCCTGCGACATATTTTGCTGGTTAAAAAAGGCTGCTGAAGAATTATAATTCTGCTGATCTTCTTTAATTCCGCGTTCCTTCATTAATTTCTTCGATAACTTTTTCAAAAAGCTATTCCGTTCGGTTTCAGGCATTGCTGCCACCATTTGCAAGCTATCTTCCCTGTCTATCACATTCAGGTTATTTACAATCTTTGCCAAAGCATTTTTCCTCAATTCTATATCGGCAAAATTTTTCAATGTGGTGTCGCCTGCCTGTAAACTATCATAAAAATTATAAGCCTGTTTATAATTTTTCAGGTTGTAATTGATTTCTGCAAGATTAAGAAAGGCTTTGTTCTTAAGCGCCAAATTATTTTCATTATAAACCGTACTTGCTTTATAGAAATTCGTTGCTGAAGTAGTATCAGGTTTGAGCATTGCAATCTCGCCCGCCGAATAATAAATGATATCACGATAAGGTTCAAACCTGTCTTTATGAGCCATGCGCACCAAACGTGCAATACTCTTTTCAATTTCAGCCGGATCATTGCTCTTCAGCATTTTTGCCTCGTTGAGGTTTGCATAAATATCCATCAAAGGATCGGTGGTGTGACGTATCGCCAGGTCATAATAATTGGTAGCAGTATCGGGCCTGTTGCTCCTTTCATAAAGTTGTGCGAGCAAGAATTCGCGCCTTGCCTGGTCTTGCAAATCCAATGCATTCGGCATTGAATTCTGAATATAAGCGATAGCGCTGTCATACATTTTTTGTTTAAAAAACCAATATCCCTGCACTTCCTGGAAATAGCTTTGCAACCTTTGGGGAAACTGCGGATCATCACGTAAAGTGTTGATCAAACCTGCAGCGCTGCCATAATCACCCATATCAGTAAGGGCGCGGACTTGCCAAACCAAAGCATCATTCCTGCTTGGGGGACGAGAAAAGGCTTTATCAATTAAATTCCTGTCTTCCTTGCTGGAAATGCTCAAACCGTTATTGTTCTCATTGCTTCCAACAATCATCTGATCTTCATCTTTCTTTTTCCTTGGATAAAGATTGTAATTAATAAATTGAAAGGTCATTGAAGCGGAATCAAAATCTTTGCGCAGGTAATAAGCTTCGCCGATCAACAAATAAAAATTGTCAACCCAATTGGTACGTAAGTCATGCAATAGGATTCCGGCAGTGGACTCCAAAATAACTGAATCGAGCAATGTTTTTTGCTGCGCAGTATTTTCCAAAGAATAACTGTAATAAGGCAATAACTTTGAATAATCATCTTTATTGGCCATTCGTGCCATTTCAATTACTGCGTTAATCTTGTTGTTGGCATTAAAAAAATAATTGTAGTGACTTGTGGTATTTTGAACAAACCTTCCTACAAGGCGCAGCTTTTTGTCCTGGGGTTTTTCTGACCTCAGCGGTTTGTCTTTAAATTTTTGCGGTTTGTCTTTTTGTAAATCAAAAGTAATTTTGCCTAATTGAGCATGAACATCCGGCAAGAAAAAAAAGGAGACCAATAAAAGAAGTAATAACTTAATGACCCGGTTTTTCATTAATTATTTTTAGTTTTTTGGGAAAGTAAAAATCAGCAAACAAAGTTCATTTACTGATAAGAACTGTTTTTCTGCAAAATTATTTTAAAAATACGGTTATTTTGGGCGAATAAGCCATTAAGAACAACGATAGGTTTATTTTTAACAACATGGAATAAAGCAGTAAAAATTGCTTTTAAAACCAATTAAAATTTGAAGACAAGAAAAGAATCCAACAGTGAGTTGCTCAGGTATGCGGGAATGGGCATGCAATTTTTGGCAAGCATAGCGATTGGAATTTTTATTGGGATGAAAGCCGATAAATGGCTGAACTTTTCTTTTCCTTTGCTCGTGTGGCTTTTGCCATTACTCATCATTATCGGGCTCACTATCAAAATCATCAAAGACACTTCGAAAAAATGATTCAATCGCTTTTTAAAAAATTCATTCCGCTAACGGCACTTTTTCTTTTGATCAACCTTGTGGTTTTCATTTTTGAACCTTCATTAAAGGGGTATGGTTTCAATATTTCATTCTTACTCGTTGCAAATACCATTCTTTTTATCATCACTTTCCTGGGTTTTTATTTGCAAACAAAAGGCGTTAGTTCCACAAATATTAACGCTTTCATAAGAGGGGTTTATTCTTCACTTTTGGTGAAAATGTTTGTGGTTGTTGGCGCCATTTTGATTTATATTTTAATGATGGGAGGAGCGGTCAACACACCTTCCATTTTGGCTTCAATGGGAATTTATTTGGTTTATACAACCATTGAAGTCGTCCAATTAATGAAAATCGCGCGCAGAAAAAACGATGCCTAAAAAAGAATCACCATTACACCAGTTGATGCCGTTTTTGCCGGATGGGTCTTTCGATGATGTAGCCGGTTATCTTATTACTTATAAAGTACATCTAACGGTTACCCGTGAACGCAGTAGCAAGCTGGGCGATTACCGCAATAAACATACAGATAAAAATCACCGGATCAGCGTCAATGGCAATTTAAACAAATATGCTTTTCTCATTACACTTTTGCACGAACTGGGTCATTTGGTTGCTTTTGAAAAACACGGCAACAGGATCCAGGCGCACGGGCCGCAATGGAAACTGGAATTTGGAAAAATACTGGCAGGCTTTGTTTCAAAAAAAATTTTCCCTCCAGACATTGAACACGAGCTTCTAAAAACTTTGAGAAATCCTGCAGCCAGTTCCTGCGCAGAAGCACCGCTCACCAGGGTTTTAAAAAGATATGATCCTCACAAACCCGGCGTTTATCTTTTGGAAGAACTTCCTGACAATAGTTTCTTCAAATTCAGAAATGATTTTTATAAAAAAGAAAAAAAGGTGCGCACCCGGTTTTTGTGCCAGCAAATTTCATCGAGGAAACAATTCTTGTTTAGCCCGATAACTGAAGTGCAGTTGGTTGAAAAAGAAGAAAGATCATAGTGAACAAAGAAATTACCAATTTTTTATTTTGGTTCTATCATTTATTTCATCTTCACTCTTGGATCAATAATGCCGTAAAGAACATCGGCAAAAATGTTCATTAACACGAAAATTGTGGCCGCCAGCAAAACAGAGCCCATCACAACCGGGTAATCGAGTTTTTCCAATGCATCAACGGTTACTTTGCCAATTCCCTGCCAGCCAAAGATGTATTCGACAAAAAAGGCACCGGCGAGCAATTCTGCAAACCAACCGGTAACTGCGGTAAGCACAGGATTTATTGCGTTGCGCAAAGCATGATGTAAAACTACCTGTCTCTTACTCAATCCTTTTGCATATGCGGTTCTTATATAATCCTGGCGCAGTGTATCGAGCATCGAACTTCGGGTTAATTGTGTAATGATTGACAATGGCCGGATGCCCAAAGTGAGCGCCGGCAAAATGAGATTTTGTAAAGTGAGATAACGTTCGCCTGTGACGGGATCAATATTGAACCAACTGCCCGTGAGCGGCAAGCCTGTGTATTTGTGCAAAACCATTCCAAATACATACGAAATTATTATGGCCGTAAAAAATGAAGGCGCGGAAATACCAACAACACTACTGAAGACAGCGCCTGTATCCATCCATGTGTTTTGTTTGACGGCTGCGATAATACCGAAAAGAATGCCGAAAATAATCGCAAAAAACATAGATGCCGTAGCCAGCATAATCGTTCCGGGAAGTGCTTCCATCAACACTTCCGTTACTTTCTTTTTGGTTTGATAACTTCTGCGGAGGTAAGGAACTTTTATTCCTATTTTTTCATTTCCACCAATAAAAAATCCTTTCAGGTCTTTTTCTTTGATCTCCTTTTTTGAATCGATACTTATCGGGGAAATATCATCGAGGTAATAAACAAATTGTTTCCATTTTGGCTGATCGAGGTACAATTCTTTGCGAATGTTTTCTATTGTCTTTTTATCACCCGATTGGCCTAAAACCATTCTTGCAGGATCGCCAAAAGCCTGGAAAACCAGGAATACAACAACGACCACACCTAATAAAACAAGAATTCCATAAGCCAGTTTTTTTATGAGAAGATGGAACATTTAAAATCTTAATTTTGACGGATCCTGGTGACTACTAAAGATTGTGAGAATATAAATTTTATCGTGAGATTCCTTAAAATAAATTAGATAGTTACGCCCTATTTTAATTCTTACATTGGAATAATTTGTCCTTTTTCCGATTTTTGGATAAATAGCAAGCAAAGCAACCGCTTTTTCGAAAAGACGATTCAATTTAATGTTGTAGTTGTTGGATTTATTTCTTTGTTTCCAGTATGAGAAAATTGCTTTGCGATCCCGAATTGCTCTTTCAGTCCAAATCACTTTTTTAGCCATTCTGCAATATCCTTTTTCGCATCTTCATCATTTAGAACCCGGCCACTTTTAATTTGCTCTTCAGCTTCTGACACGGCCTGTTCCTCTTCTTCATTTAGCATATAAACATCTTCATCGGAAGATTCCAAATCGATCAGGCGATTTACATCTTTAAGCAAATCTTCATTTTCAATTTTCCTTATCTTCTTGATAAGTCTTTTTTTTATTTCCAATGTTGACATGGCTGGATATTTTTCTTCACAAGTTAATTTTTTTCAAAGCAAATGTGAAGAAAAGTGCAGTGAATCGACAAATAATTTACTTTTTTATTTCCCCTTCCAAATATTATTCTCCTCAGATTTATCAGGAATAAATTCATTTCCTAATTTAATTTCACGAATGGAAGAAAGAGGTTCTTTAATCATAAAAATTGTGTTCTTTTCATTGTTCTTCCACGCTTCTGATGTCTTTTTTTCAATCAACTTTTTCCCATTTTTGAATTTAATTGAAAGATAAACCGGAACCGGCAATCCACCTTTGTTGGCGATCGTTATTTGTGTACCATTTCCTTTTGTTTCTACCTTTTGAATCGCCAGGTCAGGATATTGCCAGCCAAAGAACCATCTTTCCCAAAACCAGTTGAGGTTTTTACCACTGCCGTCGTTGAAGCTATAGAAAAAATCATACGGAGTTGGATGTTTGCCATGCCAGTCCTTGATGTAATGATGAAGGGCTTTAAAATATAACTTATCACCTAAAAGGTCTTGCAAAACGTAATAACAAACGCCGCCTTTTCCATAAGAATTGGCGAGGTAAGCCAAACCTCCATATACTTTTGTGTTAGTAATCAGCGGAATTTGTTCGTCAGTTCCGGAAACTTTTTCAAAACGTGTTTTGCTGAAAATCCCCTCGTCCTCCGGCTCGCCCATTTTTGGAGAGATCACCGATTCTCCGATGGTTGCCCAACCTTCGTCCATCCATGCATATTGGGTTTCATTGATGCCCATGTAAAAAGGAAAATAGGAATGAAAAATTTCATGAGTTGTCAACTGAACAGCATCTTTGTGCGTTCGTGTTGGATTGTCATTCACCATCATCGGGTATTCCATTTGATCGGTTCCGTCAATAACCGTTTCGTGATTAAACGGAAAAGGATATTTTGGATAAAAGTGACTGGTATAATAAAGTGTCTGATGCGCCTGGTTGGCCACGTCAAAATAATCTTCATGAATAGGGTTGAAAGCCGCTTCTGCCAATGATCTTCTACCAGTAGTTGAATCGACCAGCACGGAACTTACATACCATAAATAGTGATCGCTGAGCGCAAATGCAAAATCGGTAACATTTTTCGCCGAGAATTTCCATTGTCCTTTTGCATTTGATTTAAAAACGTCTTTCTTAGAATAATCGGTTGAATCAATGACATGAATAATCTGATCGGAAACAGAAGCTTTTTTATATTTTGCTAAAATTGGTTCACTCAAATTATCGCCCAAATTCATTCTATCGCCAGTAGCCCAAACGACATAATTTTTTGGAACATTTACTTCAACATTAAAGTTGCCAAAGTCATTATAAAACTCCTGTGAACCGTTATAACTCCACGTGTCCCAGCCATCGACATCGTCGTAAACTGCAATCCTCGGGAAAAAGTAAGCAATGAAATAGGAAGTGCTGTCAATCATCCCGGTGCGGACCGCTGAGCCTGTATTTACTTTATAATTCCAGCTGATCTCGCAATTCACTTTTGAATGAGGCAGAATAACCTGATCCGGTTTTATGATCAGTAAAATATTCTCCCGGTAAGCATTTGGGCGATTGTCAAAATTGTTGATTTGTTCATTCCCGATCTTAAAAGATTCAATCTGGACGCCATCATTCAAATCTTTTGGAGCAATATGACTTTGGCGATAAACGCCTTTTTTATATAAATCCGGGTACAGGCGAAAAATCATTCTCTTTAAAGTATCCGGGCTGTTGTTTTCATAAGTAATCGTTTCATGTCCGCGTAGTAATTGTGTTGCCGGATCAAAATTTACCTGTATATCGTAATTCGCATGGTTTTCCCAGTAATTTTTACCTGGTTTTCCGGTTGTAGATCTTGTGCCTTTTTCATACGCTTTTTGAATATTTGTATTTGTAAAGAGTTGCTGGGAGTTTGCCTGCAAATTACACAGGACAAATAGTTGAAAAAAAAATGCACAGAATAATTTCATTGCCATTTATTAAGCGATAGGTAAAAGTATAGAAACAATATTATTAACTTTCTGCCATAGTGGCGCAAATTCTTAATTTGTTATCTTTGCGGACTTACAAAAATTAATTGAAATGCCGGGAATTGCCCTTGACACGAAACATGATGAAAGCAGGCAGGGTGAAGCGTTTGCGCCGAATCGGGTTGTTAATAGTCCTTATTCTAAAAAGTTTTATATAGAAAGTTATGGTTGCGCGATGAACTTTGCAGACAGCGAAGTGATCGCATCCATTTT
>JBQCEG010000033.1:0-3842 GCA_051960475.1 Ginsengibacter sp.
ATTTCTGTTCCAGCATTCAAAGAATGCCATGTATAAGCTGATATGAGTTGCACCAATTCTGCAATCATCAGCGATCTGCTCATAAAAGCCCGATAATTTTTTTATTGCCTCCATTCCCCTATCCTCATTTACTTTTTGCTTCGATTTTTTCGCGTTTAACAATCAACCGGGAAAGGATAATATTTTTTTATTTTCATTCCCCACTGATCAAAGTCCTCTTATTCTTCCAATTCTTTGGCGGGTGCGAGAACTGTTTTATTGCCGCCAATGCCTCCAATCGGCTTTCTATCATTTTCAATTCCGCACCTTTCCTTCCATCACCCAATCTTCAAAGCCTTCCTTTTGCTTCCACTTTTTTGTGGCAACAATTTTTTAACGGCCTTAGTCCTGCTGCTCAAAATTTTCGAGGGACGCGAAGTTTTTTTTTGAATGTTTGCAGGCCTTTGTTTTACATCACTGCCAATCGGATCCTTTTGATCTGAAGTCCTAACTTTTTCTGTAGAAATCTTTTCACCTTTTAAGTTTTCGGTGATTTGTTTTCCATCATTGCTGTTCTGAACTTTTTTATCTCCAGGCCTTTCATTTCCGGCAGCATCAATTTCAACCTTTCCGGATCTTTCTTTTTCAATACGTCCTTTTTCTACTTTGGTCGTTTCAGGCATACGGGTTTCATCAGCTCCCTTTTCAACTTTATTATCTTCCGTCCCATGATTTTCACCAGGCGCCATTTGATTTTTTCCCAAATCCACAGAAAGCTCCTTTCCCTTCATTTCCATTTCCGGCTCCTTCATCGCAAGATCAGTGACCATATATTGTTCCTTCTCAAACCTTGTTAACTGATTCCCGCCTGGATCAATAAGATTCAGTGTTTTAAATTGCGGATTTGCTTCGATATACATCAAGACATTCTCCCCTCCCATATCAAAATTGGCAGCCTGCCGGTTACCTTTTTGCAAGGATTGCAATAACTGCATTTCCTTATCAGCGGGCAACTCTGATAGATTGAATTTTTGAAGTTCTTTCTTAAGATCAAATCCATACTTCTCGTGATGAAACTGGCGCACCTGGTATTGGCCATTTGCCTTCTTATCATCAAAATCCAATTTGAGCCAGGCTTTATACTCCACCCCTTCTTTATTGGTCATATCCTTTAATACTGACCGGCCGTCAAGAAGATTGTATGCTTCCTTCAGTGTAACTCCTTTGCCATTATTAAGATAGAATTGCTGGTTTCTTTCAAAACCATTTTCTTTTACCAGGTGTGCTTCATAGGAATTAAAAAAGTACATTCCTGTGGAAGGCGATTGACGGAAATGTAATTTAGCATCAATATTCCCACGGTGCATCTTCTCACTTAATTGCAATTCGAAGGAAGGCTTTCCTTCACTGATATTTGCTTCCAGGCTTTCATTTAGCTTTTCTCCGAAGCCCATATACTTCAGATTGTCTTTCAGGTACTGCAGGTTCTTTTCATTCATGACTCTCAATTTTTATGTGAATTAATATCTTCATTCTAAATCCGGCAATGTTTTCGCCTTGATCAATTTCTTATTGCTCACTTTCATTCTCAGGTTTCTTCCGCCGCTTTCTTCATTAATATCTATTGCAAGGCATCTTGATTCAGGAATGGTAAATTTTTTAAATGCCAGTACAACCGATGAACCCGAATAAGAATTTATTACTCTTGAATTACCAACTTCGCTTACCGGAAATAATTCAATTTCCTGTTCGGCGGTTCTTTTGGTCCTCTTCTTGTCTTCAAGGTAAAACCTGATAAAACCGATATCATAATCAAGTGGAGATTTGTTATCGATATATAGCTTATAGTATATTGTATTATCTTTTATGTAGATGCCGGCCACCCTGCCTTTTATCCCCCAGCTCTTGTCAGTGATTCCGTGAATAAATCTTTCGTTGTCCAATATTTGCCTGCCATACTCACCGGCAGATTTGACTTTTGTTGCAATCATATAAACAAGTTTTTGAGGATTATCGTCATAATTTGCAATGAATCCATAAACAGTTCCATCGCTTGTAATGATGGTAATATTTGTTGAGCGGAAATCTTTTATTGCAGCCTTAACAAGGAGGATATTCTTTGCCTCCCTGACTCTTTGCACTTCAACATCCAATGTTCCCCTGTCAACGTGGGAAATCGGAAAAGGAAAAACCAATGAGGTCGTTTTTGTTGTTGACAACGATAAACATGGAAGTTGTCCAAAAGATTTATAAAGAAATCCAATAAAAAATAATATGCAGATTAATTTTTTCATAGCTTAATTTTTAACATTCAAAAAAATACGGTAACCATCCTTCACAAATACTTTTTGCTTCCTATTTTCATTTATCAAAGACTTAACAGCATGAATACCGGCAGTAGTAGCCTGCGCCTTTATGGATGGATCCAGCGACGCTAAATCCAGCCCCTGTAATCCTGTTTGAGACGCTTCCTTAATCGAAGACCTCTTATCGCCACCTGGAATATTTATACCCGGCATGCCATCAAAATCATAGACGCTTATATGAACAGGAAAAATAGAATGGCCAAGGCGAATAGAAGAAATATCAACTTTCAACCTGTCTCTTCCAATTGAAACTCCTCCGTAGATAAAACTTCCTTTGGGAACTTTTTCATTCCCAACAAACAAATCCTGCAGCAAACGCATTTTCAATATCGTCCCGGAATAAAGCTCCTGATCCTGATCTACCTCGGCAGGTATAAGATTACCCTTTCGATCATTCAATGTGTCAACAAGTCCATAAAAAGTAGTGTGACCTTTACATTGATTTATTGAACCGAAATAGCTTTGGTCTCCACCCAATTCATAACTCGTTACTTTGAAAATATTTTTCTCATTTTCACTGTCCCCCTTCTCTTCTTTCCCTTGAAATTGATCAGGATGCTGAATGGCAATTATTTTATCCATAAGTCCATTCAATGCAATTATTTCAGAATCCTTACCATCCTTATTATCTTGATTAAGTTGTTCCATTGTACGGGCCTCATTTTCCACCTGGCTTTCAGGTGTCAAAACAACAGGTGCGGTTTGCATTGAACCTCTGTCTTTCAGATGCCTGTTAAGTTCCCTAATCTTTGCGTACACCTTCTCTTCGTTCACATCCTCATCCTTAAAAGTTCCATCCTCCTCATCAAACGAAGTATCAGTTTCAAAAACATCGTTCCCATCTTCAGCAATCGATTGAAAATAAGGGTCCTTTTTCATTGATTCCCTCATCGCTGCTGAGTCTCTGGCAGCCTCCTCATAAAAAGAAAGTTTTGAATCGTTCCTTTCCTTCCTCGGTTGTGCTTCAGGTAGTTCAAGGTTCAATCCTGTTGGCGAAATTGAATTTCTGCTTGCATCCTTACCACCACCCAATGCCCAAAAAGCAAATGTTATAAAGGGAAGGATTAAAAGGGGCATCACCAGCAATTTTCTCTTCTGTGCAAAATTTAAATTCTTCATAACTTCATTGTTTTACGTAAATATTTTCCAAATAATTTAAAGTGTCTAAAAGATGAGGCCGCATCATTAAGAGAGTATCCTTCTTTGGACCGGAAAGAGTATCCAGGTAAGTTTTCAAACTTCGGATTCTTTCAAATTCACTCTTGGATATTATCTTATCAGCTCTCAGGTCTTTTGGTTCCGGAAGGTTCTTTACAACCATAGAAGGAAAGACGTAGGCAGTTCTTTTATTAAAACTTTTTATTGCAATGGAAGTGCATTCAAATATTACAGCGCAACAGAAAATACATAAGAATATCTTTTTTGTCCGGGATGACATTTTATTACTTTTTCGTTGTAAGTAATTAGCAAATTCCAGCAAGACAATGTTTATCTTAA
>JBQCEG010000034.1:0-20214 GCA_051960475.1 Ginsengibacter sp.
TGATTAGGCGTTCTTGTTGGTAACGCACAAACATTGAACCCCTAATGAATCCCCTTACCAAAGGCAACGCCTTTAAAAAAATATTTTTACCGTTAATCGGCTTCCTGTTGTTTTCACTGGCTTCAGGTAATCTGCAGGCGCAACTACCTGGCACACAGGATGATTTACAAATAGATCCCAACTCTCTGAAAAACGCTTCTCCATCAGAATTGATGAATTTCCTACAGGATTTTAACCGCCAACAACAAAAAGCCGGCGAAGATGTTCATAAGTCAATGTTGCAACAACCTGCGAACGTTGGTTCAAATAGTAACGTAATTGTGAAAGACAGTACGCAAATCGACAATTTAAAAAATTCACTCGCCAGCCCAGAATCGGTTTATGGAAGTAATATTTTTAAGAACAGCCAGATTCTTCAGCTTTCAGAGCTTTCTACTCCACCACAGGATTATCCCATCGGAGTGGGCGACCACATTGTTGTTTCGCTCTGGGGCGGCGCGGATTTTGAGCAAGATTATATTGTTGGCCGCGACGGTTCAATTTTTCCGCAAGGTTTGGGAAAAATAACTGTGCAGGGTTTGACTTTTGCCAATGCGAAATCCATAATATATGATCGGTTCAGGAAGGTAATTCCGGCTTCTACACATATTTCAGTCACTCTTGGCCAGCCCCGTTCAATTGTAGTGCAGGTTTCAGGAAATGTGGCTGCGCCCGGACCGATGGTTGTTTCTGCTTTTACAAATGCATTGAATGTAGTTGCGCTTGCCGGTGGTGTTACTCAATATGGGAATATGCGTAAAATTCTGATATCCAGAAATGGCCAGATCATCGATTCAATTGACGTTTACAAATACCTGAGCAGCGGGGATTTCGGAAAACATCTTTACCTGGAAAATAATGATTTCGTGATCGTTCCTTTTTATGACAAAAAAGTCCTCGCCAGTGGTCAGTTCAAAAGACCAATGTATTACCAACTGAAACGAGGCGAAGGACTGGAAGATCTTTTGAAACTCGCGGGCGGTTTTACTCCGGACGCTTACGCTTCAGCGGCAACTATCATCAGGAATGTGAATGAAAAACAAACCATACAAACTATAAATCTTAACGCGCAAAATAACACTACAAATGAACCATTATCAGATGGGGACGTTGTGGTGGTGAACGCAATTAACCAGGGTGTAACGAACAAAGTGAT
This sequence comes from Ginsengibacter sp., assembly GCA_051960475.1. Taxonomy (GTDB): domain Bacteria; phylum Bacteroidota; class Bacteroidia; order Chitinophagales; family Chitinophagaceae; genus Ginsengibacter. The sequence goes on from JBQCEG010000034.1 coordinate 1,196, forward strand.
TGTAAAAGGAGAAGTAGCTTATCCTAATGTTTATGAAGTGAAAAAAGGCGACCGCCTCTTTGATGTGATTAATCGCGCCGGCGGAGTTACACCTGATTCTTATTTAGAACGTGCTTATGTTTTCAAAGGCGCTGGTGATTCAACCAATTTAATGGCCGACAGGATTGATGTAAATCTTTCTGATCTGAATAAAAACGCCAACAGCAAATACAACATTCCGATTGAAGCGAATGATGTAATTGAGGTTTTTAATAAGAATCAATTTGAAGATAAGCAAATGATTTCAATTGAAGGGGAAGTGCGCAAACCAGGGAAGTACCAAAAATACGGCGGAATGACGCTTAAAGATCTTTTGTATTTCGCCCATGGATTGAAACCTTCTGCAGAATATGGAAGCATTGTGGTTTCAAGTATTGTTGATATCGATTCTTCCCGAAGAGGATTAAAACCAACCAGGACAATAGAAAGAACTTATTCCATCAATCAAAATCTTGATTTGGATTCAGTGACAGAAAATGTAAGGCTGCGTCCTTACGACCAGGTTTTTGTGAGAAAAAGTCCGCGCTTTCATTTACAACAAAATGTAAATATTGAAGGGCAGGTAGTTTATCCCGGAACTTACCCTAAGTTGAATGAAAATGAACGATTGTCTTCTTTCATTTCAAGATGCGGAGGATTAAAAGGCAATTCTAATGCAAATGGCGCCATGCTTTACCGCAAAAGAGTGGACGGGCATATCGCAGATAGTCTTCCATCATCGGAACCGGTTACCATCGACCTTCAAAAAGCGATCAATGAACCAAATTCAAAATACGATTTAGTGTTGCAGGATGGAGATGTAATTTATGTTCCTGAAAGCAACCCGGTAGTAGAAATTAAAGGTGCTGTTCAAAATCAACTAAAGATCTACTTCGATAAAGACCACAATAGGCTGAATTATTATATCGACCAGGCAGGAGGTTATGGAGTAAGGCCATGGAGAAAAAGAATTTATGTTACACGTGCGAATGGGAAAAGTGAGAAAACCCACAACTTCGGTTTCTTTCATTTTTATCCAAAAGTTACTCCCGGGAGTGTAGTGACAGTGCCTGTAAAACCGGAAGGGAAAGGGTTTTCATCAACCATTACACAAGGATTTATTAGTGCCATTCCAATCGCTTTGGTTTATTTAATTACAAAATTGTAAATGCGGATGTCGTCACAGGAATTAACGATAGAATTTATTACGCGCCTGAAAAAACACAAAATCTTCATACTGGCATTTGCAGTTTTTCTTGCTGCAGTACTTATCATTTTTGCGTTAAAAACTCCGGTTACCTACACTTCAACATCAACCATTTTTCCATTAACTTCCGGCAACGATAACAACTCGGCCACTTCCGCTCTAAGTGCGTTATTCAGCGGTGGTGACAATTCAACAAATTCCTTTACTGATGAGGCTTCTGTAAACATTATCGAACTGGCATTAAGCCGCACAACCCGTGACGAAGTTGCGTCGATGAAAGATTCAACAAGGGGAAATAAACTGATTGCAGAATTGTTGATTGAAGACATCAATAATCACCGCAGTTTCCTGGAACCAAAAATAAAAATGCCGGAAAACCACTTCAGCCTGATAGCAACAGCTGCAAAAATTCTGAAAGATAATATGACGGCAACGATCAATAAGAACAACAGTTTTGTGCTCACTTTTACCGGCCGCAGTCCTGAATTGGTAAGAACGATAAGCTATGGATTTATTGACAAAATATCCAGGTTTTATATTGATCTGAAATGTGAAAAGGCAAAAAGAGATTTTGAATTTGCGACGGGAAAGGTTGATTCGCTTCGCTCTGTTATGCATTCAAAAGACAATCAATTGATCGCAATTGACAAAAGAACTTTGTTTACCAACACCGATAAAATGGAATTTAAAGTTCCGACCGAAAACCTGATCACGGAAAAGCAAATGCTCCGTGAACAATATGCAGTGGCCGTTGCTAACCAACAAAATGCAGCGTATAAATTGCAAAAAGCCACCCCGGTTATGAAAGTATTGGATTACCCGGAAGAGCCTTATGATGTTCACAAAAGATCGCCGATTCTTTATGGAATTATTGGCCTATTGCTGGGATTGATCCTTTCCACAGGTTACTTTACTTTCAGGCTTTTTGTTCGTTATGGAATTGAAGAATTTAATCGTGCTGTTTATGGAAGACAATTCCACCCGACTAAACGAAAAAGTGAAATTGCGGCTTAGTTTCGTTTATCCATTACCGTTACTACAGAGTGAAACAACAAATTCGTTGAAACTTTTTCCTGCTTATAACCATTAAGATCATTTTCGTTTAACCATTAAACGTAAGCTTGGTAGTAAACAAAAAATTAAGCAGATTTTATTTCGCTCTTACAAACTCAATTTGCCTTTCCCTATAAAAACATTTTGCATTAGAGCTCCGTTTGCATAAGGTGAAGGTGGCATCGGTGGTTGTTGGATTGTTTCTCCTGTGGTAATTTCAATCGTTTTTCCTGTTTGCTTTTGTTGCGTGTTTAACCAAACTTTGGCTTCTCCTTTCCAATCTTTCGCTTTGTCATTTCCCTTAACTTTTAATTCAAAGGAATGATTGCCGGCGTCATTTACTTCATAAGAATAAGTTGCCCAGCTTCCGTTTTGTTTCTGAACGGTTGGTGTTATATTTTTTCCATCCATACTCATCACAAAATCTGGAAAGTCTTTTGCTCTGAAAGAACTGTCGGGCTTCAGAAAAACTATGTAACGTGCTGAAACGATATTCGGTTTAAGATTCACACTGGTTTTAACTGCATCTTTATCAAAATCATTTTTTAAATCAGAATATCCTTCTTCAATTGAAGTCGCGGCAAGATGAATCTTGTTGATATTTGTTGCTGCATTATTCACTTTTATATTTGAAACAAAAGAGGGGTTTAGCAATTTTACCTCATTTCCATTATCAAGCAAATTCAAGGAGTAATTATTTCCTTCACTTTTTGTTACTTCAAAATCTGCTCCAGCAAGCAAAGGCCTTTTTGCATCTTTTAAAGGATACACTTCATAAATCGCTGCTTCATATCCCTGCAAGGGAATCGTGATCGTTGTTCCTGCAGCATATAAATTTGGAGAAATCCAGTGAGTGGGATAAGTTCTTTCCAAAACAAGTGAAGCGGCAGAATCTGCCATTCCTTTTGCAGGATCTAATTTTACTGTAATTGACTGAGGTTGCATGATCGGGTTTCTTGCGGCAATAATTCCACTGTCATTTTTAAAATGAACATAAGCATAAGTTTCGCCTTTTGTAGGATCGCCGCCTTCCATGTAAGTTTTGTTTAAAATCGGAAACCGGTTCTTTGCCCAGGCAAGAGATTTGCTTAGCACTTCCCATTCCTGCGGATTTAAAAGGTCTGGAGAAATATACATTTCATACATGCTCACACCCCTTCCAAAATAAAACACCGCATCGTTCGCAAATTTTTCCAACGGATCATCCTTTCCACCCAATCTTTCCAAATTGCCTTTAATCACTCCGTGCGTCATTAAATTGCTGACCGGAAACCACAAATCCTGGTTATGAAAATCATCGTACAAAACAAAATCTTTGTAAGTGATTGCACCATCTCTTTCGTTTACGGAAGGAACGTCGGCATATCCATAATCCTGGCCTTGCATCCAAATTTGATTGGCATATTTCAACCACCATGGACTCATCCACGTTCCGGAAGTAATGTTCAAATATTCATTCGGATTTATTGCTCTAACGGCTTTACATTTTGCAATCACACTTTCCATTGCAGCGCGGCGGGAAAGATAACCCACTGCATGGCCACTGTTTGGCTCGCTTGAAGAAAATTGTATACCATCCCATTTAAAATAACCAACTCCCTGTTTCGCAAGATCAGTTGTCCTTTTTTCAAAAAGGCTGCTGTATTTGGGTCCGGCAATGTCCATCATTTCATCATTTGGTGTGCTGCCAACGGTTTCATAACCGTGTTCCTTCATCCAATTGATCCTTTTCATTCGGTAAGAATAGCCGCCTGTCGGACCAAACCAAATTCCCATAGTGGTTCCCATAGGTTTCAATGCATCAACGATCGGTTTTACACCGTGAGGAAAAGTTTTTGGATTCAACTTCCAGTCACTTTCATAAACATCCCATCCATCATCAAGCACAAAAGCATCCAAATTAATTCCGTATTTATCGATCATATTCTTTTTGAAAAGATCAATAATGTTGAGAATATTTTTTTCATTCATCACGTGGCTTGCTTCTACATTTGGAAATGCAGGTGAACGTAATTCATACCAACTGTTATAAAGCGTGTAAGGACGATTGGCCGCCACACGAACATCCGGCAAATAATTAAAAAACCAATCTTTTACGAAATGATCCGGCGCCAATCCTTCAACCACCCAATCACTTTCAACCCAATCTTTGCGCACCACTTTTCCAATCAACTCATGGCATGCGAGTTTTAATTTATTGTCGTCATTTTTTATTTTATTCGTCGCTGTCGGATATTCAATTCCGAAGAAAACCCCACCGTTTTGGAAATCAATTGCACAAGGTTGACCAAACTCTCCTTTCTTAATTATTTCAAAATTTGGTCTTTGCGAATTGCCGGAGCTGTTTACCTGTTCATAATTGCTGCTGCTTTCAGTACGGATCATGGTGTTGCTGGCAGCAGACGAAGAAATATTGCCAATTTTTCCTTTGCGCGAAATGAAACCCTGCAACCAGTTCTTCTGTAACAAAGTATCCTGCAATGCCAACTTTCTTTTGCTGTAAAATCTACCCGGAAGGAGTTGATAAGTAATTCTTAACTGAACGGTATTGCTGTGATCGAAAGGCGTAAAATATAAATTCAATTCTTTGCCGCCGTCTTTTGAATCAGTGAAATCGTAATTGACATACTTATAATCTTTCTTTGTAAAATTCTCTTCAAGATCGCCGTTGAATTGTTTTCCCGGCGCACTCCAATCAGTCCACATCATTTGCAACACAAAATTCCCGTCAGTATAAACGCCATGATCTTTGTTGTGATATTGCGCCAGCCAATCCTGGTTTCCAATCAATTCATCTGCCTTCAAAATATCGTTTTGCACAATAACTTTTTGAGTCACTTTATCATTTGAAAGAGTAAAAACTTTTTCTTTTCCATTAAAAGAATAATTGGTTTCGACTTTTTGTGCAAACAAAGAAAGCGGTAAACCGAAAGTTAACAGGATAAAATAGAGAGACTTCAACTTTTTCATTTTTAGGATTTAAACAAATTCGAAGGACGCTAAAATACTGATCAAAGCTTAAAAAATATTTTTTTCTTATAAAGCCAATAACACAACCCCCATTCAAAAGCAAAGATCACAAGCGCAGAAACGATGTTTATAAAATTTTGAGAAAGACCCGTGGGAGAAATTAAACCATTTACAATCGTGTTCAAATAATCACCTAACCACCTGCTCACAACAATTTCAAAAAACAGGTAAATGAAAATTGAATTCATTCCTACGATCACAAAAAACTTCAACCACTTTTTATGATCCTTTAAATCGATCCACCAAAAAAGTAAACCAAGAGCCAGCAAACACAAGCCACCTGATGCCAGTGTGAATGAAGAGGTAGCAATACGTTTAATGATCGGGGTAACTCCGGCTGCGTCGAGGCCAAAACCAAGCACAAGTGTGATTATTCCTAAAAGAAAAATATTCCTCAACTTCTTATTACTGTCGCCCAAAGTGAGCAGCCATTTACCTGCAACTGCGCCCCAAATTGTGTGTGCTGCAGTTGGAATACAATTGATAGCTACCCAACCATCCGGATTTATTTTATTCATCAATATCACATCAATGTAATTACCAAAATTGTGTTGATCAGTAAAAGGTTGGGTAAATCCGGGGACGTTCGAATAGCGATAAAGAATTTCTGTAAGAATCAACAATCCGGCGCTAAAAAGCAGTTGGTAAGCAGGTTTCCACCGGAAAATTAAAAAAGCCACTAACAAAGTAAAAGATAATTGCGTCAATACATCCCACAGTTCAAAAGACAAATGATCGCCCCTGACAGCATAATCCAAAACGCCCCAAAAGAACAACCATCCACTTCGCTTTAAAGCTTTTGAAAATTGGCGGCTCCATGAAACACCATTAGCAGTTTGTTTGTACAAAGAAAAAGCCATTGCAACACCCGCAATAAACATGAAACCAGGTTGTATCAGATCCCAAAAATGCAAACCGTGCCACGGATAATGTGTAAACTGGATGGCGATCGCATGTAAAAAAGATCCCTTTCCAGACATGTGCAAAAGATGCTCGTACATTCCCGTACTTTCAAGCATCAACAAAACCATGATTAGTCCGCGATAGAAATCCAACGAAGCAAGTCTTTGGCCTTTAGCAGAAGCCTTGGCTAATTCAGTTGGAGCCGGCGTTGCGATCGAACCCGAAAGAACACGATCGTTCTTCTCGTTAATTACTTCCGTGTTTGTGTCAGGCATGTCAAATGGATTTTAAAGTGTTTCAATAAAAGCAATATGTTTGAAGAAAAAAGAGGAAGCTAAAGTTAGTGGAATTTCGATTTCTCTTTCGTAAAAATTTTTGATGTTACTTTTATAAAAAAAGAAGTGGAATTACTCGTTTTTGAAACCTATCAAAAGATGTCAGAAAAGGCGGCAGATGCTGTGATAAAGCTTATCAGGCAAAAGCGAAATGCCGTCGTCAGTCCTGCTTCCGGCAATTCACCGGAAGGTTTGTACAAGAATTTCGTTGAAAGAGTAAAACAAGAAAACATCGACGTTTCGGATTTATTTTTTGTTGGCCTCGATGAATGGATGGGAATGAACGGAAGCGATGAAGGAAGTTGCCGGTTTTATTTAAACGAACAATTGTTTTTCCCATTAAAAATAAATCAGGAAAAGATCGCATTTTTTGATGGAAGAGCAGAAAACCCCGAAGCCGAATGCCAGCGAATTGATAAAGCCATCAGCGAACACGACGGAATTGATCTCGCGATTGTCGGACTGGGAATGAATGGTCATGTTGGAATGAATGAACCGGGAACTCCACCTGCATTACTCGCTCATATTTCTCAGATAGATCCGGTGACGGCAGCAGTTGGACAAAAATATTTTAGAGAGAAAACAAATCTTTCAAGCGGACTCACGTTAGGAATTGCGAACTTATTGGAAGCAAAAAATATTATGCTGGTCGTGAGTGGCAGCAAGAAAGCAGAAATTTTGAAAAAGGTTTTGGAAGAGGAAATTTCGATAGAAATTCCTGCAAGTCTTTTGCGAAACCATTCCAACTTTTCAGTTTATGCAGATGCTGAAGCAGCAAGTCTTTTAAAAAAATAAAATAGAAAATACAATATGATTATTGGTATTGACCTGGGCGGTACAAAAATTTCTGCCGGAATAGTAAACGAAGAAAAAGTAGAAAATATTTTTTCAACAAAAATAAATGCAGAGGGATCAGTTGAAGAGGTGTTAGCGCACGTTTTTGAAGTAACCGATAAATTGATCAATAAAGATGTAACTGCTATTGGTATTGGCGTTCCCGGCCTTGTTGATCCGGAAAAAGGAGTCGTTTACGACATGGTAAACATTCCTTCGTGGAAAGAAGTGGCTTTGCAAAAATTCATGAACGAACGCTATCATTTGCCGGTTTATGTAAACAATGATGCAAATTGTTTTGCCCTCGGCGAATTTTATTTTGGAAAAGGAAAAGGATTTAATTCGGTTGTCGGACTCACTGTTGGCACAGGCATTGGTGGCGGTTTGATCCTGAATAAAAAATTATTTGTAGGCAAAAATTTTGGTGCAGGTGAATTCGGAATGATTGATTACAGAGACCACATTTATGAATATTATGCGAGCGGACAATTTTTCGACAATGTTTATCATACTAACGGTGAGGTCGTGTACGAAAATGCCAAAAAAGGCGACGCGGAAGCGTTGAGAATGTATGCAGAAATGGGAATGCATTTGGGCAATGTGATCAAAACAATAATCTATGCACTGAATCCTGAATTAATTATCCTCGGGGGATCTGTCCGTCACGCTTTTCCGTTTTTCTCAAAAACAATGTGGCAACAAATTATGACTTGTGGCTTTCAGCGATCAGCGGAAGAATTAAAAATAGAGATTTCAGAACTAAACAACAGCGGCATTCTTGGCGCTGCGGCATTGGTATTTGATCAACAATAATTTTAAACTTTTCAGACAAGAATATGTTTCCCGAGGAAATTTTTAAAGCTTATGATTTAGATAAGGATGCAGTTAAGGTTGAAGTTTTACAAAATGGCCTTATCAATGCAACATGGAAAATAATTTCAACGGAAGCCACTTTTATTCTCCAAAAAATCAATACAGAAGTCTTTAAAAATCCCGGTGCGATCGCTGCAAATGTTCGGTTGATTTCAGATTATCTCTCGCAAACAAATCCCGGTTACTTATTCGCGGCACAAATACCTACGGTGAACGGAGAAGAACTATTAAAAATCAATGCCGATTATTACCGGCTCATTCCGTTTGTTCCTGATTCCCATACGATCTCTACTGTTGAAAAGCCGGAACAAGCTTATGAAGCAGCAAAAAAATTTGGAGAATTTACTCATTTACTATCCGGTTTTGCCGTTGAAAAATTGCAAGTAACAATACCTGATTTCCATAACCTTTCTCTCCGATTTCAGCAATTTGAAAATGCATTGAAACACGGAAATAAACAGCGTTTAAAAGAATCAAAAGATTTGATAGGTGCAATAGAATCAGAGAAAAATATTGTTTACACTTATGAAAACATTCTGCACAATCCTTCCTTTAGACATCGGGTAACACACCATGACACAAAGATCAGTAATGTACTTTTTGATTCGAATGACAAAGGTTTGTGCGTAATTGATTTGGACACAGTAATGCCGGGTTATTTTATCAGCGACATTGGCGATATGATGCGCACTTATCTTTCGCCAGCAAACGAAGAAGAAAAAGATTTTTCGAAAATCGAAATTCGCGATGATTTTTATAAAGCGATATATGATGGTTACATGTCGCAAATGAAAGATGAATTGAATCCGGAAGAAAAGAAACAATTTATTTATTCAGGAAAATTCATGATGTATATGCAGGCGCTTCGTTTCCTGGCGGACCATTTGAATAATGATATTTATTACGGAGCCAGGTATGAAGGACAAAATTTTATCCGCGCCGGAAACCAAATGGTTTTATTACAAAGGTTGATTGAAAAGGAGAAAGAATTGGATAAAATTATCAGCGGATAGCCATCACAGTTAGTGCAAAAAAATAACTTCTTTTTTCTTCGTTCACTGTAAAATTTTTAAATTCATTTAAAACAATTCACATGCAAAAAATAAAATGGGGAATGATCGGATGCGGAGATGTAACTGAAGTAAAGAGTGGGCCGGCATTTAATAAAGTTGAAAATTCTTCACTTGAGGCAGTGATGCGGCGCGACGCAGAAAAAGCAAAAGATTATGCCCTACGTCATGGAGTTCCAAAATGTTACACCGATGCGAATGAACTGATCAACGACAAGGAAGTAAATGCGATTTACATTGCTACGCCACCCTCTTCCCATGAAGAATATGCGATAGCTGCAATCAATGCCGGAAAGCCGGTTTATATTGAAAAACCAATGACGCTGAATTATGCATCCGCCAACATGATCACAAAATTGGCGAAAGAAAAAAACATAAAATTATCAGTGGCACATTATCGCCGAGGTCAACCACTTTTTAATGAAGTTAAAAGATTGATCAATGAAGGAGAAATCGGGACCGTTCGTTTTGTGAAACTTGAATTTTTTCAACCAAAACTGAGCAAAGAAAAACTTTCTGTTCCGAAAGTTGCATGGCGGGTTGATCCTGAAATTTCAGGTGGTGGCTTGTTTCATGATTTAGCACCACACCAGTTGGACCTGATGTATTGGTTTTTCGGAGAAGTTGAAAAAGCAAGTGGTTATTCAATAAACCAGGCAAAACTTTATAACGCAGATGATCTTGTGGCAGGAAATATCTTATTCAAATCAGGTGTTCTCTTCGACGGCATTTGGAGTTTCAATGTGGCGCCTGGAGAAGAAAAAGACCTTTGTGAAATTTATGGTTCTGAAGGAAAATTATCTTTCCCGATTTTCGAACATAAGAAAATCAAACTTTTTAAAAACGGTGAAAAAGACATCATTCCCTTTGTGCCGCTGGAGCACGTGCAACAACCATTGATACAAAAAGTAGTTAATTATTTTTTGGATAAAGGTACAAATCCATCCAGCGGAGACGAAGCTGCTGTGGTAATGAAATTAATGGACCTGTTTACGGAAAAATAAAATCAAATTTGAGGTAATCCTTAATCGCTGGCTAAAATTTTATTAAAGGCTTTTGCATTGATCACCGGCAGCATACTGTTTTGAATGTTTTTGAAGTCTTTTGTATTAGATGTAATAAAGTAATCGAGTTCATACTGTAGCGCTATTTCATAAAGCAAAGCGTCTTCGAAATCAGGCGGTAATTTGCCACAAGCTTCATTTACATTTTCAGAAGTACAGGGTAATAAAATAATTCTTTTGTTTAGGCTATCCACAATCTCACAAATCCTATTCCTGGTATAATCTTTTCTGATAACGTAGGCGGTTGTTGTAATAACACTTTCCGAATAAAAGGCAGTAAATTTCCCCTGGTCCAATAAGTTGAAAAGACTGGTTGCCTCGAGATGAAAAGGCCTGAGCGGATCCAGGAGGTCAACTATAATATTAGTGTCTAGAAAAGCATTAAAAGCCATACTTTTCCTTTAAATAGTTATCTCTTTCTTCATCTATATTTAAAGGTTTGTCCCTTTTAATCGATCCCGCATATTTGTCCAAAAATTTCCTGAAAGAGTCATCTTTTTTTTCTGTTTTAAGAACCTGCTCCAGTTGCTTTTCAACAATTTTTGATACAGAAGTCTTTTTACGCGCCGCGTAGGATTTTATGCGCCGGGCGACTGATTCATCTATAGTAAGGTTAAGTTTGACTGTCATATCAATTTCTTTCTTAACAAATATACGCCTAAATTAAAAATATACGTATAAACTAGTTTTTCAGCCATAATTTAAGAAAGGCTTCAACAGGAATAGAAGATTTTAAAATCGCCTGCTTTCCCCCTGCCAAAACAGAATTTCTCAATATTCCTTCATTTACTGTAAGCGAGAAATTCAATTCTTATCTTCGCGGGCAAAATGTACCAATTCATTCGCAGCATATTATTTTGGTTTGATGCAGAACAAGTGCATTATTTCGCAATGAACATGCTGGCATTTTTTTGCCGCATTCCTTTTGCCAGGAATATTTTGAAAACAATTTTCACTCCCAAAAATTCCGAACTTTCAAAAGAAGTTCTTGGTTTGAATTTTTCCAATCCAGTTGGCCTTGCTGCAGGTTTTGACAAAAACGCCAAATATCTTTATGAGCTTGATACACTAGGATTTGGATTTGTTGAGATCGGAACAGTAACACCCCTTCCGCAAGAGGGGAATCCGAAACCACGGCTTTTTCGTTTGCCAAAAGACAAAGCTTTGATCAACCGTATGGGTTTTAATAATGAAGGAGCAAAAGCTGCAGCCGATAGAGTGAAAGAATTCAGATTAAAATATAAAAGCAGCAAGTTGATCATAGGCGGAAATATTGGGAAAAACAAAATAACGCCGAATGAAAATGCCTGGAAGGATTATGATATTTGCTTCAATGAATTATTTGATGCAGTTGACTATTTTGTGGTAAATGTAAGTTCGCCAAACACACCCGGATTAAGAGATCTACAACAAAAAGATTCTTTGAAAAAAATTCTGACTCACCTGCAAACCATTAACAATTCCAGACGCAAACCAAAGCCTTTGCTTCTAAAAATTTCTCCAGATCTGAATCAAAATGATCTCGATGACATTATTGATCTTGCAATGGAAATAAAACTGGACGGACTGGTAGCAGCAAACACAACTATCTCCCGCAAAAATTTAATTACCTCTCAAAAAGAAATTAAAAAGATGGGTGCAGGAGGTTTAAGCGGAAAACCTTTAGCTGAAGAATCGACAAAAATCACTGAATACATTTATAAAAAATCCGGAGGAAAAATTCCGATCATCAGCAGCGGCGGAATTTTTACAGCAGAAGATGCTAAAGAAAAATTTAATAGTGGGGCTTCACTTGTACAGGTTTGGACGGGTTTTATTTATGAAGGCCCTGCAATCGTAAAGAAAATTTTATCCTGATTATTTACCTAGCCTGGTCGCCAAGATTTACTTCATCCACAGGATAATCCGGCTCGTCCAATTGAACCACCCGCCGGTTTTGTTTTTTCATCATCGCCATATTCAGCACTTCAACAACAAACGAAAATGCCATTCCGAAATAAATATAATTTTTCAAATGAAGATCTTCTGCTTTTTCCGAATCCCAGCCTTCGATCAAAAGACTTAAACCAATCATCACCAAAAAAGAAAGAGCCAGCATTTTAAAGGTCGGATGCTTATGAATAAACCCGGCAATGTAAGGGCTAAATGAAAACATAATGATCATCGCGATTACAACAGCAGCAATCATAATTTCCACGTGTTTTGCTGTTCCGCCGGCAGTAATCACACTATCAAACGAAAAAACCATATCAATTAAAACGATCTGGAAAATCGCATTTGAAAAATTCAACGGTTTTGCTTTTGGTTTTAATGCATTCGGATCTTCACCTTCCAGTTTTTCATGAATCTCGCGTACGGATTTATAAATAAGAAATATACCACCCGCAAGCATTACAATACTTGCCAAATCAAATCCTTTATCAAAAACGGTGAACACCGCCTTGCCTTTTTGCGACAACAACCAACCCAAAGCAAGCAATAATCCACTCCTTACAATTGAACCTAAAATTACCCACGCAAGCCGCGCTTTCTTATGTTGATCTTCAGGAAGCCGGTTGATAATTATACTGACAAAGATCACATTATCAACTCCGAGAATGATCTCGAGAATGACAAGAATAAAAAAACTGATAATGCTATCGGTGGTGAATAAATGGCTCATACATTCTAATTTTTTTCTCCGGTTTTCACCGAAACCTTTTCTTCGTTTACAAACATAATCATTCCAAAAATCAAATTATTGACTGATCGCTTATAATACAGCCTGAAAGAAGTTGTAAATTGCATAGGTTTCTAAACCTTTACAATATGAATATAGGCATTGTCTGTTACCCTACCTTTGGAGGCAGTGGTGTTTTGGCAACCGAATTGGGAAAAGCTTTGGCAGAGAAAGGACACAATATCCATTTTATTTCGTACCAGCAGCCCGTGAGGCTTGGCAGTTTTCATACGAATATTTTTTACCACGAAGTGAGCGTTCCAACCTATCCGCTTTTTGATTATCCTCCCTACGAAACAGCATTGGCGAGTACGATGGTAGATGTGATCATCAACCAGAAAATTGATCTGTTACATGTCCATTACGCCATTCCACATGCTTCTGCAGCCTACATGGCAAGGCAAATACTTTTGAAAGAAGGTTTGGATATCCCTGTTATTACTACCCTTCACGGAACCGATATTACTTTAGTTGGAAGAGACAAAACTTATTCGCCGGTGGTGACTTTTTCGATGAACGAAAGTACCGCCGTTACTGCAGTTTCTAAAAACCTGCGCGATGAAACCTACAGCAATTTTAAAGTAGAAAAAGAGATCGAGGTGATCTATAATTTTGTTGATGCGAAACGTTTTAATAAAAAACCGATCACTCCTTTTAAACAGGTAATTGCTCCCAACAATGAAAAAATATTGTTGCATGCATCCAACTTCAGGAAAATAAAACGAGTACAAGATGTTGTTCATATTTTTGAAAAAGTAAACAAGATCGTGCCTTCAAAATTGTTGTTTGTTGGCGACGGACCCGAACGTTCTTTCATTGAAGATCTCTGCCGCAAAACGTGCGCAAGAACTGACATTCGTTTCATGGGGAGACAGGAACAAATGGAAGAGATCCTCGCTATTTCTGACCTTTTTATTTTACCAAGTGAATATGAAAGTTTCGGTCTCGTGGCGCTGGAAGCAATGGCGGCACAGGTTCCCGTTATCTCAACCAACGCAGGTGGCCTGCCCGAGATAAACATCAATGGAGTAACAGGTTACACGAGCAATGTAGGGGATGTTGAAGACATGAGCAAGAATATAATTCACATACTTTCTGACGAGAAAGCCTTGGCGAAAATGAGAAAGCATGCATTAGCGCAAGCAATGAAATTCGATATTCATACCATCGTCCCACAGTATGAAGATCTCTACCGCAAAGTATTAGAAAAAGTGAATGCCCAACCAATCGGTTGAGCTGAAAATTTTTTTAAATAATGACCAACAGGCAATTATTTTTAAATCATATTGGCCAAACATCTCCTGATCCGATTGGATTGGAAATTGTAAAAGCCAGTGGTAGCAAGCTTTACGACGTAAATGGAAAAGAATACATCGATCTGATTGGTGGCATAAGCGTTTGTAATATTGGACATGCCAACAAAAAAGTAATCGATGCAATCTGTCGCCAGGCAGAAAATTTTATGCATGTAATGGTAAACGGCGAACTGGTCTTGTCTCCGCAAACCGCCTATGCAAAAGCACTAACAGATCATTTGCCTTCTTCTCTTAATTCCGTTTTTTTTACTGCTTCGGGAACAGAAGCTACAGAAGGAGCGATGAAACTTGCTAAACGTTTTACAGGTAGAACCAATATTGCTGCTTTCAAAAATTCTTATCATGGAAGTACACAAGGTTCATTAAGTATCATGGGAGATGAATATTGGCGAAATGCATTCAGGCCTTTACTGCCGGGTATTTCTCACCTTGATTATAATTCTTTTGAAGCTTTAAATTCTATAAATGAGGAGACTGCTTGTGTGATTGCAGAAACGATCCAGGCGGAAGCAGGTGTGATTGTGCCACAAAAAAATTGGTTGCAGGCGCTACGCAATAAGTGTGATGAAACAGGAGCGTTACTTGTTTTGGATGAAATACAATGTGGTTTTGCCCGAAATGGAAGTCTATGGGCATTTGAGCAATTTGATGTAATTCCTGATATACTTCTTTTAGGAAAAGCCTTAGGCGGAGGAATGCCGTTAGGTGCTTTTATCAGCGATAAAAAAATAATGGATTCATTTACAAAAAATCCTGTGCTTGGTCATATAAATACATTTGGTGGTCATCCTGTTTGTTGTGCCGCCGGCCTTGCTGCATTTGAAGTTTTGCTGGAAGAAAAATTGATAGATAAAGTCTTTGAAAAAGAAAAACTGTTTCTTCAACATCTTCAGCAGTTACCACAAATAAAAAAAATCCGGAGCCGTGGACTAATGATGGCGCTTGAGTTTGACTCTTACGAACAAAATAAAAAAGTAATTGATGGTCTGTTAACAGAAGGCGTATTTACTGACTGGTTTTTATTTGCATCGGAATGTTTAAGGATCGTTCCGCCTTTAACTATTTCTGAAGATGAAATTGTAAAAGCTTGTGCTGCTATCAAAAAAGTTGTGTCACATTTTTAACACCAAACTCAAAATCTAACTATGCGCGTAATAAAATCTTTCGGCTGGGCCTTCAATGGTTTAAAAGATTGCATCCTCCATGAAAAAAATTTCCGCATCCAATATGTGCTTGCCATTATTGTAGTTATCGCAGGTTTTTTTCTTGGGCTTTCATCAATTGAATGGGCAATCATTTTATTGTGTTTCGCTGTGGTTCTGAGTTTTGAAATAATAAACTCGGCCATTGAAAAGCTGTGTGATCTCGTTTGCCCCGATTTTAATTTGGTTATAAAAAAGGTAAAAGACATGTCTGCTTCGGCAGTATTGCTTTCAGCCATTATCACTTTTATTATTGGCTGTATTATTTTTCTTCCAAAAATTTATGCATTATTCTTTTAACCAGGTCTCCAGGCAAAAGAAGTCCTATTCAAAATATTAATTTGTGTTCTTTCTTTGATTACTGTATTTCTTTGGAGAATAACAATACCAATTAGTAGAAAGAAATGTAATTATTTCTTATTTCACTGTTGCTATTTTTCAATCAGCACTTTGCGCACAGTTGAAATATTACCTCCGGTGATCTTTAAATAATAAACGCCGGAAGGAATTTCGTGTACTGGTAAACTGTTATATTCATTTGTCATTATTGAATTGGAAACTACTTGTCCCATAGAATTTACGAGTGAAAGGTGCAAAGTTTGTTGGTTGCCTGCCACAGAAATATTTAAATGATCTTTTGCAGGGTTGGGTGAAACAATTATTGTAGAAGCCGGAAGATCAAACGAAAGCATTTTCACTTCTGAATAAAGAACTTTCCCATCTTTATTTACTTCGCTTATGCGATAAAAATCATTCCCTTCTAAAGGTGCACCATCAGACAGGTGATAAAAAGTAATGCCGGAAGTATTTCCCGCCGCATCCATCGTTCCAATCTGGTTAAAATGCAAACCATCACTGCTTCTTTCAATAATAAAATTAGCAGTATTGATCTCCTGCAAAGTTGACCACTTCAATAATGCACTATTTCCTGATTTTTCTGCCGTGAAACTTCCCCAGGCCAAAGGAAGAACTTCTGTTGTGATGCTTGTAACGGTATCCGAAATACTTTGCAACACATTACTGTTGTCCAATAATTGAGCGAGATTATAAGCGGCAGGCGTTTCGTCAACGGAGATATCATCCACAAACCATCCTGTTCCGCTCTTCGTATCGTCGCTGACAAACCTGAAGCGGAATTTTACAGACTTCCCTTCAAAAGAAGAAAGATTTACAATCGTTTTAATAAACCCATTGCTGCTTCCGCTGAATGCTCTTTTATTGGTAAGATTGCTGTTGCTGTTGATTGTAGAATTGTATCCGTTCTGACTCATATAAGCGCCCGCATCAAACCAGCTTGATCCACTATCTGTTGATAGTTCCACTACTCCTCCATCGTGCTCCGCTTCAGTATTATATTCTTGCCAAAAGATTAATTGAGTGTTTCCGTTTACCGGGTAAGAAGAACTACTTGTTAGTATTTCCTCTGCAGCTGAAGTCGGATCACTTGCTTTTAAAGAATATGACGCGCTGTGATTAACGGTACTTACTGTCCACTTCACAGAAGAAGGTGATGAAGTAGCAGTAAATGTTGAAGGAATTGAATTAGAAGATACGGTTTCATTCAAAAGATTTTGTGGAACAAAATAACTGTTCACATTAATTCTCACCCTGAAGGAAAATGTTTCTGATGTAGAAGAGGACAATGAAGGAACATTAAAGGTTACCGTTCTGTCTGAAGCATTATAAGTACCGCCGCTAACATAGGTAACATTCGGTAAAAGAGTATCAACAATTTTGTAGTTTGAAACAGCTGCACATTGTGCACTTACCTTTAAAGTGTAAGTCAGAAAATCATTTTGCGCCGCTTGGGATTTGTCAACACTTTTTGAAATAACAGCACTTGCAGGAATCGAGTAATCTGCTACCTGGTCCGTCGTGCTATTCGAACTTCCCTGTTGAGCCAGCACACCCATCCCTCTTCTTGCAAAAGCATTCCAGATAGCGCAACTGTATTTTCCATTGTATAAGATTGTATCTGCCCTCAAAATTGCGTCTCTTGCATCCAGGAATCCCGGCTGGCAAGGTTGCAATTTCATACCAAGCATCACCAATTTTAAAGCAACTGAATTTCCGCCTGCAGCATTCGCATCGTATAAGTTGGGATTAATGCCATCCTGTTGAATAATGTTCCAGGTCATATCCCATAAAGTGGCTGCCCAAATTTCGCCTATAGTATGCACCTCTCCACCAGTGGCATCCATATCGGCATAACTCCAGGGATTAATAGTTAAATCAGTTGAATAAGGATAAGTCCTTATACCGCCATCTGTAGGTTGTTCACCAATAACATAAGTGCCAAGTGAACGCGCTTTGGTGCCATCAGAAACGGAAGCGGTATTCCAATTCGTTGTCATCATAAGCGCCATATAATCGCTCCAACCCTCACCACCCTGTTCATTGTTGGTAAGGCAGGTAGCAGTGGAAGGTCCACCAGTCAGCCTGGTAGAAATGCCATGCGTATATTCATGTGACATAATTCCATTATCCAGGTCTCCATCCAATTCAATTCCATTTGCACTTAAGGTTGCGTTCACAGCTGTGTTTTCTGCCAAAATGGTTTTGATAGCATTTCCATTGTTTTGGGAAATCATTACTGCAGGAATAGTGATCGTATTGTCAAGAGGATTGGCACCCATTACAATTATGGAATCGCCACCTACATTATTCACCATGATTACAGCAATTGCTCCGGCATTTTGGGCTGCTTTTATTTTGTTGGTAAAATTACAGTTGCCCCGGTCTATCATTGCAATTTTGCCAATAAGTGCACTTGCATTTGCAGCTGATCCGCAAGCTTCATGAGTGGTGCCTGAAACATCATCATTGAACAATACAATATCGCCCGTTACAGGTCCCACATTTTGCAATAAGTTATTATTACTAACAGCGCCTTCCAATGAAGGTATCGGCCCGGCAATAGAGGCAGGTGAATTAATATTTAAATTTTTCGATTGATCCGGTGACCAAAGAAACATTTGCATCCTTGGGTTCGATCCGTCAGCAGGTGTAGAAAAATTAGCATTGTTTGAACCACTGCCGTCTTGTGCATCTGCGTAGACAAAATCATTGCCTGCTCCTCCCCGGCCCTGGTTATTGTTTTGAAAATTTCCTGCCGCTTCATCAAAACCATATTGATAACTCACATCGTGCATTATATTGTTCCAATAAAACAACTGTGTAATGGCAAAATTCATATTGGTTCCCGTATCCGGTTGGCCTGTTGAATTAAATGGAAAATCAAAAGTGAGATAAGGTGATGCTGTGGAAGAATTCGCAACAGCCCCCGTATTACTGTTATTGCCTGCGTGATCTTCTTTTGCCCACACATTATTTCCACGCGTGTATGCATAATCGTTAGTACCATCATTGTGCCATCCCAAAGAAATTGCATTATT